>CAZUAZ010000018.1:26414-31232 GCA_964618445.1 uncultured Aquirufa sp. | reverse complement strand
GCAATTGCACCATTTTTGTGCAACATGTATTGTTCCGCATTTAATACATCTGGAAGACGTACTGCTTGTGAAACACCAGCCCAAGATTCAATCGAAACTTTTGCTTTTCCTGACTTACCACGCTTGGTTGTGATCAACAAAACACCAGCACCCGCACGAGATCCGTAGATCGCAGCTGAAGCCGCATCTTTCAAGATATCGATTGACTCAATGTCAGATGGGTTAATATCTGCCAATGGGTTGTTGGTTGTTGAGTTAGCCGAAACGTTATCTGTAGAAATTGGAATACCGTCAATAACAACTAAAGGAAACGAGCTCAATGATAATGAACTCAAACCACGTACACGAATAACAGGAGGGTTATTTAACAAACCGTTTGGTTGTGTAATGTTAACACCGGCTGCTTGACCTGTCAATCCTTGTGAGAAAGATTGTACCGGACGCTCAGCGATTGAAGCTGCTTTTACTGAAGAAGCAGCACCTGTAAACTCTTGACGCTTTCTGGTTCCGTAACCTACGACAACCACCTCAGACAACTGCGTGTTATCTACTTGCAATTGCACATCGATCACTCCACGCGTACCTACTGCTACGGATTGTGAGCTAAAGCCAACGAACGAGAACACCAAAGAAGCGCCGTCGCTAACTGAAATTTTGTAAGAACCGTCAGCAGCCGTCGTTGTTCCTTTAGAAGAACCTTTGGCACTAACGCTTACGCCCGGAAGACCGCTCCCGTCCTCAGACGAAGTGACTTTACCGGTAACTTGCCTTGTTTGGGCGAATAATGTGCTTACTACAGCCATCATCAACACCCAGGATAGTACTAGTTTTTTCATGTTGTTTAGTTTAATGAATGAATTAGAATCCGAAATTTACTACCGAAACTTCAAAAACCAACTATTTGTTTATAATTATTCTACCAGACCACGAGTAAACAATAGAAAATTTGGTGAAAATAGGGTGAAACCGAAGTTGAAACGCTATTGATTTTCCCATACGTACGCGCGTCTAAACATCGAAGGCTGTCCTTGGGAAAGAACAGCCTTCGATAGGTAAGATTAAACAAACTGTATTATGGTCTTGTATCCCAGAATACTTTAGATAACATGTTCGATTTTTGTTTAAAATTAGTATTGGAACTAACCTCTGAATCAGGATAGAACAAAGAGCGAGGAATACCGCCTGTCATGGCTGCAACGCTCGCGTCAACTGCTCTAAGCGCAGGATAGCCTGTACGTCTCCAATCGTTCCATGGCTCTACAGCCACACCATAATTCGCAACATACTTCTCCGTGATAATTTTTGCAATATTCCCCTCTAACGAAGTTGCATTCAAATTACCTTGCGCAGCAATGTATGCATTTTGATCTGCAGCGCTTACGCCCACCATGCTCATGGATGCTCTGATACCTTCTCTAAAGAAACCTTCCGCCGCACTTACACCTGCACCATATCGTAATGCATGCTCTGCACGGATGAAATTATACTCTGCAAAAGTTAATAAGCGTATCGGTGCAGCACCTGTATATACATTATTATATGCTGCGGCTGCAACAATAGCACCTGAAGCATTCACACTCGTAGCAGGAATGGCAGATTTCAAGTTTCCACGCAAGAATGTATGCAAGCGAGAATAAGCAAATGACTGACCATCTACTGGGCTAGCCCCTCTGTAGTTCCCTGAACCAAAAGGGAAGTCAGTAAAGTAGAATGGTCTTCTTGGATCTGCAGTCGCATTCATCATGTCTACAAGCGTCTTATTCGGGAAAAACTGATCTGGTCTTGAAATCTCAAACTGATGGATTGAGTTTTGAGACGAAACCGCGTCTACAAAGCTCATTTGGAAATTATCCGCATTCGAACTTAAGAAGATCGCATTACTTGAAACAAGGGCATCCATTTTAGATTTAGCAAAAGCAGGATCCTTAGCTGAATAATGTAAAAACAAACGCAGCTTCAACGTATTCGCTAAGCGCTCCCATCGCGTACGGTTACCCAAAAATATTGTCTCATCATTTCCTGGACTCAAGGCGGATGTAGTTGCCTTCACATCAGCGATACCCTGATCAATTAACTCAATGACTTTAGTATAAATAACTTCATCATCATCAAGCTTCGGCTGATTAATCTCGGGTGCTTTAAATGCTTCCGAATAGGGTAAGTCACCCCACATGTCAACTGCCTGAGAATATACGTATGCCTTTAAAATACGGGCAACACCACGGTAGTGTGGGCTTTTCTCGCTATTGGCAATGATATATTCGATATCTGCTAACTGCCCAGCAAATAAAGACGCGTATAAAGCGTTCACGTCAGTAGGCTGAATTAGATATCTAGCATATTCACGTGATTGCGTACCTGCCGCTCCTTGCCCAGCAAATTGCTGCGCAATCAGGGAAGTAAAACGATGCATATCGCTACCACCTCTAAAGCCTACGTTAACGGTTACACTCGTTAGCACTTGAGAGATTGGTGCGGATGTTGGCGAGTTAGGACTAACATTGATGTCCAAATAACTGTCGCAAGAGCTTGTAACCACAAAAACAGCGGCTACCAAACTCATTGATATATATCTGATAATTTTCATATGCTTATTAATATTTATGATTAAAAAGTAGCTCGTAAGAAGAAACCATAATTTCTACTTTGAGGTAAACCATTTGCCTCAAAACCTTGTGAATTTGTCACACCCGTCGCATTGGTCTCTGGATCAAAATGCGGGAAGTTTGGAGCGTACAACCATAGGTTTCGACCGTTAAGTCCTAGCTCCATCTTGCCGATTGGTGTTTTGGCCAATACTTTACTTGGCACCGTGTATGAAATGGAAGCCTCACGTAGTCGTAACCAAGAACCATCAAATACATAGGATTCTCCCGTACCAAAATTGTAGATATTACTCCAATAATCTTGCGCTGTAACAGCAATGTTATTCGGCTGACCATTCGCCAAAGTACCATCAATAATATACGGCTTAGCTAAGTCACCATTGGCAGTGAATCGGTCAAATTCAGCCGTTTCTTTTGCCGTACCACTACGATACAAGTCACCAATATTACGTGAATACACATCACCACCTTTACGGATATCAATCAAGAAATTGAAATTGAAATTCTTGTAACGAATGTTGTTCGTGATACCAGCTGTCCAGTCCGGGTTTGTATTACCAATAGCACCTTGTAAAGGACTCAACGATGTTAAACCGTTTGCACCAATCAATTTCTTGCCATCTGGTGCTCTATTAAATACAGAACCAAATAATAATCCATAAGGTTGACCTGCATATAGACGTGTACCAGGCGTAGTGAAACCACCTAATTGGATAAACTCAACACCTTTTGCCAACGATTCAACAATTGGGTTAAGCGTTGTAAAATTAGCTGATATATCCCATGAACCATTACTTGTTTGAATAGGAGTTGCTGTAATTAACAATTCAAATCCTTTTTGCTTCAATGAACCTGCATTTCTGTTCTGCGAAGTAAAACCAGTAGATGGACCCACTGGTACAGCAAAAATTAGGTCTGTAGACAAGGTGTTAAAATAATTCATTTCAATACCAACTCTATTCTTGAAGAATTTAGCTTCTAATCCTATTTCTCTAGACGTCGTAAACTCAGGTCCCAAGTTCGGGTCAGCCTGCGTATTGCTCAAGGTACGTCCACCTAAGTTGTTGTAAGGGAAGTTGATCACTGGACCGAAACCATCACTAGCTCCTGCTAAAAGGAACAAGGTGTTAGTTGCATAGGTACCTGCCTCTTTACCTACTTTAGCATAGTTTCCGGATAATTTCAAGAAACTTAACACATTCGACTTTAATGCAGGGAAAGCCTCTGTCGCGATGAAACTACCCGCAATAGATGGATAAAAATATGAATTCTGACCTTTACCAAATGTAGAAGAATAATCATTTCTACCTGTAAAGCTCAAGTTAGCATAACCTTTGTAGCTAAAGTTAAACTCCCCGAAAATACCAACTAATCTTCTGTTTGATGTTTGATTAAATGCTGTTACGACCGAAGCATTGGAAATATTCTTTAGATCTCTAATTGCGAGATTTCTACCCGTCGTACTCATGAAAGTGGATCTACTATCAACAATCTCATTTCCGATATTGAAGTCCAACTTCAAATCATCCGTAATATTTTTATTACCAATGATCTGAAAATAGGAGTTCATATCACGCTGCGTTAGCGAGCTATTCGCTATACCTCCTGTCCCACCAGCAGATGTGTTGGCACCACCACGTGCACCAATTTGGTCATAACCCGCTGTACCATAGGCAGATGCGTCAACACCTAAGCGATAATTAACCGCTAACCATGGCTTTAGGTAATATTTCAAGGCCACATTACCGATTACACGATCCAACTCATCATTGAATGTGTTATTTTTCAACGTCCAATATGGGTTATCTGTGTTATCAAAAAATACCTGATTTCCAGTAGCAGGATCTTCGAATGGAATTCCTGATAAATCATAGTTTCTTGGCATAAACCATGATCTAAAGAACGGGTTCGAAAGTTGGTTACCAATTTGTGATCTTTCTGAAACAGACGTAATGTATTGTGCAGAAACACTAGCAGATAATTTCTCCGAAACCTGAGAGTTTGCATTCAAGGTAAAGTTGTTTCTATTTAGCGAATTGTTGCTTAGAATACCTTTTTCTTGCAAATTTCCGTATGAAAATCTAAATGCTGATTTATCCGTTCCACCTTGAAAACTAAGGTTATTCTGCATATTAAATCCTTGTTGGAAAATATCTTTCACGTTATTCGGATAAGCCGTTAAGTTCTCTTGCTTACCAAACGCATTCGTAAC
>CAZUAZ010000018.1:13536-26314 GCA_964618445.1 uncultured Aquirufa sp. | reverse complement strand
ACGGGGTTCGTTGTTCTACCTACCGTCAATTGCTCGTTCGTAATCGTTGATGTAGCGTAACCTAACGATTTCTTATCGCGCAGGACTCCACCCGCTGTTACGACAACTTCATTGAGTACTTTGGAGTCTACCTCTAAAATTACGTTAAGTGAAGTCGCGTTACCGACAGGAATCGTTTTGTTTAGGAAACCTACCGAAGAGAATACTAACGACGCACCATTTCCTACCGAAATTTTGTAGGTTCCGTCTGCAGATGTTGTTGTTCCTGTTGTGGTCCCTTTGATACTGACACTGACACCCGGAATTGTACTCCCATCCTCAGATGAAGTAACTTTACCGGTAACTTGCCTTGTTTGAGCGAATAATGTACTGACTACAGTCATCATTAACACCCAGGAGAGTACTAGTTTTTTCATGTTGTTTAGTTTAATGAATATTAATTCGAAAATTAGTATTCATACCTCAAAACCCCATGAATTATTAATAAATGTTCTTTATAAGCTCCATTAAACAAAATATTATTTGGCAAAAAAAAGGGCAACCCAATGGGTTGCCCTTTTCGTACTCACGTTACAATTAACTAGTTTTTATCCCAGAATAATTTTGTTGTGACAACATCACCGCCAATTGCCGAAGCAGCAGCTGTGTAGTTCTTACCATTCAACGTCTGCTCCGTATTTGGATACGTTAGACGTGTAGGAAAACCAGACTTCGCGTTCACAGGAGCCGTGATCTTCGGTTGGTCTAAACGACGAACTTCAGTCCATGTCTCATACGGACGGTTATATAAGGCAATCCATTTTTGCGTCCCAATTTTTTGCTTCCAATCTCCTTCAGCTGTAGCGTACGCCACTTCAGGTTGTGCTAAATAAGCAGCAGCCTGAGCAGCTGTACCACCCCAATAAAGGATAGAAGCTGTAATTGCGTTATTGTAATGCGACTCAGCTGAACCAGCTACTGTAAATCCTCTTTCTTTGGCTTCCGCACGTAAGAATTCAGTTTCTACATAATCCGCTAATACATAAGGTGCATCTGCAGCAGTTACTTTCGCACCAGCGCGAGAGAAGTCCACATACGTATTTACTTTACCTACAATTCCACCAGCATATTTACCTCCATTGTTAGTAGAGAAATATAATCCGGTACGTGGATCATTCCAGCCTAACAATTTATCCATCAAATCTTTCGCAGCGATGTAATCTTGACGACCACCTAAAACGATGTCCACGTGAATTGGATTTTGGTTAGGAGAAGCTGTTAAATAGGTAAACAAGCCATTATCAGCAGCTGCTGAAATAGCACCCGCATCAGAAGCTTCCGCAGCAGCTTTTGCTGCAGCACCATCTACATCAGCTAACACCATACCTAACTTGAAACGTAAGGTATTGCCAAACTTAGCCCACTTAGACACATTGCCTTTGTAAACCACATCTTCCGATGCTGTAAAGCCCGCAGCTGATGGATCAAGTTTAGCGATGGATGCGTTTAAACGTGTCAACAAGCTAGCTGAAACTGTTTTTGCATCATCATATACTGGGAACAATTGTGTGGCATCAAGTGCTTGTGTATACGGAACGTTACCGAATGTATTCACTAGGATACTAAATGTATAGACTTCCATGATATCTAAGATGGCTAATTTATTCGCCTTTTCCTTAGGTAACAATGTTGCGTCTGCGTTGATTAAACGAGCAGATTCACGTAAATCAGCTAATACATCACGATACATACCATTCCACCATGAATTGGGAATCGCACGTGTTGCAAAATCGTATTGTGCTTCATCTTGATATACGGCCATAGCCCATTGGCTAGTCGTAAAACGGAACACGTTAACGTTCACACTGGCAGTAGCTAAGTTGCCCGCAAGCGACTTAACTGCATTTGAAAACAAGGTCGGTGCTGGAATAGCAGCCGGCTTTTTTGTTTCCACATTTAGTGAGGCTAAATCCTCTGTACAAGCTGATGCAAGAAACAAAAGCGGTACAAAAACTAAAAATATTCTTTTCATCTGTATCTTAATATTTAGGATGATTAAAACAATAATTTCACGTTAAAACCAACGGAACGAGTTGTTGGATACGCACCTGATTGATATCCTTGCAAGTTACCTGCAGATAAATTCTCCTCAGGATCTGAATAAGGAATGTTCTTGTGAATAAGCCACAAGTTGCGTCCGAAAACAGATAAATCTACTCCCTTCACGCCACCTAACTTAGCTACGATTGCACGTGGCAATGAATAGGTTAAGTTAGCCTCACGCAATTTTACGAACGATGCATCGTAAATGAACGCATGCTGTGGATTACGGTAATATCCGAAGATACCATAGTCATTACCTACACGCTTGGTGTTTTTAGAACCATCCGCTAAAACACCTGGTACGATAACACCACCACCATCAGCTAAATCATTACGTGAAGGCTTGCCTAAATCATTCAGCAATGCTGATTCCGCTAACACACCTGTTGCAGCTCCATAATATTGATCCAACGAGAAGATAGAACCTCCAGCTTTCACATCAATCAAGAAACTAAATGTTACATTCTTGTAACGGAATGAGTTGTTTACACCACCGATCCAATCCGGATTAACATTACCGATGTTGTTCGTCGTAGTTGTCGTCATGTCATAGTATCCATTAGCTTTCACTAATTTCTCACCATTCACAAACTTCCATGTTCTACCTTTCAAAATACCGTAAGGCTCACCCACAGTAGCGTTTAACGTAACACCACCTTGGAAAGAGGCCAACTGTAAGTTTTGGCTTTCATTGTAAAGACTCAATACTTTATTGCGGTTACGCGTAAAGTTTACGTTTACGTTCCAAGAGAAATCTGGAGTTTTGATTGGATTTGCGTAAACGCTAACCTCAAAACCTTTGTTCTCTATATTACCCGCATTAACAAACGTTGAATTATAACCTGTTGCTGTAGAAACGGCTGCTGGCAAAATTTGATCCAACGTGTTTGTGTGGTAGTAAGTCAAATCAAATCCAAAACGGTTTTGCATAAATGCCATTTCCAAACCAATCTCCTTCGAAATCGTTTGCTCTGGCTTCAAACCTGGATTGTTTTGCGTTCCCGGTACCGAGAATAAAATAGTCGAACCGAAAGGTGCCGGTTGATCATATACGTTTTTGATTGATCCCCAAGGAGCATCATTACCTACCGTTGCATAGTTCGCACGCAATTTACCTGAAGTTAACCAAGGCAAATCTTCTAAGTGATGTGAGAATAACCAGCTAGCTGAACCTGCATAATATAAATACGCATTGTTTTCAACTGGCAAGGTAGACGATTTGTCTTGACGTACCGTTCCATCTAATGTTAAGAAGTCTTTGTAAGTCAATGTCGCTCCTCCAAAAAGACCAAACACTTCACGTGGATTGTAATT
Organism: uncultured Aquirufa sp.; assembly: GCA_964618445.1. Classification (GTDB taxonomy): domain Bacteria; phylum Bacteroidota; class Bacteroidia; order Cytophagales; family Spirosomataceae; genus Aquirufa. Next base: position 22,918 of record CAZUAZ010000018.1, on the reverse strand, counting down.
TTCAGAAGGTGCAGAAACCGTACCTTTAGAGTTTGCAATTGAATACAAACCTGGAACGATCAAACCACCATTCGTGATGGCATAAATCGAACGGTTTAACGACTTACGTAAGTTTAAACCAGCTAACGCTTTCAAGTTAATATCTGCCGTCAAATTCTTGTCAAAGTTTGAGATTAAATCATAGTTGATTTCCTCAAAGTGACGATCATAACGTGAATATTCAGGAATATCCGTAGAACCTACAGCAATGCGCTCCTCTTGGAATTCATCATATGAATCCATCGTAATACGACCTAAAATATTTAAGTAATCGGTAGGCTTGTAATTCAACATCGCATTACCAAATACACGTGTACGTGTATCATTCTGATAATTCTGGTAACGAGTCCAATAGTAGTTATCTGTATAAATAGGCTTCAAACCTGCAGCTGATGAAGGATCAGACCAGTTCCAAGTAACATTCTTGTTGTTACGGAAATAAGCTTCTTTTTGCTCTAATATATCTACGTTCGTTTGATACCACTGACGAAAGTTTTGATTTACGTTCAATCCATCATAACCTGTACCGTAACGACCTAAACCAGAAACAACCGAGAAGTTAGAAGTAGCCGAAGCAACTAACTTAGGTGAAATCTGATACGTACCTGAAATGTTCATGATGTTCTTAATCACCGATGAATTCGGCAATGTACCACGATCTTCGTTACGCGTATACCCTAATTTGAAAGATCCTTTATCCGTTGCGCCATCTAATGCAATATTTGTATTATTAGAAATCGCAGTCTCATAGAATTTTTCAGGGGTATTCGCTGCAGCAACCCATGGCTTCGCTTTTTGATAGTTAGGACCAGCAGGATCAAAAGCATCCCAGTGATAAACCATACGACCATCAAATTTAGTACCGTATGAAGCATCTTCCGAAGTAGGTACAACCAAATCATCTACACCATCACCATTTGCATCAAAATAGAAGAAACCGTCTTTTTGATATGGATCAGAATAACCAGCACCATATTGGTTTTGGTATTTAGGGAAAGTTGTTTTGTCAATTGTTCCAACAGACAAACCAGAATTGATTGTCAAACCTAAACCTTTCTTCGCTTTCTTTGTCGTGATCATGATTACGCCATTCGATGCACGAGAACCGTAAAGTGCCGTAGCAGCAGCTCCCTTCAATACAGTCATTGACTCAATATCATCCGGGTTAATATCTGCGGCAGCATTACCGTAATCATATCCTCCACGACCTGTACGCTGATTTGTTGAGTTTGTCACCGAGTTATCGATCGGTACACCATCCACAACAAACATGGCTTGGTTATTACCTGTCAGCGACTTAGATCCACGAATAACAACGTTCGTCGAACCACCGATTGAGTTACCTTGTGTAATTTGAACACCCGATACCTTACCAGATAATTGAGAGAATGCGTTACCTGAACGGACACGCGTTAACTCATCTCCCTTAATTTGCTGCGCAGCATAAGGCAATGAGTTTTTTGTACGGGTTAAACCCAAGGCAGTAACAACAACTTCGTTTAATTCAGAAGCATCAGATGCCAGCACTACGTTAATAGCTGTTTGACTTCCCACTGAAATTGTTTGTTGCTTATATCCGACAAAGCCGAATACTAATACTGCACCGTCACCTACTGAAATCTTGTAAGATCCATCGGCGCCAGTTGTTGTACCACGAGCGGTACCTTTCAAGCTGACACTAACTCCTGGCAGAGCAGCACCATCTTCTGATGAAGTAACTTTACCAGTTACCTGTCTTGTTTGAGCAAATAATGAACTGCAAACAGTCATTACCATTACCCAAATGAGTAAGAGTTTTTTCATGTTGATTAATTTAATTAATGAAAAATATAAATTATAGTTATGCAAGTTAGAAATTTTCTTTTTGCGACCAAAGAAAATTCTGAAAAAGGAATGTTCGACCTATAGAAACCAAGATGAAATCCAATAAAGCCAAATCTGTTCTTAACTTTTCCACTAAATAAACAATCTGAATCCATTAGAATACTTGCCATAATTTAAGCATGGCGAAACACCCGTAAAAAAGAAAGGGGGTAAGCAATCGCTTACCCCCTTTCTTCCGTCATAAGAATGACTAAAGGATTACTTCCAACTTGGATTTTGAACCAAATTAGGATTTGCATTCGTCAACGTCTCCGTGATAGGGAATGTCCACTCACGTGAAGTAGGCGTTAATGAACATCTATCTACTGGAGATTGTGCAGGAATTCCGCATGTACTTCCTCTTTGTAAGGTTCTAGATGTACGCTTCAAGTCAAAGAAACGATGGCCTTCGCCTACGAACTCTCTTCTTCTTTCATCAGCGATGGCATTCACCAACGTAGCGCCTGTTAAATCTTCATTTACATACCCGCTGATTCTAGCTGCACGGACTGCGTTCAAATCACGCATCGCTAAAGCATCTTGAGGCGTGCTTGAACGTGCATACGCTTCAGCTCTGATCAAGTATAACTCAGCTGTTTTCATGGCAACAAAATTCGCATTACCGTTTGAAACACCACCTTTACCTCTATACTTCGTTAAAGCTAATGCCTGAGGAACTTCCGTAGTTCTGTTCACATTCGCAAAATAAGCACCGTAACGGATGTCATTGCTACGAATTAAACCTGTTGTACCTGCAATCGTTGCGATTTCCAACGCTGGGCGGAAATAACTTCTGTTATTCGTTGCGAAGAAAGCAAGGAAGGATGGTCCACTTTGACCTGCATCAAATTGTACGTTCCAAATGATCTCACCTGCTGCAGCTTCCGTATACATACCGCTAAAGGTAGCTTGGTTGTTAACTAGCGCCGGTGCAATAGCGATACCTGCCGTGGCGGAAGCGATTGCATCCGCATACAAACCTGCATAAAGCGAAACACGTGCTTTCAACAAATGAACAGCTGCTAAACCCATTTTAGGACGAATAACTGCAAATCCTTGATTTACATTTTTGTCGATATCCGCTAGAAGAGTTTGTGCTGCATTAATGTCAGCAAATAATTCATCATAGTATACTTTGTTTGATAATCTTACTGGCTTTGCATCAGCAGAAATCTCAAACGTTTTGCTATAATTCAACGCTAACGTTGTCGTGCTATTGCGATCATAATTCTCTGCAAAATATCTGAAAAGATCAAAATGCGCCATAGCTCTAATCGCATGTGCTTGACCTTTGATTCGATTTGCCGTCTTTTTGTTCGCTGGCGTCGTAAACTTATCTACATCACGCAAAACAATGTTAGCTACAGAAATTACCTTGTAACCTGCATTGTAGATGTTCGTGATTTGAGCGGTATTTTGCTGAAACTGGAAATTTGACATATCTCTCGAGTTTGCCAATGTTTGAATTGTTTCATACAAGTTATCACTTAACACATCGGGCATAATTCCCAAACCGCTACCGGTACCACTACCAGATCCATAATAATCATTGGCTCTGAAGTTTGCATAGGCACCGTCAAGTACCTGCTCTAATTGACCCATGTTAGATGGGTTATTCACAGCGTCCAGCGTAAATTCTGGCGCAAGATTAATAAAACTGTCTTGGCAGCTTTGCAACGTAAATGCAGCGATTAAAACCAATGCTGAGGTACGTTTGAATATTTTAGTTATCATAATATCTAAGTGTTTAATAATTAAAACCCAATGCTTAAACCAAATGTAGTTTGTACCAATGAAGGATACTGAGCACCTGTTAATGAAGTACCTGTAGCCTCTGGATCAAAACCTCTAAATTTAGTTATCGTAAATAGGTTTTGTCCTTGAACAAAAACACGTGCGGATCTAACTTTAATTTTCTTTAAAGTGTTCGCATTAAACGTATACCCTAATGTTACGTTACGAAGTCTCCAGAAACTAGCATCATCAATTAATCTAGATGTTTGAGCTCTGTATGGGTTTCCTGGTCTTGGAACATCCGTGATTCTGTTCGTTGGCGTCCACTCATTAAGCACAGAAATATGCATGTTATCCCAGTAATAAGTTGGGTTAATGATGTTATTCAAATCATTGTTATACATTTCTCTTCCTAAGAAGAAGTTGGCCTGAGCACTTAAATCAAACCCTGCATACGAAAGTCTAGTAGTCAAACCACCGAACAATGGTGCATCAGAAGTACCATACTTGATTTTATCCGCTACGTTAAATGTCTGTGTTTTTGTACCATCTAACTTCGTGTACAATGCATTTCCTGTTTCAGGATCAACACCCGCAAAAGGAACCAAGAATAACGTATTGATTGGGCTCCCTTTCGATAATACCGTCACACCAGAAATTACGTTATCCTGAGGTAATGCCACAATTTCATTCTTATTGTATGAGATATTACCACCAATGTTCCATGTGAATGATCCTGCTTTGATAATATCTGCATTTAACGAAACTTCAATACCTCGGTTTTGAACCTCACCAAAGTTACTTTGGATCGATGTGAAACCACCCGCAGAAGGATCTACTGGAAGGTTGTAGAATTGATCCGTTGTATTTCTTGAATAAACTTCAACCGTACCGTTGATTCTATTTTTCATGACAGAAAAATCAACTCCAATATTAGCTGTTGAGTTGATCTCCCATGTTAAACTCGGGTTACCCGGTACACTTGGTGACCATGCTCCCACACCTGCGTATGAGGTTCTTCCGAATTGTGGAATTGGATACAAATCAGCACCATTGTTACCTGTTGTACCATAACTCGCTCTAAACTTAAGGCTAGAGATAAACGCGATATCTCGGATGAATGCTTCTTCGCTAGCTAACCACACAGCTCCTACAGATCCGAAGTTTGCCCACTTATTGTTCAAACCAAATCTAGATGAACCATCGCGACGTGCAACTACGTTCAAGAAATACTTACCATCATATCCGTAGTTTACGGTAGCAAAAGCTGACATCAAGCCATATTGCTCACCATTACCTCCAACCGCTGGAATGTAGTTAGGCGTCGTAGCCGAACCAGGAGTGATACCTGCTTCGTTCGTAAATCCATTCGTAAATCCGTAACCTGTAAATTGAAAAGATCTGAAGTCATTCTTGATTAATTCCCCAAAAACTCCTGCACTAATTTCGTGCTTACCGAACGTCGCATTGTAGTTTACCGAAGTCGTTCCTGTAAAACGGAAGTTTCTGTTCATGGCTCTTGTCAAGATACCTTGACGGGCAATACCACCTGAAACGCGCGGATCAGTAAACGCAGCATTTTCATTTTGTGTATAATCTACACCCCAGTTTGTTCTTAAAAACAATCCTTTTACGGCTGGAATGTGATATTCTAAATAAGAAGTAGCCACACCTTTGATTTGCTTATTAAAGTTGTAGTTTAAAAACAACTCCATCGCACCGTTTGGTTGACCTGAACCTAATTGTCCCGTACCTGGACCACCTGATTGATTGTAGCTTCCATCAGGAAGTTGGGCTACCTCATATGGATTACTCCAACGAATCGCATTCAATGGTGAACTCAAAAACGTATTCGCTTCTGATGTATTTCTTCTATCAGAGAAACCACCTTGAATACCTAAACCAAATTTGAAATTCTTAACAGTGTTGTCCACGTTCGCACGAACTGTGTAACGTTTTAAACCAGTAGTCTTAACAATACCTTCTTGATCCATATAAGCTAAAGAAGCATAGAACTTGCTCGCTTCGTTACCACCCGTGGCCGAGATTTGATGTTGCTCCGTTTTCGCAGTGCGGAACAATTCATCACGCCAGCTAAAATTAACTTTGCTTAATGAATCACTCTCTGCTTTTGTCCATCCATATGGATTTCCACGCTGAAGCTCATACTTAATTTTCTGCTCACTATTCATCACAATTAAGCGATCTTCTGGCATGGTGCTTTGACCTAATTGATAGTCATAGTTGATCTGAACTTGACCCGCTTTACCACGCTTCGTGGTGATAACGAATACTCCGTTAGCTCCTCTAGAACCGTAAATACCTGTTGACACAGCATCCTTAAGTACTTCGATACTCTCAAAGTCACCCTGGTTCATCGTCTGAAAATCAGCCGCTGAAATCTCAACTCCATCCAAAATAAACAACGGCGTATTCACACCATTGATGGAACCGTTACCACGAATACGCACAACGGCTTGTTGGCCCGGTTGACCACCATTCGCCATAACAGATACACCTGTAGCAGCACCTTGTAAAGCTTGGTCGAATGAACCAAATGGCTGCTTAGCTACTTCTTTAGATGAAATGTTTGCTGTCGCTCCAGAGAAAGTTCGCTTTTGAATCGAACTATAACCTGTCACAACTACTTCAGATAACTGACGTGAATCCGTAGATAACGCCACGTTGATAACCGATTGATTACCTACTGAAACACTTTGTGTGTTTAATCCTACAAAGGAGAATACCAATGTAGTGGATGCACTTGGAACTGAAACGGAATAACTTCCGTCTACATTTGTTTGCGTTCCTTTGTTTGTTCCTTTAATAGAAACAGTGACACCTGGTAGCCCCGAGCCGTCCTCGGCCGAAGTTACCTTTCCGGTTATCTTTCTGTCCTGCGCAATTAAGCTGGTTAGGGTGAAGAAAGCCAACACGAAAGTCATGAGTAAATTTTTTTTCATGTACTTTTTAGTTTGGGGTGAGAAAATTTGTTTAACTAATTAATTGTAACTCGAAAATTAGGGAAATGTTAATAAAGAGACAAATTTTTGCCAAATTATCAACGGAAAAATGGACAATTTTCAGAATAAACGAAGGGAAAACGCTTAAATCACAATGATTTAGCGTATGAAAACACAAACGAATAGGAATATACTCAGGTTAGGACGACCTGCTCATTTTGACTAAAATAGTACGATTCCGCGAAACTAGACGATTTGGTTTAATACGAGCACGCCCAATAGACCCGCTACAGACACAATCGTTTCCATCAAGGACCAGGAACGAATCGTTTCTTTGACCGACAAGTTAAAATATTCTTTAAACATCCAAAATCCGGTATCATTCACATGCGAGAACATCAAACTCCCCGCACCAATACTCAAGACCATTAAATTCGGATTAACATCTCCCGAAGCGACCAAAGGCAAAATCATGCCCGCCGCCGTCAGGCCAGCAATCGTTGCCGAACCAATACATACGCGTATAATCGCAGCCATCAGCCAGCCTAAAACTAAGGGTGGAATCGGTAAATTACCTAAATAGCCCGCAATTTCTTTGCTGACTCCAGACACTAACAATACCTCTTTGAAAGTACCCGCACCCGCAATGATCAATAAGATCATGCCCACATCCTTCACCGCTTCCGTGTAAATACCCATCACATGCTCCATGGATTTCCCTAAGCGTAAGCCCAAGGTCCAGGTGGCGAAACAGATGGCCACCAACATCACCATGGCAGGGTCTGAAATTAGATGTAAAAAAGGACTGAAAGATGAATCTTTACCTAGCTGCACATCGAGCGCCGTCGTCACGACTAATAAAAAGACAGGCAACAAGGCCGTTAAAAAACTCGAAAAGGTACTCGGCAATTCATCTTCCGGAACCTCCTGAACAGCAAACGTCTTCAAGGGTTTGGGCTTGATATGGCCGAGTGTTTTGGCAAAAATAGGTCCAGCCAAGATAATCGCCGGTATGGAAACAATGATCCCATAAATTAAAGTCGTCCCCATATTCGCATGGAACTGCGCGACCAAAGCGGCTGGGGAAGGGTGTGGCGGTAAATATCCGTGTGCTACCGACAAAGAAGCCATCATGGGGACACCCGCCATCAATGGATTTAATTTGAATTTCTGCACCAGGGCAAAAATCAGCGGGATCATCAGCACAAAGCCTACATTATAAAATAAAGGAATACCAATTATAAACCCCGTGAACATCAAGCCCCAGGAAATATTCTTTTCACCAAACAACCGAATCAACGTCGACGCGATTTGTTGGGCCGCCCCACTACTCGCCACTAATTTTCCCAGCATCGCCCCCAACACGATAATGGTCACTAAGGACCCCAGCGTATCTCCCAAACCCTTTTGAATCGATTTCGCCAAATCAGGCAAAGGTAATCCTAAGAGTACGCCCGCGCACAAACTCACCAAAAGAAAGGCGATAAAGGAATTGACTTTTAAATAGGTGATGAGAAAGACCAACAGGCCTATAAAGAGGATAACGATTGCAATAGACATCTTATTAAATAGGTTTTGCACCAAAGTACAAATAATTCCTAGATAACAAAAAAAGAAACCCCAGGTTAAAACCTGGGGCTAAAAAAAATTACTAACCCATAAAACCCCAGGTTAAAACCTGGGGCTAAAAATTTTATAACCCCAGACTTTAGTCTGGGGTATATACCTATGTTAAAAATCCCCGTAGGTATCCTCCAAATACTGCTTCATCACCAGAATATCTTCCTTCGAAGTTAAATCCGGCACATTCTCCGCTAATGGAATGGTGTAAAAACCACGACCTTCACCCTCCCCGAACATGACCACCGACGTCGGTAATTCCTTTTCATTACGCACCGCATGGAACGGAGTCTTGGCCAAATAAGGCAAGAATGTCGACGCCTCAAAGACAAACACGTTCATACTCACCCCTAAGCGACCAATCTTTGCCATCAACTCTTCCGCCTGCTCCGCCGTAGGCTTTTCAATAATCTCCAATAAATACCCATCAGCATCCGTGCGAATCAAGGCAAATGCAGAAATACGCTCTGCTGGATATAATAAACTATCCCGGTGATACGAGATCAAGGCATTCGGTTCCGGAGAAGCCCAAAGCGTTTTCAACGCATTCACACTATATAGGTTGTCGGAATTACAAACAATCACGCGTCCTGTCTGCCAATCCGCATGCTGCATTAATGCCTGGTAAACCGCATCCGCCGTTCCAGCTGGCTTCTCGCGATCCGCAGCGATTTGTTGGCGTGCGAATACGATTTTCATCCCCCAACACGCATCTTTGGCCATTAGGCTTTCACAATATTCTTGTGAAACCGTATCCGTTGGGTGCAACAATAACATCACTTCCTCAATCCCCGCCAAATGCGCATTGTATAATTGGTAATCTATTAAGGTCTTTCCATTCTTACCCACTTGAATCATTCCCTTCGTCACCGAGTTTGCTTGCGCAACTAAGTTCGGATCTAAATCACTCGCTCCTTCGGCCATCGCCTTCTTCATGCGCGAAGCCATACCGCCCGCCAAAATCAATAATCTCTTTTTCATATCTTAATAAAATAAACTTGCTTTCTCTTCTTGCGTACCTACATCGACGCGAATGATGTACCCCTTTCCTCCTGCCTCGTTAATTGCCTGCACCACCGATTCCGGATTTGCCGGCGCATAAGCAAACATGCAACCGCCGCCACCCGAACCATTAATCTTGGCTCCCAAAGCTCCAGCACCCA
>CAZUAZ010000018.1:11726-13436 GCA_964618445.1 uncultured Aquirufa sp. | reverse complement strand
GTTTTAATGGAAATTTCTGGTTGGCTTGCTAAGTAAATAACATTGCCCACCGCCGTGGCGTATTGATCCATCATCCCACCGGGTTCCGTAAATTCGAGCACCTCCGCTTCATAGGTGATTTCGCCTACTTCCTTTTGGGAATACCCTAGCTTATACATTTCATTGAGCAATTGCACCCATGAGACGAGTAAGGCAGACGAACTCGAAGTCCCTGAATTGATCGGAATATTTCCGCGTACTTCTAATTCCAATCCTTTGTCGATGACATGCCCCCGGCGCTGCAACACGTTGCAAACACTTTTGAAATAGTCACGTTCTTGCGTATATGCCAACGGGTAATCCAGGACGAATTCGTCACTTTTTTGCACATCAGGCAGCTCGAAATGAACGATACGGTCGGGGCGAAAAGCACCTTTGATTTGAATACGTTTTGAAATCGCAGCTGCGATAACGGGAAGACCTAAATAGTCTTGATGTTCACCAAACAAACAAATCCTCCCCGGAGTAGATACAATCATATGCATTGACAATAAACAAAAGTACAAAATTGATTTTAAAAAAATAGTTTACCTTTGAACCACGCAATCTAAACCAATGATTACAAACCGCTTCCCTGCAGTTGATTATTTTCGCGGGTTTATCTTATTTCTGTTGGCCGCCGAAAGCACCGGCCTCTACGAGCACCTCGAAACGCTCTTCCCTCATTCATTTATTCTGAAGCAATTTTTTCATGCCGACTGGCAGGGATTGCATTTTTGGGATTTGATCCAACCGGGATTTATGTTGATTGCTGGATCCGCGCTTTATTTTTCAACCTATAAACGATTAGACCAAGGAGCAACCTATGCCACGATATGGCCACACGTCATCAAAAGGTCCATTTTCCTATTCCTTGCCGGCACCGGATTACATTGCATTTACCGGGGTGAAATGGTGCTGGAATTGTGGAATGTGTTGACCCAACTCGCCTTTACGACACTGATTACCTTCTTTTTGCTGCGCTTTTCCATTCCCTTGCAAATCGCCGCATCGCTCCTATTGTTATTGATTTCCCATTCCCTGTATGTGTTTAGTTCGATTCCGGGTTATGACCAACCGTACACCCCGGATCAAAATTTTGGATCCTACATCGATCTGTTCCTGATGGGAAAACTCAGTCGTGGACATTGGATTGCGATGAACTTTTTACCTACGGCGGCTCATACGATTTGGGGTGCTTTGATCGGCCGAATGATACATCGGACGAGCCCGCCCCAACTCGTTTTTCGCACATTTTTGGGCCTAGGGGTCTTAGGTATTATGGCTGGGTATGGACTTGATATGGCCGGAATTCCGATCATCAAACGAACAGCAACTTTATCCTTCACGCTCGCTTCGGCCGGTTGGATTACCTTACTCATGGCTCTATGCTACAAAAACTGGTCAAGCGAAAAACCCGTGCTCGCCATGCCCCGATATCTAAATTCGATTGGTAATAACTCCCTATTAATTTACCTCTTCTTCGAAACCATCGTTCCGCAATGGTTGAATAAAACGACTCACATTTTCGTGGGCGGTTTGGCGCAATGGGTTTCAATTCCTGAGGCCTGGGGCGATGTGCTCAATTCGATCGTTGTGCTGATGCTGATTGTCAAATTAGCGACGTGGTTGGATGCCAAAAAGATATATTGGAAAATATAAATCCAGACGTTGGACGTTGGACGTTAGACG
>CAZUAZ010000018.1:3816-11626 GCA_964618445.1 uncultured Aquirufa sp. | reverse complement strand
CAAAAAGATATATTGGAAAATATAAATCCAGACGTTGGACGTTGGACGTTAGACGTTGGACTTAAGTCCGGAGTCCGAAGGGTCATCACAAATAAATTTGTTCCAACGTCTAATGTCTGACGTCTAGAGTCTATTTTCTAGCGTCTGACGTCTAGCGTCCAGCGTCTAATTTATAGGCCCACGTCTGCGCAATATTCCACGCCTTCGTCTTGGCCTCTTCCGTTTTAGGACCGGCAAAATGAGCGTCTAGGGTTTGGGAAAATAACTCGAACCAACGGTCAAAATGGGCCATGGTCAACGGGACTTTTTGGTTGATTTCCAGGTGAGGACGCATGGGTGCACCCTTGTAATTCGATCCATCGAGCAGCAACATCTCCCAGAAATCATACATCTTGGGCAAATGATGCGTCCAATCCACCTGCATCACATCGATAAATACATGCCCCACCAAATCATCTGATTTCATGCCGCCATAAAATGCATCCACAAAAACCTTGATGTCATCTCGAGAGGCGATGTCATTCATTACTTGCGCGTTTTGACATTGGCCAATAACCATTGACCTACTTTCGACCCTTGCTTCGCACCCTCGTCTAAGGCTGGGCGGAAGTGAATTCCACCATACAGCCGACTGATCGAAGCCTCGTCCGCAGCTTGAATAAATGAAGTGAATTTGCGTGGTGGCAAGCCATAAGGAACCTCCGTGGAATCATTGAACGCGACATTATCGCCATAAACTTTCGTTAATACCTCAGCCGCCGCTCGCGAAATGGTACTGTGGCCTGACGTATATTCTGGAAATGGTGGCGTTTGCAACACTGGAATCCAGGTTTTGTCAATCGATGCATTGATGATGGTCTCCGGACGAATGCGAATCGACCGGTATTTCTCATCCCAGCACGAAATAAATCCATCAAAAATAGCTAAGGATGTTAAGGCCAAAGCCTCCGCTGTTTCCACATAGGGCTTGTTGTATTGACGCGAAATTTGCGCCACAATCCCCAACCAGTGTCCGCCCGGCGACATTTTCTTGGTCGCAAACATCGCATGGCCAGTTATATTCATTTTAAAGGGATTGCAATCCCAGAAGTTGGCAATATCACGCTGCTCACTCGTCAAATTCTTCACCGTTTCATACGAATCCATAACCTCTTTATAGTAAGGACTGCCTTTGGTCAAATCGAATTTAGAAGGTATCGGCGCTCTAAATTGCGAAGAGGAATCCAAAGCCACGGGACGAATCTTCGTCCAATATGGCTCCACCGCATCCATGTAAGCAGGTGGAGTCGGAGTCCAAGTTCCTGGTAAATTTGTCACCGTAAAGCGGAAACCACGCGTTTGCTTGTAATTATCTTTGGCAGCCCAGCGCATCACGGAGGCCGCAATGGAATCACCTAAAGCGACCGAACGCTCATATACCTCATCCGGCATGCCCGTCTTGCGGAAATCTGCCTCGATTTGTTTGTCAAATTCAACATATAATTCTTGGGCGAAGGTTAACTTTTTACCTACGGAAAGAAACGCTCGGGTAGAAACCAACGGATAACAATATTCCAATCCTGCCTCTGGTTGTGCCACTTTTTCGAAGCCATTTAGCTGGCCCACAAACGAACGAAAACGCTTATCCGCATGAATCGCCCCTTCATATCCCGCCACACTCGCATACATGTAAATACGCGAAGAAACCGGTGGCGCGAAGATATCGTGGATGATACTTTCGGTCAACATATTTTGTGCGCGCTCTAAAAACTTGGGATTCGATGCCTCTTGCTGATAGTTTGGGTTGGTTTTTTTACATGAGGTAAAAGCGGCCAACAAGGCAAATATGAGTATAATTCTTTTCATACGATCAAACAAAATGAGCGACAAAGATACAAATTAAGCGGGAAAATTTCCTGATAAATATCAGGCCTTTTGGCATGCCTCTGCGGCTAAGCGGCCCGATTGCATGGCCGACTGCAGTGACGGGAAGCCCGTAAAATCACCAGCTAACACGATACCCGCCTCAGCAGCTTTTTGCTTCAGTTCATCAAAAGCATCTACAACCGGTAAAGCTTCCGGCAGGAAGTACTCCTTCAAAAATGCCCATTTTTGGATGCTCGGACCCACAAACGGAGTGAGCTCGGCAAGTACATCTGCCGACTGCATCGCGACATCCAGCGTGGTTACGGAAATCAAATCCTTGCCTTTCGGCGCATAGCTTGGCTGCACATGATTCAAATACGCATAATGCAACACCCGACTGTTGGGTACTAAATGCAACATCGACTTCTTGTCGGCTGAAGCAGGCGCTTGAAAATAAAGGGTCTTCGTGCTCCAAAAAGCACCTTTTTCGAGTGACACCCCCAACAGTTTCGCCGCAGTCGAAGCGTCCGTGGCTAGAATCACACGGCTTGCCTCCACACTAGACCCATCCGCGAAATTTATTTGATGCGCTGAAACTTGAGTCACCTGCGTACTCAAACGAATCGAATCCGCAGGTAACGCAGCGGCCATTTGTATAGGAATCGCCCCGATACCCGCAGCAGGTATCGCCGCAGTGCCCTCTAAAAATTGCTTCATGTAATAGCGAAACAAGGACGCTGGGGGATTCAAACCTGCCGACAAAAATATCCCGCCAAAAAACGGCCGTAAAAAATGTGCTTGGAATTTGGCTGAGAAACCCCAGCGATTTAGAAAATCTTGCGTGGATTCATGGGACCCTAATGGTTCTAGATCTTTTTGCGTGATGAACCACAAGCGGGCTAAAAACAAAGCATCCTTGATGGTCATGATCCCAGAAGCTAAGGCATCGAACAGGGACCCCGGTTGTTTGAGGGGATTCACGAAGGCCAACCAGCCAGCTTGATTCCACAAATAAGCGCCCGATTCAAACGAGGCTAGATCCAAGCCAGGCAAGTCCAAACTGCGTTGTACTTCTGGATAATTTGTTTGTAAAACTTGAAATCCTACATCGAGTGTAAAGCCTTTAACATGCTCGGAATGGAGACGTCCGCCCACGTGATTTTGGGCGTCCACCAACAAAAATGGAATCTGATTTAAATGCAATTGTGAGGCGGCCTGCAAGCCGGCCATTCCGGCTCCAATGATGACAACTGGTTTCATGAATTAATTAAAATGAACAAAGTGCATAAACTTACAAAAGTTTAAAGTCTTTTTTATTACTTTGCAGATTAAATGGGTACTAGGAATGGATTATACAATTAAGAAGGAACACGACTACCAGTATATCGAGGAGGGATCCGGCGATACGTTACTGCTCCTTCACGGTTTATTTGGTGCTCTCAGCAATTGGGAAGGTGTTATCACCCACTTCATCCAAAAATACAAAGTCATCATTCCACTTATGCCCATTCACGACATGCCCATCAAAGAGGCAGGTTGCGAAGGTTTAACCACATTCATTGAAGGATTTGTCGACTACAAAAAGATGGACAAATTCAGCTTAATCGGCAATTCATTAGGCGGCCATGTCGCCTTGATTTATACCCTAAAATACCCTGAGAAGGTTCAACGATTAATCCTAACGGGATCGTCCGGATTGTTCGAAAATTCCATGGGTGGATCCTATCCTAAACGAGGTAATTACGAGTACATCAAAGAGCGCGTGGAATACACGTTTTACGACCCAAAAACGGCGAGCAAGGAATTGGTCGACGAAGTATTCGAAATTACCAATAGCATTCCCAAAGTGATGCGCATTATCGCCATTGCCAAATCCGCGCAGCGGAACAATATGGCCAAAGATATTGTTCGGATCAAAACCCCTACCCTGTTGATTTGGGGCTTAAATGATACGATTACCCCACCGCAAGTGGGCCACGAATTCAATGAATTAATTCCCGGTTCAGAACTACATTTCATAGATAAATGTTGCCATGCACCCATGATGGAAAGACCGCAAGAATTCAACCAGATTTTAGCCAAATGGCTAGACCAAAATCCCGTATAGCATGCTCACGCTCGCTTACTTATCGTACGATTTTCCGGTATTGAAACTGACAGATTCAATACAAAAAGCCATGAAGGCATTTCATACCCATGAACTGACCAACATCGCCGTTTTGGATGGTAAAAAGTATGTAGGCAATATCACCGAAGAGCTTTTGGCCAACAGCCTTCATCTTGATGGAAAATTGAGTGCGTTAACAGGGTATTTCAAGGATTATTCTTTGGAGGCCGACGAAGATTTATTCGCTAGTCTACCCCTCTTTGAAAAAAGCCAATTTAAGCTCATCCCAGTCGTAAATAACGCCCAAGAATGGCAAGGCTATATTAGCCTGAACACGGTAGGTGAAGCCATTGCGCTGAACGGATTTAATGGACAAGATGGTGGAGTTATTTACATTCCCTTTCACATCCAACACGATTCTTTCAGTTTAATTGCCCGGATTATCGAAGAAAATCGCGGATTAATTACGCGTTCATGTATGCTTAGAAATAGCAAAGATGCCTTGGGTTTACCCGAATTAATGGTTCAAATCCAAACCGAACAATTCTCAGGAATCATCCAAGGATTGGAACGTCACGGGGTGATTATCAACAAAGCCTATATGTTTGGAAAGCGCGAAGCGGCTGATAATGAGCGCTTTGATTTATTAATGAAATTTTTAAATCCCTAACCGGTGCCACTACGTTTAGCCATTCATGGGAAGTCTTTTAATGCGGAAACAAAACCGTTGATGGAGGCTATTTGGCAAGAGATTACGTCCAAAAACTGCGTGCCCATTCTATCTGAATACTTTAAACAGCATTTACTAGAACACCAATTTGACGTAGCGAATATCCCTACATATAACGAAAAAACGGGAACCCAGACCGACGCGCACATGGCCTGGAGTATTGGTGGGGACGGTACCTTATTGGAAACCTTAACGCACATCGGGGCAAAGGAATTACCTATTCTGGGTTTAAATACCGGCCGATTAGGCTTCTTGGCCACGTTATCGCCACAGGATGTTAGCCCGGCTTTAGACCAATTAATCCAAGGAAATTACCGAATCGAAGACCGTACGCTGGTGAGCGTGCAGTCGGATATCGAATTATTTGAAGACAAACAATTTGGCCTAAATGAGGTCGGCATTATGAAAACGGACACGTCTTCCATGATCGTGATCAAAGCTTTTGTGGATGGCAACTACCTGAACTCGTACTGGGCGGATGGTTTAATTGTGTCGACTGCCACGGGGTCAACGGGCTACTCGCTTTCCGTAGGTGGTCCTTTAGTGATGCCAAGTTCAGATATTTTAATCATCGCGCCGATGAGCCCGCACAACTTAAACGTGCGTCCATTGGTCGTTTCGAGTGAATCAAAATTGCGCTTCGAAGTCACGAGCCGCAGTCAAAATTTCCTAATTTCCATCGATTCACGCTCCCGCGTCATCGATTCCAAATTCGCCATCGAGGTCCAAAAAGCCCCTTTCGCCGCTAAAATCGTCAAGATTCCTGGAGATGATTTCTTAACTACGTTGAGAAGTAAGTTGAATTGGGGGTTGGATGTTCGAAATTAATTCCTGCGGAATTAATTTCGAGTCCAAAGGAGAGAAGTCCAGAGGAAAATAGTCTACAGTCCGAAGGGAATTAGTCCGAAGGAGAATAGTCCGGAGGAAAATAGTCTACAGTCCGAAGGGAATTAGTCCGGGGTTATTATATAAAAAGAATTTACGTGTAGCTCAAACGCCATTGTTATACTCCGGACTTCGGACTAAATCCCTACGGACTTTTTCCAGCTGGACTTACAACAACCTTTTGAGCTCATTCAACTTCAATAAGGCCTCAATCGGTGACAGCGTATTCACATCCAATTCACCTAATTGCTCCTCGATTTTCTTGAGACCTTCTGGAATTTCAGAACCAAATAAACTGAGCTGGTAGTTGTTTTTCGGCATGTCTTTGAGCTTGTCTACGTTCGCCTCGAGAACATGATCCTTCTCTAAATTTTGTAAAATCTCATGCGCACGTAGCACGAGGGAGGTTGGCATTCCGGCCATTTGAGCCACGTGAATACCAAAACTATGTGCCGATCCGCCCGGCACTAATTTCCGCAAGAAAATAATCTTATTGCCTACTTCCTTCACGGAAACGTGGAAATTCTTGATGCGTGGAAAGTCCTCCGCCAATTCATTCAATTCGTGGTAGTGCGTAGCGAACAACGTTTTGGCTCTACATTTTGGATGGTTATGCACATGCTCTGCAATCGCCCAAGCCATGGAAACACCGTCGTAGGTAGAAGTACCCCGACCGATCTCATCCAATAAGACCAAGGAATTATTTGACAAATTATTTAAAATAGCGGCGGTCTCGGTCATCTCCACCATGAAGGTCGACTCCCCTTTGGACAGATTATCTGACGCCCCGACCCGCGTGAAAACTTTGTCCACTAATCCAATCGACGCAGAAGTCGCCGGCACGAACGAACCCATTTGCGCCATCAAAACGATGAGGGCTGTCTGACGTAAAAGGGCCGATTTACCCGCCATATTCGGCCCGGTAATCATAATGATTTGTTGGGTCTCGTTATCCAAATACACGTCATTGGGTACATATTCTTCTCCCAATGGTAATTGCTGCTCAATAACAGGATGTCGGCCTGCTTCAATTTGAATCGAATCACCGGTATGTAACGTGGGTTGTACGTAGCCGTTTCGTTTGGCCACGACGGCAAAACTTGTCAACACATCCAAGGTCGCGATGCCGTGTGCGTTTAACTGAATCAACTCCAAATATTCGAGTGATTCACGCACCAGCTCCTGAAAAATCCCAAATTCAATCGTTGATATTTTATCCTCTGCACTTAAAATCTTCTCCTCATATCCCTTTAATTCCTCCGTGATGTACCGCTCCGCATTCACGAGCGTCTGCTTGCGAATCCACTCCGGCGGTACGCGATCTTTATGCGCATTGGTCACCTCCAAATAATAGCCAAAAACCTTATTATAGGCCACTTTTAACGATGTAATACCGGTGCGTTCGATCTCACGTTTCTGCATCGCGGCAAGGTAATCCTTGCCGTTGGTCGATAACAAATGTAGCTCGTCTAACTCCGCCAAATACCCCGTTTTGATAATGCCACCCTGATGCACAAGCATCGGTGCATCGTCACGCAAGGCGGACTCAATTTTTTGTACCAAATGCAAACACGGATTCAATTGATCCGCCCATTTCTGTAAAATTTCAGCAGGATGCGCCGCCAAGGTTTCCTTGATCGCCGGAATTTGTTGCAAGGCTCGTTTCAACTGCACCAATTCCCGCGGATTAATTCGTCCAGCTGCCACTTTGGAAATCAAGCGCTCCAAATCACCAATCGGCTTGAGAAAATTGATTAATGCCTCGAGGACATCGGGGAGTTCCAGCAACCCCGCAACGCCTTGCTGGCGCTCCCGAATCGCCCCCAATTCCTTCAGCGGCAACACCATCCACTTCCGCAGGAGACGCGCGCCCATGGGTGTGAGCGTTTGGTCCAATAAGGAAATCAGTGGTACTCCGCCTTCTTGCACGGAATAAACGAGTTCCAGATTGCGAATCGTGAAGCGATCTAGCCACACAAATTTGTCCTCTTCGATCCGTTGGATCGTGGCAATATGCCCCACTTGCTTGTGTTCCGTCTCTGCCAAGTAATGTAAAATCACCCCGGCGGCGATGATGCCCAGCGGCATATTTTCAATCCCAAAACCTTTCAAATTTTTGGTCTTGAAATGTTCGGTCAATAAAGGATAGGTAAATTCATGGGAAAAAATCCATTCTTCTAGGGAGAAAGAATGGGTTTGGTCGCCGAAATTTTCTTGGTACACCGACCGGTATTTTTTCGGGT
>CAZUAZ010000018.1:0-3716 GCA_964618445.1 uncultured Aquirufa sp. | reverse complement strand
GAATGGGTTTGGTCGCCGAAATTTTCTTGGTACACCGACCGGTATTTTTTCGGGTATAAAATCTCCGCGGGCATGAAACTCTGAATCAGCTTTTGGACATAAGCTAAAGGCCCTTGCGAGCACATGAATTCCCCGGTGGATATATCTAAAAATGCCATGCCGTATTGCGCATCTTTTTCTTGGTAGCTAATCGCGGCAACGTAATTATTACGTTTGTGATCGAGCACTTGATCGTTGAACGAAACACCGGGTGTCACTAATTCGGTTACGCCGCGTTTCACGATGCCTTTGGCTTCGGCTGGATTCTCCAACTGGTCACAGATGGCGACGCGCTGGCCGGCACGCACTAATTTGGGTAAATAGGTATCTAAAGAATGGTGCGGAAATCCCGCTAAATGATCATCAGCGTTGCCGTTATTCCGGCGTGTCAATGTGATCCCTAAAATTTTGGAAGCTTTTACCGCATCCTCGCCAAACGTCTCATAAAAGTCACCTACCCGGAATAGCAAAATGGCACCCGGATATTTGGCTTTGATTTGATTAAACTGTCTGGAAAGTGGGGTCTCTCCTTTTTTCAAAGGTTCTTGCCCATCGGGTAATTTTTTGGCCAAAATTTTTGTCGCTAATGAAAACAAAAATAAGTCAAATTTTATACATTTACCATTCTTTAAAACCTTATCAATAACTATGATTAATTCGTCTATTTACATTCAATCCCAACAAGAAGTTTTCGACGTGGTGATTGTGGGTTCTGGAGCCGGAGGAGGAATGGCAGCACATACATTAACGAAGGCGGGAGCCAAAGTTTGTGTGTTGGAAGCAGGCCAACCGTTCGACCCGGCTGACCCCAAAGACATGACCCAAATGAAATGGCCTTACGAGTCATTGCGCCGCGGTTCAAGTTCTTCACTCCGTAATTTTGGTGATTTTGATGCCGCTTATGGCGGTTGGGATATCGAAGGAGAACCCTACACACGAAAAGATGGCACCAAATTCGACTGGTTCCGTTCGCGGATGGTGGGTGGCCGGACGAACCACTGGGGACGCATTTCCTTGCGTTTTGGACCGGATGATTTCAAAAGAAAAAGTATTGATGGGTTGGGTGATGACTGGCCGATTGGCTATGACGATGTCAAACCGTATTACGATAAAGTAGATAAATTGATTGGGGTTTTCGGTACGAACGAAGGCTTGCGTAATAACCCAGATGGGTATTTCTTACCTCCTCCGCAACCTCGTTTGCACGAATTAATGATTAAGAAGGCGAATAAAGCCTTGGGTATTCCGACTTATCCTTCACGGATGTCGATGTTGACAAAACCCATCAACAATGAGCGTGGTCAATGTTTTTATTGCGGCCAATGTAACCGTGGGTGTTCGGCCTACGCGGATTTCTCTTCCTCTTCGGTATTGATTAAACCATCTGCAGCCACGGGCAATTTAACGATGTTGCCGTTCGCGATGGCGCGGGAGGTAACGACAGATCCGGCAACAGGATTAGCCACTGGCGTTTCGTATATCCACACAGGTACGATGCAAGAATATACCGTACGCGGTAAGATTGTTGTTTTGGCAGCTAGTGCGGGTGAGACAGCTCGTTTATTATTGAATTCCAAAA
This sequence comes from uncultured Aquirufa sp., assembly GCA_964618445.1. Classification (GTDB taxonomy): domain Bacteria; phylum Bacteroidota; class Bacteroidia; order Cytophagales; family Spirosomataceae; genus Aquirufa. The sequence goes on along the minus strand of CAZUAZ010000018.1, from coordinate 2,098 downwards.
GCTCTCGCTTCCCGAATGGTTTAGCTAATTCGAGTGGCGTGGTAGGTAAATATTTGAATGATTCGACGGGAGCATCTCGTTCGGCGATCATTCCAAAGTTATTTGACAGAAAACGTTATAATGAAGATGGCGTGGGTGGTATGCACATTTACACGCCGTGGTGGTTAGACAACGCCAAATTAGATTTCCCTCGTGGATACCACATCGAATACGGTGGAGGTATGGGTATGCCAAGTTACGGATTTGGTTGGGGCATCGAAGGTCTAAACGGCCGCGAGAACTTCACACGTGATGGTTTGAAAAAAGCAGCGGGTGGATATGGTGCGACCTTGAAAGAAGATTACCGCCGATTCTATGGTGCTTATGTGAATTTTGCAGGACGCGGGGAACCGGTTGTTCGCGAGGATAATTACTGTGAAATCGACCCGAATGTGGTGGATAAATACGGTATACCGGTGTTACGTTTCCATTACAAATGGGCGGATTACGAAATAAAACAAGCGAAGCACATGCAGGATACCTTTGAGGAAATCATCCATGCGATGGGTGGTGAGCCGATGGGCAAAAAGCCGGGTGCGGAAAATAATTATGGTTTAGCGGATCCAGGACGTATCATCCACGAAGTGGGTACTGCGCGTATGGGTAATGACAAGAATACCTCGGTATTGAATTCAAACTGCCAAGCACATGATGTGAAGAATTTATTTGTCGCGGATGCGGCGCCATTTGTTTCTCAGGGAGATAAAAATGCGACGTGGACGATTTTGGCATTATCGCTACGGACATCGGAGTACATTATTGATCAACGTAAAAAAGGCAACCTATAATGAAAAGAAGAGACTATTTAAAAAATATGGGCTTGAGTTCGTTGGGCTTAGCCGTATTCAATCCTGATGAAAAAGCGATTGAAAATTTAGAATTAGGCAAAACTGCTATGAAAAGGCCAAACGGTCGGACGCAGGAAGAGGCCGAAATGGAAGCCCGGTTACAGGCGGAAGTATTTTTGAACAAACATGAATTAGATACGATTACAATCTTGTCGGACATCATCATTCCGGCTGATAAGAAATCGGGCAGTGCGTCACAGTCTGGCGTAACGGCATTTATTGAATTCATTGTAAAAGATAAGCCGGAGTTTAAGACACCGATGCGTGGAGGATTACGTTGGCTGGACTCGGAGTCCAACAAGCGTTTTGGCAAGAAATTCACCGAGATCACTGCAGCACAACGCATCAACATCGTCGATGATATTGCTTATCCGGAAACGGCACCGAAGCATTTATCGCAGGGCGTGAGTTTCTTTACCTTGATGCGTAATTTAACGGCGACAGGATTTTACACGTCGAAGATGGGCATCGCGGATTTAGATTACAAGGGCAATACCCCGAATCAATGGAACGGTGTTCCGGATGAGGTATTGAAGCAGTACGGATTAAGTTATGACGCATAGTCGGGTCATTCGACCTGAAATTTTCAAACACATTCCTCAGCTCGTGGCGGGTATTTCGACTCGCCACGGCGGAGTGAGTTCACAAGCGTATCAATCGTTAAATTTAGGAGTCCATACCGACGATGATCCAGTAGCAATCTCGTCCAATCTAGACCTTTTTTGCGCGGATTTAGGTATTTCACCAGATGCCTTAGCGCGTTCGTATCAGGTGCATGGTTCTGAAATCTGGACGACCTCAGAGGCGGGGTACCAGTCAGGTTTTGATGCTGTTTTGACGTCTGAGCAGGGTATTTTTGCCGGTGTGGGTATAGCGGATTGTTGTCCTATTTTACTCGCCGATCCAGTCCGTCGAACCGCTGCAGCCATTCATGCCGGTTGGAAAGGAACCGTCGCTCAAATCGTTTACAAAACTGCCTCCGCCATGATTACAGGCGGATCAAATCCTACGGACATCTTGGCTTACATTGGCCCCTGCATTAGCTTGCAAAACTTCGAAGTGGGTGATGAAGTCGCAGAGCAATTTGAGCATAAAGAAAAACGCGGAGCACGCTGGCATGTGGATTTAAAAGCGACGAACGCGACGCAACTAAAGGATTTAGGGATTAGTCAAATTGAAATTTCGGATTATTGTACTGTGGCAAATAACGA
>CAZUAZ010000017.1:28983-31283 GCA_964618445.1 uncultured Aquirufa sp. | reverse complement strand
CGCTCGTAAATGCCTTTTCTGCAGGTATTTTGAAGGTGGGTACCCAAGCATCTGCTATTTCATACGGAGTAGGTAATGGTGTATTTATCGTAGGATCTGCGACAGGAAAAGACGGAATTGGTGGGGCAAGTTTTGCATCCGAAGATATTACCTCCAAATCATCAGAAAAATTGCCTGCGGTTCAAGTGGGTGATCCTTTTCAAGAGAAATTATTATTAGAGGCTTCGTTGGAAATCATTGAAGCGGGTTGTGTGATTGGTATTCAAGACATGGGTGCTGCAGGTATTATCTGCTCGACATCAGAAATGTCTGCCAAAGGAGAGCACGGAATGATTATTGATCTTTCCAAAGTTCCTACGCGCCAGGCGAACATGAAGCCATTTGAGATTTTATTATCCGAGTCCCAAGAGCGTATGTTGATCGTCGTGGAAAAAGGACGTGAAGCGGAGGCGAAGAAGATTTTTGATAAGTGGGATTTGAATTGCGAGCAAATTGGTACCGTAACAGATACCAAACGTTTGCAATTCTACCAAGATGGCGTATTAGTAGCGGACGTTCCTGCGGATGATTTGGTATTGGGCGGAGGCGCACCGGTTTATCACCGCGAGTATAAGGAGCCTGCTTACTTCCAAGAGTTCAAGAAATTTGACATTAACTCCGTACAAGATATTCCAGCGGCAGAATTGCCCAAGGCATTTGATTTCTTAATGAATCATCCCAACATTGCTTCGAAGAAGTGGGTTGCAGAACAATATGATTCATCGATCGGCCGAGCGAATCGTAATACGAATGCGCCTTCGGATGCAGGTGTGGTGAAGGTTCACGGATCCGATAAGTCAATTGTGATTACGGTTGATTGTAATTCACGCTACGTAAACGCAGATCCAGAAGAGGGTTGTGCGATGGCGGTTGCGGAGGCAGCCCGTAACATTGTTTGTTCGGGAGGTTTGCCGGTGGCAATCACCAACTGTCTGAATTTTGGTAATCCGTACGTTCCAGAAGTTTACTGGCAATTCGTAGGTGCAATCAAAGGCATGAAGAAAGCTTGTGAGGCGTTCGAAACACCGGTAACGGGTGGTAACGTAAGTTTCTACAACCAATCATCGGATGAAGGTCCGGTGTTCCCGACGCCAACCATTGGTATGTTGGGTATTTTGGAGAAAGCAGAAAACAAAATGACCTTGGATTTCAAGGCTGAAGGAGATTTAGTATACTTAGTAGGGGAGTCCGTGAATGACATCGCTTCTTCTGAGTTTTTATATTCATACCGCAAGGTGAAGGCATCGCCGGCACCGCATTTTGATTTACCTACGGAGCAATTGGTTCAAAAAGGTATCTCAGAATTAATTGAAGCGAAATTAATCCAATCAGCACATGACGTGTCTGATGGTGGTGTATTAGTAACACTTGCGGAATCAGCTTTCCCTCGTGGTTTAGGATTTGATGTGAAATCAGATGCAGGTATTCGTCAGGATGCGATGTGGTTTGGTGAGGCTCAATCGCGTGTGATTGTATCGGTTGCTCCAGCGAAGAAAGCTGCTTTTGAAACTCATTTAGCAGGATTGGGCGTTAAGTCTTCGCAATTGGGTACCGTAAAAGGTACGGATATGGTGGTCGATGGCCAAGTGGTAAGTTCATTAGCGAAGGCTTCTGGTTCTTACTTCACGGCATTGGAAACTGCCTTAACAAAATAATTTCAAGATGAGCCGCTATGCACTGCAATTCGCTTATGATGGCGGCTCGTTTCATGGATATCAGATCCAGCCGAATGCACCCAGTGTGCAGGCGGAATTAGAGGAAAAATTAAGTCTTTTATTGGGAGAAACAGTTGGGATTACGGGAAGCGGTCGGACGGATACAGGTGTGCATGCCGCGCATCAAATTGCGCATTTCGATACTTCAGTTTCAATCGATGAAAATTTAATTTACCGCCTAAATCGCATGCTATCACCGGCATTAACAGCGCAAGCCATGTATGCAGTTTCAGATGATTTTCATGCACGTTTTGATGCAACTTCGCGTACCTATGAATATCGCATCACGCGGCATAAGGATCCTTTTTTACGTGATTTTGCCTACTGGTACGAAGCAGATTTAGATTTATCAGCGATGAATGAGGCTGCCCAATTACTCTTGTCTCACACCGATTTTCAATGTTTCTCGAAAGTGAAAACGGAGGTAAATACCTTTGAATGTACGATTATGCGTGCTTTTTGGGAGGTAGATGGCGATAACTTGGTATTTACAATCGAAGGAAATCGCTTTTTACGCGGGATGGTTCGCGCCATCGTGGGTACGCT
>CAZUAZ010000017.1:27245-28883 GCA_964618445.1 uncultured Aquirufa sp. | reverse complement strand
GAAATCCAGATTTCTTTGAATCCCAATTTTTCAGCCTCAGCGATTCGTTGGTCTATACGCGTGACCGAACGCAATTCACCACCTAATCCCACTTCAGCCGCAAAACATTTAGATGAATCAATAATCTTATCTTCGTAAGAAGAAACCACGGATAGACAAGTGGCCAAATCCAATGCCGGATCATCCACGCGAATTCCTCCCGTCACATTCAAGAATACATCCTGCGTACCTAATTTATATCCACCGCGCTTCTCGATAACTGCCAAAAGCATATTCAAACGTTTTCCATCATATCCGTTGGCCGTCCGTTGCGCAGTTCCATAGGATGTGGTGGAAACCAAAGACTGTATTTCAACTAATAGGGGACGATTTCCTTCCATTAATGTCCCGATAGCTACACCAGAAGCCGGTTCATCCCGTTGAGATAATAAAATTTCCGAGGGATTTGTGACAGCGCGTAAGCCAGATCCTAGCATTTCGTAGATACCTAATTCAGATGTGCTACCAAAGCGGTTCTTTGTAGTACGAAGAATGCGGTAGATCATGTGACGGTCCCCTTCGAATTGAAGGACGGTATCCACTAGGTGTTCGAGCACTTTAGGTCCGGCGATGGATCCTTCTTTGGTGATATGGCCAACTAAAAATATCGGGGTATTGGACTCTTTAGCGAAGCGCATCAGTTCCAATGCACATTCGCGTATTTGAGAAACGGAACCAGGTCCTGATTCGATTTGGTCTGAAAATAGGGTTTGAATGGAATCTACGATGATTAATTCCGGTTCAAGGTCCACCAAATGTTTAAATATGGCTTGTGTATTTGTTTCCGTTAGTATATATAAACAATCTGATTTTTTCTCTAGACGGTCTGCACGAAGTTTAATTTGTTGCTCGGATTCTTCTCCCGTCACGTATAAAACTTTCGTGCCACTTAACGAAAGGGCAACTTGCAATAGGAGCGTCGACTTTCCGATTCCTGGTTCACCGCCAATTAACACTAAGCTTCCGGGTACAATTCCGCCGCCTAATACCCGACTGAATTCCGAATCTGAACAGGGTATTTTGGGTGTATTTTCGAAGTCGACTTCTTGAAGTAATTTCGGTTGTGGCTTAGATCGGGAGGAGGTTTTTGTTTTCCAAACTTCCGCTGGGTGAGAGCTAACTTCCACTAATTCCTCCACGAATGTATTCCATTCTCCGCAAGAGGGACATTTGCCTAACCATTTGGGTGCATTATGTCCGCAGGATTGACAGAAAAAGGAAGTTTTAGCTTTAGCCACGTGTGATTTTATTTGGTTTCAAAATTACGCTTTTCGTTGGTTTTTCCTTTTTTTTTGGATGAAAAAGGATAATTTTACAGCTTAATTGACTAAAACCGTTTTTGTTCATGAGGATATCGGGTAGGGTTGTTGGCCTTCTTTTACTTTCTTTCATTTTTGTGTCTCCTGTGCGAGCACAATTGTTGATGCCCGTACGCAAGGCAACGGGTAATTTTTTCCGATTTGGCATTAAGGGAGGGGTTAGTTTAACCAACCTAACGTTGGACGGTTTAACAGTTGATGGTGTTTCAGATTATGTTGCCAAGAGTATGACAGCCAAAAATGGCTATGTAGCTGGAGTTTACGCTCGGCTCGGTCGGCG
>CAZUAZ010000017.1:22168-27145 GCA_964618445.1 uncultured Aquirufa sp. | reverse complement strand
TATACAGCGGGAGCTGGCATTGATTTATTAGGGTTCACGTTTGATATTCGATATGAGAGTAATTTATCAGATTTGTCGAATACCATTCCGTTGCCTTCAGGTGTTAAATTTTCCCCCAAAGCAAGTTCGTTTCAGGCTACCTTGGGAATGAAAATATTATAAAATGAGAGCATGCCTTTTGTTTTTGGTAAGTCTATTGAGTTTTTCGGTCTCTGCCCAAAAAATCCCTTCTTGGCTATCTATTGGCCTAAAAGGGGGGGCAAATATTCAAAATTATTCGACCGATTTTAGTTTTAAAGGGGAATCAGTTTTGATTCGAAATAGCGCAGCATTCAAGCAAGGCTACACCTTTGGAGGTTATGCGCGGGTAGGTAAAAAGTTTTTTGTTCAGCCTGAAATGACCTTGTCCACACGCGGTGGCAAGATGACGGCATTGAACTCCACATCTGGTGTCTATTCGGAAGTTGACTCGGATTACATGACCGTAGATGTGCCTTTTTTACTGGGATATTCATTTAAGCATATCTATATCGTAGGTGGCCCAGTAGGATCTGTTGCTCACGCCCGCTATGACAATTTGGAGGAGCTGACGCATTATTACTTTAATGGATATGGTAAATTGGGAATTCCACGATTTATGTATTCGTACCAAGCGGGTGTAGGTGTTACTTATTCGCGCTTAAGTTTGGATTTACGCTATGAGCTAGGTCAAACCGATTTAGCGGCCGATTTATTAAAGCCGGAAGGTGTTTATTTCTCGCAAAAACCGCAATCACTCCATGTGACAGTTGGGTTTAAGTTATTTTAAATTATGAAGGATAAAATACAGGCGATTCAGTCTGAAATTGAGGCATTTGTTATTTCAGATGCGGCGGCATTAGAGCAATTTCGTATTCAGTTTGTGGGTCGTAAAGGACGCTTAGCTGAGTTGTTTGATGGTTTGAAGGACGTCGCTGCGGAGAGCCGTCGTGACGTAGGCCAAGCATTAAATGGCTTAAAGAATTTAGCTGAAGCTAAGTTTGCTGCTGCGCAAGAAGAATTTGCAGGTTCGGATAAGTCGATTGAAATACCTGCTGATTTAACCTTATCGGATCCATTAATTCAAGGTTCATTACATCCCTTGACTTTAGTACGCTCTCGTATCCTAGAGATTTTCAACCGGATGGGCTTTTCAGTGTCTGATGGACCGGAGATTGAAACAGATTTCTACAATTTTACCGCGTTGAATTTCCCTGAAAATCATCCAGCACGTGAAATGCAGGATACGTTCTTTATCGAAAAAGGGCAAGGAGAAATTCAAGATGATGTCTTATTACGTACGCATACGTCGAATGTTCAAATTCGCTTAATGCAACATGCTAAGCCACCCTTTCGGTCGATTATGCCGGGTCGTGTTTTCCGTAACGAAGCCATTTCAGCGCGAGCCCACTGCTTATTTCATCAGGTAGAAGGTTTGTATGTCGACAAGGAAGTGAGTTTTAAAGATTTGAAAGATACCTTGTATCACTTTGCGAAAGAGATGTTTGGTAAGGATACGAAAGTTCGTTTCCGTCCTTCTTATTTTCCGTTTACTGAGCCAAGTGCGGAGATGGATATTACCTGCCTTTTATGCAAGGGAGATGGTTGCAATGTCTGCAAGCAAGCCGGTTGGGTAGAAATTGCAGGTGCGGGTATGGTTGATCCGAATGTGCTAGAGAATGTAGGTATTGATTCCAAAGAATATTCCGGATTTGCCTTCGGTATGGGTATTGAACGCATCACCATGCTTAAGTACCAAATCAAAGATTTACGTCTATTTACGGAAAATGATGTCCGTTTTCTACGTCAGTTCAATTAACAAATTTTAAAGTCCGTGAGTGCGGAGTTTGACTTACTTTTGACATTATTTTAATTTCTTATGCAGCAATTTAAACGCAATAATAACCTCGTAGGTTGGATTGTCTTTGCCATTTCCCTTATCACGTATACGCTAACGGTGGAGCCAACAGCCTCTTTCTGGGACTGTGGTGAATTCATTGCTTGTGCCTATAAATTACAGGTACCGCATCCTCCAGGAGCACCTTTATTTTTGTTGCTCGGTCGTATGTTCTCCTTCCTAGCTTTAGGCGATGTAACGCGTGTGGCGTTCTGGATTAATATGATGTCTGTGGTAGCGAGCGCATTAACGATTTTGTTTATGCATTGGACCATCGTGATGATTGGTCGCAAGGTATTACGTAAGTCATTCTCGGAATTGACACAATCGGAAGGAATCATTTTATTGCTTTCTGGTGCGGTAGGATCATTAATTTATGCATTCTCTGACACGTTCTGGTTCTCTGCTGTTGAAGCTGAGGTATATGCCATGTCTTCATTTTTTACGGCTATTGTTGTTTGGGCAGCCTTTCGTTGGGAGCTGGTTGAAAACGAAGCAGAAGCCAATCGCTGGATTTTATTCATCGCTTATTTAGTAGGTCTTTCCATTGGAGTCCATTTATTGAACTTGGTTACTTTGCCTGCATTGGCATTGTTATGGTACTTTAAGAAAGAGGCTAAGCCTACGTATAAAGGCGGATTTATCGCGATACTTGGCGGTTTATTCATACTAGGTATCATTAACTCAGGAATCATTCCAGGATTGCCATCGATGGCCTTTTGGTTTGAATTACAGTTTGTAAATAACCTGGGCATGAGTTATGGCATGGGGGCTATTTTCTTTTTATTGATGCTAATAGCCGCGATTGTTTTGGGTATTCGTTATTCCTACAAAGCAGGGAAAGAAGTTTTAAATGTTGCCTTATTCTCCTTTGTATTTTTACTGATTGGTTATTCAACCTACACAGTGGCATTGGTTCGTTCGGGATATAATCCTCCGATCAACGAGAATGATCCAAGTAATATTTTGAACTTCCTGAAGTATTTGAAGCGTGAGCAATATGGATCCCGTTCCTTGTTGTACGGTCCGGTGTATACGGCTGAGATTGAGGAGTTTAAAGAAGGAGATGAGGTATACAAAATGAAGGATGGTAAGTATGTGGTTTACACGCACAAGCCGGAGTATGTATATCAGAAGGACCAACAAATGTTATTGCCGCGTGTGTGGAGTAATTCGGGCCAACATGTTGCCTTGTATCAAGATATGCTGGGTATTCCGGCAGGTCAAAAACCAGGTTTTGGCGATAACTTACGTTTTATGTTTAGCCATCAAATGGGGCATATGTACATGCGCTATTTGCTTTGGAATTTCGTAGGTCGGGAAAGTGACCAGCAAGACGCTTGGGCAATCAATGTCTTTGAAGATACATCTGCACTGCCCGATGTGATGAAGAATAACAAAGCGCGGAATAACTATTATTATTTGCCATTGATTCTGGTCCTTTTCGGATTTTATCTATTGTATCGTAAGAATGAGAAAGATTTCTTAGTGACCATCCTGATGTTTGTATTGACGGGAGTTGGCTTAGTTGTTTATTTGAATTCACCACCGGTAGAACCACGTGAGCGTGATTACATCTATGTGGGATCGTTTTATTTCTTAGCGATTTGGGCAGGTCTGGGCGTAATGCAGTTGTTCGAATGGTTGAGTCTTATCGTGAAGAAACCACAGGTTCGATGGGCCCTAGTCACGATATTAAGTTTCTCTGCGCCAGCCATTTTAGCGCAGCAAAACTGGGACGATCATGATCGTAGTGGCCGTTACCATCAAATTGATTTTGCTAAAAACTTATTGAATTCGTGTGCTCCGAATGCCATCTTATTTACGGGTGGAGATAATGACACTTTCCCGTTGTGGTATGTTCAAGAAGTAGAAGGGTTCCGTACGGACGTGCGTGTGTGTAATTTATCCCTATTGGGTACGGATTGGTACATTGATCAAATGAAGCGTCAAACTTACCAATCAAGTCCGTTGCCAATTGTCTTGAAAAAGGATCAATTTTTAGAAGGGGTTAATGATCAAATCATGTATTCGGAAAACCCGAATATCAAGGAGATGTCTTTACCTGATTATTTAGATTTAGTGCATAAAGATGATCCGCGCATTCAAGCGCAGACACAAAGTGGGGAATTGATCAATACATTTCCAACTGACTCATTAGTGATTCCTGTGAATGCGATGAAAGTGGCGCAGTCCAACTGGTTCCCAAAGGAGTTCGTACCGTTCTTGTCGGACCGTCTCAGCTGGAAATTGCCTTCAAAAAATATCTTTAAAGGGGAGTTAATTCAATTGGAGATCATTTCAAACAACGCATTAGCTGGTTGGACGCGTCCGATCTATTTTGCGGCAACCTTACCGAATAATCAGTATTTAGGATTGAAGGAGAGTATGCAATTAGAAGGTTATGCGTATCGTTTGATGCCATTTAAAATTCAGGGTGCACAGGATGGTTTCGTGAATTCGAAAATTATGGCAGATAACATGTTGAATAAGATGTATTGGCGTGGATTGAATGATGAGAAGGTTTACTACCATGGAGACTTTTACATGGGTATTCCAAGTGTGACTTTGCGTTTAGGCACGTATAGACTCGCTGACCAGTTGGTTCGTGAAGGTAATGCTCCTTTAGCCAAAAAGGTATTAGATCATTTGGAGCAAATTATGCCAAACAAAGTGATTCCTTACGATCAATTTTCGGCTAGTATGGTGGGCTTATATCTCTTACTAGGTGAGGAAGCGAAAGCCTTGAAAATGGCCAAAACAATGGTGGATCGTAACGATCAAGCATTAGATTACTACTTATCAGGTGGTATGCGTGCGCATGAGCGTGATATTCAAATTGCCTTATACGAAATGAATGTCATTGTTTCTTCGTTCAAAGAATCCAAGGTAACCCCAGCGAAATACAAGGATCTTGAATCAAAGTTCATGAAGCAAATGGCGAGGGTTCAATAGAAATTAGACACTGGTCGTTAGACGCTAGACGTTGGACATTGATATACACTAAAAAAGCCCGAGCAATTTTGCTTGGGCTTTTTTTCTAACGTCTAATGTCCAACGTC
>CAZUAZ010000017.1:2007-22068 GCA_964618445.1 uncultured Aquirufa sp. | reverse complement strand
TCCTCCAAGTTTAACTTCAACTTGATCCGTAGATCAGTGCCTTTGCGCTGACGTCTTCCACCTCCGCGGCCTCCGTTGAAAAAGCTTCCGAACGGACTATCGTCGCCACCACCACCGAAGATATCCCCAAACTGAGAGAATATATCTTCCATGTTCATGCCTTGACCACCAAATCCGCCGCCAGCAGCACCACCCATTCCCGCATGTCCAAAGCGGTCATATTGCGATTTCTTTTGGGCATTACTTAATACTTCATAGGCTTCAGCTGCCTCCTTGAATTTTTCCTCAGAAGCTTTGTCGTCTGGGTTTTTATCTGGGTGATACTTGACCGCTAATTTGCGGTAAGCTTTCTTGATTTCCTCCTCAGAAGCTGATTTGGATACGCCTAATACCTCGTAATAATCTCTTTTCTGCGCCATTGTAAATTAGTTACCGACCACCACTTTTGCGAAGCGAATGACTTTTTCGTTTAATGTATATCCTTTTTCAACTACCTCCATCACCTTTCCTTTGTCGTCCTCCGTTGGCGCTGGAAATTGCGTAATGCAATCATGTAGCTCCGCGTCAAAGACTTCACCTTTCGCAGGCAATTCTTTCAGTCCTTTGGCTTGAAGTGTTGCCGTGATTTTAGCAAATATCAATTGGATTCCTTCTGATATTTCGCCTTCTGGTGCGTTTGCTAGTGCGCGCTCATAATCGTCGATGACAGGTAATAAGTCTACAATTAATCCAGCAGAGGCTGTTTGAATGAGGTCAATTTTCTCCTTCGCCGTTCTTTTTCTAAAGTTTTCAAAGTCTGAATATAAACGAAGGTATTTTTCTTTCATTTCGGCCAATTCATCTGGCGCTTGTGTTTCTTCGGTCGGTGCTTGTTCAGCAGTCTCTTGTACGATCTCTTCTTCGATTGGCTTTTCAGTCTCTTTCTTTTTCATAAGGCAAAATTAATAGGGTTTTCGTCTACTCAAATGATGAACCAAAAACTATTTTCTGACAGTTTGGCATAAATTCCGTGAGCTTCGTAATTTTATGGCACATGAATGCGTCACCATCTCACGTTTCCCAAACCATTAAACACCTAGCACACCAGCATGGTTTTCAATTTTGTGGGATTTCTAAAGCTGAATTTTTATCCGAAGAAGCGCCGCAGTTAGAGCGCTGGTTAAACCAACACATGCATGGCGAGATGAGCTACATGGCGAATCATTTCGATAAACGCTTAGATCCGCGTAAACTAGTAGATGATTGCCAAACCGTAATTTCCCTCGCATACAATTACTTTCCCGATCCTTCCATTCAAGTCTTATCTGATACCTTTCAGGTCTCTAAATATGCGTTTGGGAAAGATTACCATGTGGTCATTAAAGATAAAATGAAGCTTTTGTGGGAAGATTTGCAACGCGAAATAGGCGATTTTTCGGGCCGTATGTTTGTAGACTCTGCCCCCGTATTAGAAAAAGCTTGGGCTAAAAAATCTGGTTTGGGGTGGATCGGGAAGAATGCCAACTTAATCATTCCGAAGCAAGGGAGTTTCTTTTTCTTAGCTGAGCTTCTGGTGGATTTGAAGGCAGAACCTGACGGGCCCATCAAGGATTTTTGTGGGACCTGTACGCGCTGTATCGAGGCATGCCCGACAGATGCCATTACGCCTTATGTGGTGGATGGATCTAAATGCATTAGTTATTTTACGATCGAATTGAAGGATCAAATGCCGGCGGAGTTGCAAGCTAATTTTCAAGATTGGATTTTTGGATGTGATATTTGTCAAGATGTTTGCCCTTGGAATCGTCATTCCAAACCGCATCAAGAGATTGCTTTTCAACCTAATGATCGGTTTTTAGATTTAACAAAGCAAGATTGGGAGGATTTATCAGAGGAACTGTTTAAAGAATTATTTCAGTTCAGCGCAATCAGTAGGACTAAACTAAAAGGTCTGCGCCGCAATATTGCTTATGCAAAAAAAATGGGTCACGAAAATCATGACCCATTTCAGTAAATTAAACCCTAAAGTGATTTTCTTATGATAAATTGTAATGCTAGTTCGTGGCTGCTTTTGTCATTGTCTTGAATCAATTGTGCGGCCATTTCACCCAATAAGCTGGGTTGATTTGATAAAACGGTAATTCCCCCTGCAACGATTTCTTTAAAATGGCAATCGTTAAATGCAATGAGTCCAAGGTTCTCACCTACGGTTAATCCATTGGCTTCCCCGTATTTGATAGCCTTCACCAAGTCTTTGTCGTCTAGCGTGAAATAAATTTCACCAGCACGTACATCCACCGGATCTAGGCCATCCAATACTTGGAACTCCAGGCCATTCGCCTCGCAGAATTCACTGCAACCATTAATCAATCCAGCATCGAAATAATCCTCCTCTGAAACGACTAAATTGAACGAATGGTATTTATTAAACAGGTTTATTTGGTTTGAAAAGTGAAAGTTTATAGCCGTTTTAGGCTGTGTTGTAATGCTTGCATGCGCATTGGAAATACTGTTGAAGTTTTGATCCAATAAAATCAAGCGGTCCCCAGAAATTTTCTTTAAACACTTAATGTTTTCTTCTTCCTCTTCGATTAGGTGAGGCATGATGACGTAATAATGGTAATTCCCCAACTGCTGCGCCATGATTTCTTGAAACTGGCGTGTCTTGTATTGATAGGTGTAAATATCCACCATGACATTTTTGCCTAATGACTCGCAAAATGAATCGAAGATCTCTTTATTCGTATTCGTAATTTTGCCTACCAAAAAAAGTACTTTGGTTTTAGTCTTTATAGACGAGTTGGAAATGAAATATCCTTTACGAAAAATCGACGTGATAACGCCCATTTTGTGTAACTCCGTGTAGGCACGTTCCACCGTATCGCGGGATAAATAACATTCTTCGGAAGCCTCGTTAATGGAAGGTAATCTTTCCCCCGGTTTCAATTCTCCCATTTCGATATCTTGCAAGAGCGAATTGATTAATTGCTGGTACTTCGGAAGTTTATTATCCGAGTTTTTAGCAGAAAAAGAAACAAATGTCTTGACCATGTCTATTAATGCGATTTCGTTATGAATAACATTAGCAAATGTAATCCAACTCCCTCTCTTTCGATTGGACAAATCTTTCAAATTTGTGGACGATTCTTGCACTAAAGTGCTATTGAAAGAATTATACGGGAATTAATGGCTCAGTCGAGTGGAATATATACCGGTAAGTCGGCGTAACTTTTACCTTTATTTTTCTAATTTAGACGTTCCTTATTTTATGACTTTGCGGACTTTTTTGTGTTTCATTTGGCTTTTGGTTTCAGCTTCCCTACATGGGCAAGTTGGAAATCGATTTGAGCGTTTGACTACAGCCTCTGGGTTATCTCAAAGTTCGGTTTACAAAATTATTCAAGACAAGAAAGGTTTTCTTTGGTTTGCGACGGCAGATGGATTGAACCGGTATGATGGGCACAATTTTAAGATTTATCGCAATGATCCCAGTGACCCTACAACTCTAAGTGGGAGTGATATATTTTCTATTGTGGAAGATGATGAAGGGAATATGTGGGTAGGTACACGATCTTCTGGTTTAAATCATTTGGATCTGCAAACGGGTAAAATAACTCGATTTACCCGTGGCCCGGAAGGTCAGGATATGAGCAATTTGAATATCCCTTCTTTGATTAATTTGGGCAACCATCGCGTTGGCGTTGCTGCACTTGGGCTTGGTTTTTTAGTCTATCATACGCAATCAAAAAAGTTATTGGTTTCGGAATCTGAATTTAAGAATCCATATGTCAAAGAAGTAGCTCGTGCATTTAAACATAGCAATGGCTCTTTATGGCTAGGGACGCGTACGGGCCAATTGATCTCTGTCTTAGGAAAGCATAGTTTTATGCCTTTTTCGATAGGACAAAACCGCACAAAATCTCGTATCCGTGTCATTTTTGAGGCTAAAAATGGGGATATTTTGGTAGGTACTGACGGTGCTGGGTTGTTTCAGTTTAATCCAACTAACCAGCAGTTTCGTTCCGTATTTTACCAGTCTTCTAATCCCTTAGCACGTCAAAATATCGTGACGAGTATCACGCGAGATGCATTGCACAATCTTTGGATCGGTACTGATAATGGCATTTATGTACTTGACAAAGAAGATTTTAAACGTGTTAAACACATTCCTTCTAATCCAGATCCAGAATTAGGGATTAGTTCTTATGCGGTGATGAGTTTGTTTACGGATTCAGATTTGAATACGTGGATCGGTACCTGGGAGGCGGGTTTAAATATTAGTTTTTTTCAAAAGCCTCGGTTTTCGGTAGTACGCTATAAACCCAATACCATTCAGGGATTGTTAAGCAATAAGGTAACGGCGTTGTCGGCATCAAATGCTTCCGGTACTTGGATAGGAAGCAACCTTGGCTTGTCTTTTTTCGATCATAAAAATCGAAAACTGAATCATGTGATTTTTAAGGAATCGGCCAATAAACTTAATGCGGCGGGTGATTTTGATGTAAACATATTAAAAGCCATGCCAAATGGCGAAGTATGGATAGGTTTCTGGGGCAAAGGTCTCAATCACCTGTCGCCCACAAGGGAGCTATCCGATTACCCATTTTTACCGGGTAGGCGCGAAGCTAATTTCAATTGCATCCTTCCGTATGCGAATCAAATTTTAATTGGTACCGTTGGACTTGGTATTGTTTCCTTTAATCCGCAAACGAAAACGTATCGTGTTCCTTTCCCAATTTTAGGTGTCAAGACATTTCAGAATCGGTCAATTTCTGATTTGAAGGTGATGGCTGATGGCCAATTGTGGATTTCCACAATCGGATCAGGAATTTATATCTATGATTTTAAAAGTCAAAAGCTAAATCACTTGGTCAAGTCGGCAGACCCGCAAAGTTTAAGTTATAATCACGTAACGCAGGTATACCAAGACAAAAAACAGCGTATATGGGCACTGACGAATGGGGGTGGGGTCAATTTGTATCAAGCAGCAAAGCAAGATTTTCGTGTCTTTACGGTCAAGGAAGGCTTAGCAAGTAATACGGTTCGAGCGGTTGCCGAAGATGGACGAGGTGATTTATGGTTTACCACGACTAATGGTATTTCCAAAATGGATGGAAAGACCCTGCGGTTTATCAATTTTGAAGAAGCTGATGGGTTACAGGGAAAGGAATTTATGGCGAAAGCTATTGTTGCCAATCAACAAAACTGGTTGTTTTTTGGCGGTGTCAATGGCTTGAATTATTTAAAATCGGATAGTTTACGTATGCGTTTGGATGTGCCAGATGTGTATGTGACCAGTTTTAAATTATTTAATCAGGTCGTAGAGCCTGGCCGTGAGGATAGCCCGCTCACAAATGATGTTAGTAGGACCACCCACATCACGCTCCAGCCAGGGCAGTCGGTATTTAGTCTCGATTTTGTAGCCTTAGAATATCAGCGCCCGAAAAACAATCGGTATGCATATTATTTGGAAGGTTTTGAAAAGGATTGGAATTATGTGGGGACTACGAGGTCTGCGACGTATACCAACTTATCTCCGGGGGATTACATATTTAAAGTGAAGGCTTCTAATTCGGATGGGATTTGGTCAGAGGAGCCTATGCAATTATTCATTACCGTATTGCCACCTTGGTATCGGACGTGGTGGGCCTATACAGGATATGTACTCTTGTTGATCGCAGCGATTTATGTATTTATTCGAGAGGTTAAAATCCGTGAGGCTTTCAAGACTGACATTCGGATGAAGGAGATTGAAAAAGAGCGTATTCGTGAGCTGGAGCAAGTAAAAACCCACTTCTTTACCAATATCTCACATGAGTTGCGGACGCCATTGACGCTGATCATTAGTCCGATTGAGAAGTATTTCTTGCAAAATTCCGCATTTTCTGGAACTCAGGAAAAACGGATTTCCTCAATCTATCAAAATGCCCAGAAATTATTGCGCTTGATTAATCAATTGCTGGATTTGTCGAAAATCGAGGCAGGAAAACAACATCCCGTTATCGCTAAGCATGATGTTGTGTTGCAGATGAATGGCATTATTCAAAGTTTTGAAAATTATGCACAGCAGAAACAGATCAAATTAACTTGGAAAGCACCTGTGGATTCGCTCTACGTGTATTATGATGCGGATATCTTAGAAAAATGTGTCAGCAATTTGCTGTCTAATGCGTTTAAACATACCCCAGAAGATGGTAAAATCGGTGTTTCCTTGGATTTGGATACACTGTATGTGGATGGGAATGAGGAAGTAATGCATGTAAATATTCGTGTGCTTGATACGGGAAAGGGTATTTCTGCTGAACATTTACCCCATATTTTTGATCGATTTTATCAAATCCCAGAGTCTATGTCAGTAGTCGGTACCGGTGTAGGATTATCTCTTTGCAAGGAATTAGTGACGCTTCACTTGGGGGAAATTGACGTAAAGAGTACGCTGGGTGTCGGTAGTGAATTTGGTTTAAGAATTCCGGTGCGTAAATCTGATTTTGACCCGTCCTGGGTTCAGGAAAAATTGATGACAATTAAGGCGCAAGAGCCATCGAATGCACCTGAAAATCCGATTGAAAAAGAAAAACAGATCTTGTTAATTGTGGATGATCATACCGAACTCCGCAAGTTCGTGGCCGAAATTTTTGAATCTAAATTTCAGGTCATGGAAGCCTCGAAAGGTGAGGATGCCCTTGAGATGGCATTGACCTATTTGCCTGATGTGGTGATTACAGATTGGATGATGCCGGGAATGAGTGGCGTGAATTTATGTCGGGCACTGCGTCAAAACCCGAAAACAAATCATATCCCATTAGTTTTATTGACTTCCAAAAGTTCACAAGAAAGTCAGATTGAAGGCATGCAATCCGGTGCAGATGACTTCGTGAGTAAGCCATTTAATGCGGATATTCTAGAGATTCGTGTGAATAAGTTGTTGGAATCCAAGGAGCGAAATCGGAAGAATTGGCAAAAGCAGATGATCCAACAGGAATTGAGTGAAGGGAAATTGCCTACCTTTGAAGATGCTTTCCTGGTGAAGGCAACGCAGTTGATAATTGCGAATTTGAGTAATGCCGACTTTGACGTAGAGGACCTTGAAAAAGGCCTAGATATGAGTAAAATGCAGTTGTATCGGAAGTTGAAGATGTTGACATCCTTAGCGGCCAACGAATTTATTCGGTCGATACGCTTGCAGCAGGCTAAAGTATTATTAGAAAATTCAACCTTTAACATCTCTGAAATTGCGTACCAAGTGGGCTTTAATGACCCTGCATACTTCGCAAGAGCCTTTAAAAAACAATATGGCAAATCGCCAAAATCATTCATCAAACCAACTCATGAAGAAAATTAGTCTTTTCATTCTTGTCCTATGTTCCTCTTGGGGATTTTTGGCGCACAAGACGTTGCAGCAAGTATCAATTTACCAATTGCCGGATGGGCTAGCATCGTATTTTTATGCGAATCAGGAATACATTGTCCAACAATCCATTCGTCCGGATGTGCGTCGGAAAGATGATAAATTGGAAGATGCCAAGCATTATTTGGATATGGATGCACCGCTGTTCGGGGCTAATTATAAATCCGATATTCCACATGATTTCAATGCCGCTGTAAAAAAGTATACGCTAGATAGTTTACGTAAAGAGGGTTTGGTGCCTTGGGAAGTTACCCGTGTATATGGCCGCTTAGTGCATGCATTCAAGCATGAAATGCGTGATTCAGTCTTATTTTATGCAGCTGATTTAGGGCATTATGTAGCGGATGCGCACGTCCCGTTACACACCACAAAAAATCACGATGGGCAGTTGACCGGCCAAAAAGGAATGCACGTTTTATGGGAAAGTTTAGTACCTGAAGATCAATTGCAGACGTACAATTTGAGTCAAGTTGCAGGTGTTCAATATATTGCCAAACCACAGGATTTCATATTCCAGATTTTATTAGAATCACATGCCATGTTGCCTACCATGTTTAGCGCTGAAAAAGAAGTACGCGCGGCATTGGGAGAGGATGGTTCCTTTGAAATGGTGGAGAAATATGGTCGGAAGCAACGCTATTACACCAAAGCCTTTATTCAAGCGTATGGAGCTAAGGTAGGGGTATCGGTTCAAAAACGCATGTTATTGGCTTCCTCACGGGTGGCATCCTTTTGGTTTTCTGCCTGGAAAGATGCTGGATCCCCTGCTTGGGTAAACCAAGATGCGGCAGTGAATGCTCGCTTAGCTGAGGAACGTGTTATTTGGAAAAAGAATGCGCTCATTTCTAGTGGTGCGCTCATTTCGGTAAAAGCGAAATAAGATGGTTAAGGTTTTATTACTCTCCGATACGCATAGTTATTTGGATCCACGCCTAGATGAACATCTCAAGGCATGTGATCAAATTTGGCATGCGGGAGATTGGGGATCTGTGGAGCTGGCGGATAAATTAGCCGCTTACGGTAAGCCGATCGCTGGCGTATACGGGAATATTGATGACCGGACCATTCGAAATATGTATCCCAAAATTCGACGCTTTCGTTGTGAAGATGTGACGGTGGCCATGACCCATATCGCAGGAGCCCCCTCGAATTACAAACCTGATGCCTTAGAGGCATTTTCAAAAGGATTGCCCATGATTTTTGTTTGTGGGCATTCGCATATCTTGCAAATCAAGCGGGATGCCAAACGTAATAATATGCTGTTTTTGAATCCAGGGGCGGCGGGCCAACATGGTTTTCATCCGGAGCAAACGGCGTTACGTTTTAAGATAGACGGAGCTAGGATTTATGACATGGAGGTCATTCTAATGCCACGCATTAAGGTGAAATTGACACCCGAAGAGGCAAAGTTGATTCCTTAGTCAGCCACCTCAAACGATTGCACGTGCTCAAATACACTCCCTTTTTGAAACGATTTTAAGATCCAACCACCACCAATTACATCATTTCCTTCGTAGAAAACAGCCGCTTGGCCAGGTGCAATGCCGCTGACTTCCGCATGAAAGTCAACTTTGATTTTGGCGCCGTGCTGGTAAATGACTGCATCCGTTCCGGCGTCTTTATATCGAACCTTTGTTAGTGTTTCTATGCCTTCTGCAGGGATTTCTGCATACTTTTGAAGGTTGAGCTGGCCTACCCACATGCCGGTCCGATTTAAATCAGCTATCTCGCCAATCACGACTTCATTGGTCTCCTTGCGAATTTCAATCACATAAGCTGGGAATCCGAAAGCTTTTCCTAAACCTTTCCGTTGGCCTACCGTATAAAACGGATAGCCCTCATGCGTACCAATTACCTTTCCCGATGTATCCACAAAATTTCCACCGGCAACTTCGGCTTCTAATTCAGGAAGACGACGCTTCAAAAATCCGCGGTAATCATTATCGGGCACAAAACAGATCTCGTAGCTCTCAGATTTATTCACTAAATCTACAAAACCACGTTCGGTAGCCATCTCACGAATGCGTGCTTTGGTTAATCCACCTAATGGTAAAATGGTGCGTGCTAAGCTGGATTGAGAAACTCCCCAAAGTACATAACTCTGATCTTTTAAGGTATCTACGCCTTTCGAAATGATGTGGCGGCCATTTTCCTCACGTATCTGCGCATAGTGTCCGGTCGCAATAAACTCACATCCTAATTGATCTGCACGCCGAAGTAGTGCGTCCCATTTGATGTGCGTATTACACATGACACATGGGTTTGGGGTACGCCCGTCCACATATTCTTGCGTAAAGTAATCGATGACTGAATCACCAAATTCTTCACGGATATCTAATATATAATGGGGAAAACCAAGTGACACTGCGATGTGTCTCGCATCGTTTATGGAATCAAGGGAACAGCAACCGGTTTCTTTCTTATCTCCACCAGAACTAGCATAGTCCCAGGTTTTCATGGTCATTCCGATGACCTCGTAACCTTGCTCGTGTAATAAAACAGCTGCGACTGAGCTGTCGATGCCGCCGCTCATGGCGACTAAAACGCGTCCTTTTGATTCCATATTTCCTTACAGGTTCAAAGCCTGCTGTAAATTTTCCGCAAGTTAGGATTTATTTCGCCAAACGGCCAATTATCTTGGTATTTACCCATTGAAAACGTACTTTTGTCCTCGTTTATTTTCGAAACTACTATGTTGAAAACCCAGGTTAAAGTTTCATCTATTGCTAATTTGTCAGATGCACGGTATTGTGCAGGAATGGGCGTCGAGTGGTTAGGTTTTCCATTGCAGGAGATAACGCTTGAGCGCTTTACGGAAATTCGCAATTGGTTAGCGGGGGTTCAAATTGTGGGTGAATTTACCAAGGCGACTGCTGAACAGATTCGTGAAGCCGTGTCAACATACAAACCGGATGTGATTGAGATTGATTCGAGCGTCTCGTTAGTCGCAATCCAGTCGATTGAGATACCCAAGATTCTTCGTGTTAATATCGATACAGATAATTTACCAGCGATTTTTGCTGCCTCTGCACCTTATGTGAGCCATTTTTTGGTCGTTGGTGATTCCGTGGATTCATTAACGGGCATGGAAGCATCCATTGAAATATGGTCGGCACAATATCCCATCATTCTCGGATTAGACATTCCTGAAAGTGATTTAGATGAATGGGTGGAACAAAGTTCGATTCAGGGAATAGGCTTAGTAGCCGGCGAGGAGGATCGTCCTGGCTTTCGTGATTTCACGGATTTAATGACTATCTTAGAAAAATTAGAAACGGAATAAACTATGCTTGAGCAGATACAGCACTCTTTTTCGCGTGGGAAAGCATGGATTGTCCAAGCATGCATGAAGCTTGTACATGTGTTGCTGGTGGGAATTAAAAAGGTAATCGGTGCCAAATTGTATGGGAAGGTTGAGGACTTGGGCCAACAAGCCATTGATTTCTACCAAACAAAGCGCGATGCGATTCAGGCTTATTATGATGCGCGCGTAGATAAAAATTCACCTTATTATAAGCCCATCGTTCGTATGTGGCGCATTACAGGTAAGACCTTTTTATATGGGATGGTTTATTTGTTTGTCATTGAGACCAATATCTTTTGGTTAACAGGGCAAATGCCAAGTGTAGATGACCTTCAAAACCCAAAATTATCTCAAGCTTCCGAGATTTATTCAGCAGATGGCGTGCTATTAGGTAAGTTTTTTGCGGAAAACAGAACACCGATCCGAGATTATCATTTGATTTCGCCCTATTTGGTACAAGCTTTAGTTGCGACAGAAGATGCTCGTTTCTATGAGCATACAGGTATTGATTTTCAAGCCTGGGCGGGTGTCGCGGTAGGACTTATAAAAGGGGGTGACCGTGGGGGTGGAAGTACGATTTCGCAGCAATTAGCCAAGAATTTATTCAAAACGCGAACAAAAAAAAGTTTCACCAAAACAGGTTTGTTGGGCTATATCCCCGGTTTAAATAAGCTAATCTACAAGTCTAAAGAGTGGGTTACGGCGATTAAACTTGAGCGTTTTTATACGAAGGATGAAATCATTCTTTGGTATTTGAATACGGTTGACTACGGGAATAATGCCTATGGAATTAAGGTAGCCGCCAAAACCTATTTTAATACTTCGGCGGATAGTTTGAATATTCAAGAAGCGGCTATTTTAGTAGGCCTTCAAAAGGCAACAACCACCTATAATCCGAAGCGGTATGATGGCAAGCCTTTGGCAGAAAATAAGGCTTGGAAGCGAAGAAATGTGGTTTTGGCACAGATGGTAAAAGCAGGTTATTTGAAAAAAGCTGCGTATGATTCATTAGCACCACTACCGATTGTCTTGCATGAGAATGAGGAATCTCCGTATGATGGAACAGGTAATTATTTCAAGGTTGCCGTTGCGAAATACATTCAGGAATGGGCGAAGGCCAATGAAATGGAGATTGATTTGTATCGGGATGGTCTGAAAATTACGACGACGATTGATTCTCGTTTGCAAATTCATGCGGAAGAGGCGGTCGAAGAGGGCATGCGTTCGACGCAAAAATCGTTTGATAATCATTGGTCTGGACAAAATCCATGGGTGGATGAATCTGGAAAAGAGATACCTGGGTTTATTGATTCGGTAGCAAAACGGACGGAATATTACAAAGCTTTAGTCAAGCGATATCCGAAAAATCCAGATTCCGTGCTATACCAAATGAAAAACGTGAAGCGCAAAATGTGGGTTTATTCTCGGAATACCTTAGGCGAGGAGCAGCAAACGATGAGTGCCTACGATTCCATTCAATATTATAAGCGCTTTTTGCAAGCGGGTATGATGACCCTCGATCCCTATACGGGTCACATCAAAGCGTGGGTCGGCGGACTAGATTTTAAATATTTTAAGTACGATCACGTGAAGCAAAGTAAGCGTCAAGCGGGGTCAACTTTCAAACCTTTCGTGTATACTGCTGCGATTGATGGTCCGCGCGACTTATCACCATGTTTTGCTGTAGAAGATGCGCCGTATTCCTTGGAAATTGAGGAGAATGGGGAGAAGAAAATTTGGAGTCCACACAATGCTGATGGCACGTTCTCCTATAGCTTGATGCCATTGAAACGGGCTTTGGCGAAGTCGGTAAATACCGTCACTGCCCGCCTCACCAATGATATCGTAGGTCCGGATACGGTCATGTATTATGCCCAAAAAATGGGGATTAAAAGCCCGCTGAAGCCAGTAGCGTCTATTGGTTTGGGATCGTTTGATGTGTCTTTATTTGAGATGATTGGGGCATATTCTGCCTTTGTGAATGAAGGAATTCATGTGGAGCCAATGCTCGTCACGGAGATTAAAGATCAAAATGGTAAAGTGATTCAAACATTTGAATCGACAGCTACTCGTGTCATCAAGAAAGAATCAGCTCAGTTAGTTCGGTCCATGTTAGAAGGTGTAATCCATGAAGGAGGAACGGCCAGTTCGTTGCTTTGGGGCGATGGAGTAGCTTTATTGCCCGAAGGGAATAATCGCTATGCACACAATTTTGCGGGTAAAACGGGTACCACCTCGAATCATTCGGATGGTTGGTTTATCGGGATGACTCAAAATTTAATTTCAGGTGTTTGGGTCGGCGGAGATGATCGATCGATTCACTTCCGTTCCGGTGCGCTGGGCGAGGGATCCAAAACCGCCATGCCTATTTACAAACGATTTATGTTGAAGGTTGTCAAAGATCCCGCGTTAGCGATATATAAACCTGCACCCTTCGATCGATTGGATAAGCGCGTGGTCAAGAAAGATTTTGATTGTGGTAATGGGATAAGTACGTTACCTGATTCGCTTCAGGTCTCCGATGCGGAGTTAGACTCCTTAAATGCCTTGATGGAAAATCCGACAGAACCAACCGATTCAAGTAGTCAGAGTCCTAATTAGTATGCATAAAGAAGAGATAGAAGCATATTTTCGTGATTTACAAGATCGTATTTGTCAAGGAATCGCCGAGGCAGATGGAACAGGATCATTCAAAGAAGATCTTTGGACACGACCGGAAGGTGGCGGTGGTCGTACACGTTTGATTCAAAACGGCGGTATCTTAGAAAAGGCAGGCGTTAATTTCTCCGCTGTTTCTGGCCCGTTACATCCCAAAATGGTCACCAGCTTAAACGTGACGGAAGAAGTTGAATTCTTCGCTACGGGTGTTTCTATCGTGATGCATCCATTTAATGCTTGGGTGCCCATCATTCACATGAATGTGCGTTATTTTGAACTGAGCAATGGCCAAAGTTGGTTCGGCGGTGGTATCGATTTAACTCCTCATATTATTATTCCGGAGCAGGCGAAGTGGTTTCACCAACAAGTCAAAGCGGCGTGCGATGGGTTTGGAGACGATGTTTATGCGCGTTACAAAACCTGGGCGGATGATTATTTCTTCAATACGCATCGGAATGAAACGCGTGGAATTGGGGGAATTTTCTTTGATTACTTAAAAGAAGACAAGGCAAAAACATTTGACTTTGTGAAGTCGGTGGGTGAAACATTCGTTCCCATTTACAGTCATTTAATGAAAGCAAATGCGAGCAAACCTGTTAGCAATCAGGAACGTGATTTTCAATTGTTGCGCCGGGGTCGTTATGTGGAGTTTAACTTAGTGCATGACCGGGGTACCAAATTTGGTTTGGAGACGAATGGCCGGACGGAATCGATATTAATGAGTTTGCCGCCGCTAGCATCTTGGGAGTATATGCATGATGCGAGTGGGTATCCGGAGGGCCAGCAAACCTTAGATTTGCTGAAAAAGGGAATTGATTGGGTATAAAAAAAAGGTGAGCACGAAATGCTCACCTTTTTTGTTTTATTGGGCTGCTTCCCAAACAACCTCGAGACTTTTTGGGGTCATCAAAAGGATTCGGGTAGGAGCAGGTAATAATACTAGTCGGGCAGCAGCGGCAGGATCTTCGATCCATTCAACTTCAACACCTTCTTTTTTTCCAATTTCAATTTCACCATCGGCCGTTTCCACAAATTTCTTAGCTAAATAGGCCGTAGGTAATAAAACATCTGATTCTGGGCAATGTTTGATGTGTACTTTCTCTAGAATTTCTTCCAATTCATCACCATATTTTTCGTTGAATTCATCTTCCAAATCGTGTAGTAATTCTTCGACGTCATCATAGGTATCATCAGAATAACTCAATTTGCTTAATTTCAAGCGTTGTTCTAGAATGGCAATCATCGCCTCGTCAATCGTATTCATTCAATTCAATGTTTAAAATGATGCCGTAAATTTAGGCAAAAGGATTTGTTCTTTTGGTATGTGGATTGGAATAAATATGCCCCTTTTGAATGGAAAGACCACAATCGAAATTGTTTGTATACAGTTTTCCGGTACCTAAACCTTGTGGGAGTGGATTTCGGTATTCACCTGTAAATTGCGCTACTGCTTGTAGACCAATGTTAGATTCTAATGCCGAGGTAATCCACCAGTCCGTTCCTACGGTTTCGGCCGCTTGAATCCATGCGTTACTAGCTCTAAATCCACCTAAAAGACTTGGTTTTAAAATGATGTAAGGTGCTTGTATGGATTCTATTAGTGCCTGCGAGTCTTTAACCTGAATTAATTCTTCATCGAGGGCAATCGGTAAAATGTTCAAGGCGCATATCGCGCGCATCGCTTTCCATTGTCCTGCTTGTATCGGTTGTTCGATGGAATGAATATCAAGTTTTGCGAGTCTTTCCAATTTTGACGGGGCTTCCTGAGGCGAGAATGCACCATTAGCATCTACCCGAATGGTTAATTCAGCTGCCGAGAAGTGTTTACGGATCTCTGAAATAATCTCGATTTCTTGTTCGAAATCAATGGCGCCAATTTTTAATTTAAGACAAGCATAACCCTCTGCGAGTTTCTCTGCGATTTGTTGGCGCATAAACTCAGGACTACCCATCCAAATCAAGCCATTAATTGGTAAACTTGATACACCTCGTGCGAATGAATTATCAAAGTATACTCCATCTTTTGCGTGAAAATAATCTAGCAAGGCCATTTCAAGTGCTGCCCGAAAGGAGGGCTGTTCAAATGGGATGGTTTGCACCAATGCGTCTATGTCTTCTGGATTTTCTGGTAGGTGTTTGATTGTCGCGATGGCTTTTTGAAATGCAGGTAGGCAATCCTCTTCAAATTCTGGACTTAAGCCACGCAATGGTCCGGCTTCGCCTAGGCCAATTTTCCCATCTTGTTCAATTTGTATGAAATAGCTCGTTTTTTGTGTTAGTACCCCACGCGATGTACCTGCTTCGAAATGGAATTGTAGGGGATGGCTGAGCAATTGAATCATGTTGCAATTTATTATTTTTGTGGCATTTTTGCCCCTCCCTAGATTATTTATTAGCTTTAGGCCGATTATGAAAAAGTGGGTATTTCGATTATTGGCAGGAATTTTTGGCGCAATCACGCGCTTGCGAAATACATGGTATGATCGAGGTGTGTTCTCATCCACGCATGTTACGAAGCCATTTACATTGGTCGTAGGCAATCTAGCCGTGGGCGGTACCGGCAAAAGCCCATTAGTTACGTACTTAGTTACACATTGGAAATTTTCGGGTACGGTTGGGATTCTGAGTAGGGGTTATGGCCGTAAAACATCTGGTTTTCGATGGGTTGATGCTGATTCAACTGCCTCTACTGTGGGCGATGAACCACTAGCCTATAAGCGTCAATTTGCTGATTTATCAGTTGCAGTCTGTGAGAATCGATTGAAAGGCATTGAAGAAATGAAGGATTTGGATGCCATTATATTAGATGATGCATTTCAGCATCGTGCTTTGAAGGCTGATTTGAATTTAGTTTGCACCACCTTTTCTAAGCCATTTTTTTCGGATAAATTATTGCCCTTGGGGCGCTTGCGGGAGTCTGCGGATGGGATCAAAAGAGCGCATGCGTTGATTGTAAATCGTTGTCCAGATGTTTTGAGCGAAGCCCAAAAGGAGCCATTCTTACAATTTGATTTACCCGTTTTCTTTACTAAAGTTGGCTATGGGGTACCGGTTGGAAACAATGCAAAAAACATCTCTGCTTGGCATCTTTTCGCCGGTATAGCGGATCCTTTGCCTTTTTTCAAAGCGGCGAAAAAGTTTGGCGATATTCTGAATCAGGAAACCTATGCAGATCATTACGCTTTTCAGCAAGCTGATTATCAATATTGGGAGCATGTGGCGGCTAGCTTACATCCTTCAGCGGGAATATTAACCACCCATAAAGATTATGTGCGGATGGAGGAGCATGTAGGGAGCTACCCGGCACTACAGTCACGGTTGTTTTATTTGCCCATGCAGATGGAATTTTTAGATCAAGAAACTGAGTTTTGGGCTTGGTTAACTTCTCTGGTTCCGCTTAATCTTAAAAAATAGCTACCTTTACGGCGTGAAAATTCGATTCCTCGTATTTCTTTTCGGTCTCATTACCTTTCAAAGTATAGGTCAATTTCCTAACCCCAATAATCCTATGGGAAACGGGGGGATGAATCCGAATGGAGGATTTCCAGCGGCGAATACGAGGCCAACTACCCAAACGCAAGGACCTCAAAAGTCAGGAAGAGCTGCGCTGGATGATTCTACGAAGCAAATCTATGGTCCGGAATCTATGCACTATTTTCTGGAGCAAGATGTGATGGATAGTCAGATTCAAAAGCGACGCATTGATACGACCTTACATCTTTTTCATCGTTATTTATTTCAAGAGCGCAGTGGGTTTTTACAGGCTAATTTAGGTTCGGATGGTACGGCCACGCGGTCCATTTTTACCCCGGTTACATCGACCTTAGGCACGCAATTAGGCTATAATGCTTATGCTACGTATGCATTTACTCCTGAAAAAGTTCGTTATATCAATACCAAATCCCCTTTTTCAGCTGTTGAATTTAATGACGGAGCCGGTGGTCAAACAAGGTTAGACTTTTCGTTTGCTAGAAACATCGATTCACTATGGAATGTTGGCATTGAATTACAACGTATCGTTTCCGACAAAGCTTTTACGGATGATGCATTTAAAGCACGCAATATTAATTTGACAGGGCAGTGGGGATTTTTAGTGCATACCAATTACCGTTCCCGTTCTGATCGCTATCGAATTTTAGCTCACATAAATTACTATGATCACGCTGTAAATGATCAGGGTGGAATCATATTAATTAATGACCTGACGCCCATTCAAGCGCTGAAGTATGTGGATAATACCGCTTTTTTGACAGCTGCGAAGACGCAGACAAAAGATAAGTTTTTGAAGTTTCATGTCTACCAGGAATTTATTGGATTTAAGGGATTGCAGTTGTTTCAGCGATTGGATGTGGAAAGCCGACAAGTCAAATTCAGAGATTTAGATTTTGAGAATAATTTAGGGAAACGTTTTTACCCTAAAACGTACATTAATTACATTCAAGCACCCGAGTCAGATTCTTTGTATAACGAGAATAATTGGCAGTCTTTCAGTCATCAAACAGGCTTGAAGGGTGTATTTAGGAAGTTTACGTACCGTGCGCATATGCGTCAGCGCTATTGGTCAGTTCGTAATCCGCTGACTGAGGTGACAAAAAACAGACTTGAAAATTATGTGGGTCTTTGGTTGCATCAAAAATTCACTGAAACCGTTGATTTTACCGCTGAGGGGGAATATTTGATCGGATCCGATTATCAATTAAAGGCTAAGTTTGAGTCGCCATGGTTTTATGTGCAAGCCCAGCGGACTTCGTCGAGTCCAAGTATTGCGCAAACATGGATGTATAATTCCTCTTACCGATGGGATAAAGGTTTGGATCAAATTTCTTTTGATCAGTTGGAAGGTGGAATTTCAATCGGAAATGCGAAAATGTATGTTAAACCCTCGGTTACAATTCAGCGAATTGGGAATTGGGTGTATTTTGATAGCTTGGCCAATGTGCGTCAAGAGTCTAAGGGACTCGGCGTATTTCGTACGGGATTAGCTTGGGGTGGGGAACGTGGGCGCTTCGTTTGGAATTCCAATGTTTTCGCTAATACGTTGACGGGACCTGATGTGATGCGTATGCCGAATTTGGCTGCAAATGCGAATCTAGCTGTAAATGTGCAATACAAGAAACTCCTGTATGTGCAAATCGGTCTAGACGCACATTATTTGTCGGCCTATTACGGTGATGCCTACATGCCGGCGACCCAGCAATTTCACTTACAGAATCAAGTGAAACTACCCGCATTCGTACAGGTGGATCCTTATCTAAGTTTACGTATCAATCGGGTTCGCTTGTTTTTCAAATATGCCAATGCCGCGCAGGGCTTAATTACGGATAATCATTATGTGGCTTATTTATATCCCGCCATGCGAAGAAGTTTTGCCTATGGGGTTAAGTGGCTTTTATTTGATTAATTTTTGATATGTTTGTAGGCATAATTATATCCTATTAAACATGAATTTTACTACTCGTCGGGATTGGATCAAAGGTATGGCCTTAGCCACCTTAGGTTCTGTAGTTTCCTACCCATTATCAGCACAAAATTCTGGAAGTACCTTAGCATTATCTGCTATCGATGAAGCATCCTTAAACCTATGGATGGGAGCCATCATTCCAGAATCAAAAATTCCAGGAGCTGTCAGTCTAGGTGTTCCAGCGTTTGTCAAAACGATGCTCAAAGATTGTTACGAACCAGCTGCTCAATCAACCTTTCAAAAAGTTTTAGGTCAAATTCCTGCTTGGTTTCAAACTGAAAATGGTCATGCCATTGCAGACGCCACTGCGGCAGAAAAGGAGCAATTCTTATTTCTATTAGAAAAAGGACATTTTGGAGCGGATGCACAAAAGGCCATGGCTACCTTGAAAGGTTTAACGATTCAGGGCTATACGACCAC
Organism: uncultured Aquirufa sp.; assembly: GCA_964618445.1. Taxonomy (GTDB): domain Bacteria; phylum Bacteroidota; class Bacteroidia; order Cytophagales; family Spirosomataceae; genus Aquirufa. Next base: position 2,838 of record CAZUAZ010000017.1, on the reverse strand, counting down.
GGAATATGTATTAGTTAATCATTTAAATTATCAAATGGCACCCGGTTTTTGGAATCCGTGCGTACCTGTCAAAAAATAGACGATGGAGATTTTAAAGCATGCTGAAAAGCGAACATATGGCGCAATCGTCATCGGTTCAGGAATTGCGGGTGGCTGGGCTGCCAAAGAATTTTGTGATAAAGGAATCAAAACGCTGGTGTTGGAACGGGGTAGGAAAGTGACACATAATGAAGACTACCCAACTACCCTGATGAGTCCCTGGGAATTTGAACATCGGGGTCGATTAACGAATGAAGAAATTGCTGCTAATCCTATTGTAAGTAAATGCTATGCATTTAAAGAAGATGCGAAGCATTTTATGGTGAAGGACGCCGAGCATCCCTATGTTCAAGACAAGCCATTTGACTGGATTCGTGGTTACCAAGTAGGAGGTAAATCCTTGCTTTGGGCTCGCCAAACGCAACGCTGGTCGCAATTCGATTTTGATGGTCCGGCACGTGATGGATTTGCTACACCTTGGCCGATTAACTACAAGGATATTGATCCATGGTATGCATATGTGGAAAACTTTGCCGGTATTTCAGGCAATAAAGATGGATTAGATTCCTTGCCAGATGGGGATTTTTTACCGCCATACGAGTTAACATGTGTGGAAAAACACTTTCAAAAAGAAGTTAAACGGATGTATCAAGACCGTCACGTAATCGTGGCGCGTTGCGCACATTTGTCGGAGCCGAGGGAGATACATTACCAACAAGGCCGTGGTCGTTGCATGAGTCGTAATTTATGCCAACGCGGCTGTCCGTATGGTGGCTACTTTAGCTCGAATGC
>CAZUAZ010000017.1:0-1907 GCA_964618445.1 uncultured Aquirufa sp. | reverse complement strand
TGGATCCAACGAAGAAAGATGCACATGGCTTGCCATTAATGCACATGGATGTTTCCTATGATGATAATGACGATAAAATGGTAAAGGATTTTATCGAGCAATTTACGGAGATGTACACCAAAGCTGGATTTACGAACATTCGTACCCGTGATTCAAAGCAAGCGCCAGGATTAGATATTCATGAAATGGGTGGGGTGCGTATGGGCGCAGATCCGAAAACATCGATGTTGAATAAGTGGAATCAAATGCATGCGGTTAAAAATGTATTCGTAACAGATGGCGCATGTATGACGTCAACTTCCACGCAGAATCCTTCTTTGACTTACATGGCGCTGACAGCACGTGCTGTAGATTATGCCGTAAAAGAGATGAAAAAAGGGAATTTGTAGGTTGATGAAGACATTTTTAAGGAAGACAGCGGAGCATTTGTGGGCGGAACATGGGATAGATGAGCTGCAAGATATTGCGGTGGTCATGCCCTCCCAGCGTGGCGTTTTATACCTTAAAAAAGAGTTAGCTTATTTAGGTGACCGGCCTTTTTTGGCGCCACATTTTCATACCATTGAGGAGTTTGCGTTGCAAATGACCCAGTCTGAATTAGTGGACCCTGTTCAATTACTTTTAGAAGCATTTGCCTGTTTCAAGGAAGTAGATGGGCAAGTAGATTTTGATCGATTTATTTCGTGGGGCCAGCTGATGTTGAAGGATTTTGATTCCATCGACATGTATTTAGTTGACCCACGCCAAATGTTCGCTTTCTTATCCGAGGTCAAAACCCTGGAACGCTGGGGGGAAACCTACGGGGAGCAGGATACGCAAAAGTACATTACCAAGAACACCAAGGCCTATTTTAAATTATACGATCATTTGTTGGAGGTGTACGGCCGGCTGCAAACCCGATTAACAGATATTGGCTTAGCGTATCGTGGAATGGCCTATCGGGACTTAGTGAATCGCTTGGTTTCAGGTAAAGCATTAGCCAAATCGTATAAGAAAATCTATTTTGTTGGCTTTAACGCACTCTCCAAATCGGAAGAAGAAATTATTCGCTTGTTGATTCGTCAAAATTTGGCAGAAACCATTTGGGATGCGGACGCCTATTACATTGAAAATAGATATCATCGGGCGGGTCATTGGCTTCGGGACTATGCCAAACCAGATTCTCCATCGTATTTATCACGTGGTCCATTCAAATGGATGGAGCGTGATTTATTAGAGAAGCCTAAGCGGGTTGAACTTATTGGAACCGCTAATCCGAGTGCTCAGGTGTTCATTGCATTGGATACGATTCGGAAATGGCAAGCAGCACACGGTACGGATGAACAAGTGGCGTTGGTATTAGCGGATGAAGGTTTATTAGATCAGGTTTTATTGTTCATTGGTGAATTTAAGGATCGCTTAAATATCACGATGGGTTATTCGCTGAAGAAAACAGCTATTTTTTCGTGGATGGCGGCTTGGTTTAAGATCAAGAAAATGTTTGCGGATGGTCGAATCCCGATGGCACAATTTCGTGCATTTATGGCCCATCCGTTAAGTCAATACCTACAAACGGCTGAGCTAAAAAAGGGATTAGCTGATTTTTATGAAAAACATAAGCTATATGCGGTCAATACGGATTTAGCTACTTTAATTGCCTCAGAACCTGTTTGGAAACGGGTTTTTCAAATGGGTGATTTCAATGACTTATTAGCTGATTTTCAATTCATTGCTGACAAGATGTTGCGATCGATTCCTGCCAAAGAGTGGGATGAAGATACCCAAGCCATTAGTCAGGTTATTTCCGTGTTGGAAACAATTCAAAAATCACTGGCAGGACAAGAGCTAATTTCCGTTAAGAGTGGCTCGTTATTGTTGACGCAAATGGTCCAACAGCAGAAATTGACTTTTGAGGGAGCTGAGAATCG
>CAZUAZ010000016.1:23048-31859 GCA_964618445.1 uncultured Aquirufa sp. | reverse complement strand
CATACAAAATTGTTGTTTAAAAACTTAAAAAAAATTTGGATTGCAAAAGTATGAAAAATACGTAACAATCAAAAACTTACAAGAAATAAAAATGAATTATCGAACTTCGAACGAGCCCAATCCTATTAAAAACCCTTCTGCATACAACTCAATTTCATGCCTACCCTCGCGGTAAGCATTTGGCCGTGCATAAATAAACTCTACCGACTGGTGATTATTCTCATAAAAAATGCGCTGCTTAGCGGTGTACGTAAGCTCCTTCCCTTTAAACATGATTGAGCCAGAACCCAACGCGTAATCTGATAACGTAACTCCCGTGGGCTCAATAATGCGTAAATAGATTGTCTTAATTTCTTTGTTGGCCAACGGATTCGTTTGTAAATGAAACACAACCCGAATCTTTTCAATCCGTTTTGCCTTTTGGTTAGATGCCCCAGATTCCTTTCCTCGTGATGAAATAGCATATACGTTAACACCCTCTGCACGTAAAGCAGCCGCAACGGTAACCTTTTCCGCTAATTCTTGATTACGAACTTCAAGCACACGTGAGCGCTCATTTAATTCTTTTTGTTTAACACCAAAAGTCAAACTAGAATCCCGTAACGCTTTCTGAACATTCGATAAGCCATCTTTCAAGAGCTGTGCCTCTCGACTTAATGAATCATTTCGTGCAAGTAAAACTCCATTTTCCCGACGCAATTTCTTGATTTCCTGATCTTTTTGACCTAAAAGCTTCAGGTAATAAGCAAGCTTCTTTTCAATCTGCTCTTCATCTATTTCTGGATGTTCCTTCAATTCTTTTTGATCTCCCAAAATACGCAAACGCGCAGTCTCTAATTCAGAGATACGTCCTCCCAGTTTTTTGATTTGAACCATGCGCACCTGCAATTGCTTCGAAATGGAATCCAACCGCTGTTGCGCATTGGCGACGAAAATTTCATGATTAAAATCTAACCGATACCAGGCAGGACGATAAATCGTAAGTGCCAAGGATCCGCCCAGCAAAATAACCAATATGGATAATAGCCATATGGTTCGCTGCATACGCTTCTCTTGTTCACTCATGGATTCGGAATTTGTCACAGATATTTCCTTAGTTTAGGCTACGCCTTGAATTCAAAAATAATAAATTAATTTTACTTTGCAATTTTCAACTCATCCACATGTCTATCGCTAGCGAAATTTCACGTATCCAAGCCGAACTTCAACCGTTTTCAACCCGACTTATCGTGGTAACCAAAACGCGGAGTATCAGCGAACTACTTGAAACACATGCAACGGGGGCATTGGATTTTGGCGAAAACCGCGTGCAAGAAATGGTAGAAAAACAAGTACAACTACCCGCAGATGTTCGCTGGCATCAAATCGGCCACCTGCAAACCAACAAAGTAAAATACATCGCCCCGTTTATTCACCTAATCCATTCAGTAGATTCCCTGAAACTACTCAAAGAAATAAATGCCCAAGCGAAAAAAAACAACCGCACCATCGACTGTTTGCTTCAAATGTTCATTGCGCAGGAAGAAACTAAGTTTGGTTTAGATAAAGGGGAACTTTTCGATCTTCTAAATGACCCATCATTCGCTGAATTAGAAAACATTCGCATTCAAGGCCTGATGGGTATGGCGAGCTTCACAAGCAATCAAGCGCAAATAGCGCGCGAATTTCAATCGCTTCAAACTATTTTTCAAGAACTTCAAAAAGAAAAAATCGGGGAGTCAACAGGCCTAGTCAACTGGAAAGAACTATCCATGGGCATGTCAGGCGACTACCTATTGGCTGCAGCACATGGCTCAACATTGGTACGCGTGGGATCAGCAATTTTTGGCGAACGAAAATAAAAAATCCCGATCCAATGGGCCGGGATTGAATCAAATTCAATTTGGTATTACCGTGTCAACGACATAATTTCAAATTCCATCGTACCAGCTGGTGCTTGAATTTCAGCCTTCTCCCCTACATGCTTGCCTAATAAGCCTTTCCCAAATGGAGATGACACCGAAATTTTACCTGCTCTCAAATCAGCTTCTTCCTCAGAAACGATCGTGTAGGTTACTTCCATGCCCGTCTTGGTATTTTTAATTTTAACGATAGAGTAAATCGAAACTTTGGTCACATCGATCGTAGATTCATCTAATACGCGTGCATTCGAAATTACTGCCTCCAATTTAGAAATCTTTAATTCCAAAAGACCCTGTGCATCCTTGGCCGCATCATATTCAGCGTTTTCGCTTAAATCACCCTTATCCCTTGCCTCCGCAATTTGTTTCGCCATATCAGAGCGTCCTTGAATCTTCAAGTGATGCAATTCTGCCTTTAATTTATCGAGAGCCTCTGCTGTGTAATATTGAAAATTTGCCATAACTAAGCGTTTTATTTAAACGTATCTAAAAACAAAATAGAACGGCCTCCGACCGTTCTACTTAAAATATTTGTAGTTTTGTTTCGGATTCAGAACTAAAATAAATGTTGTTTAACTAACACGTAATCAGTTTTTTTTGAATCACAAAGGTAAACAAAAAATGTTTCCGAATACCAAAAAACATTTTTTCCATTCCAATCACACGATGCGCATTGTTTTTTTCGGCACCCCCGATTTCGCGGTTGCAAGCCTAGAGGCACTCATTCAGGCCAATTTCAACGTAGTAGCTGTTGTCACTGCACCCGACAAACCTGCCGGCCGTGGCATGCAATTACAATCCTCCGCTGTCAAACAATTCGCCGAAACCCAAGGTCTTCCCATTCTTCAACCCATAAAGCTAAAAGACCCTGCTTTTGTCGAAGAATTAAAATTATTCAAACCCGACCTGCAAGTTATTGTCGCCTTTCGCATGCTTCCCGAAGTGGTTTGGAACCTACCTCCATTAGGCACATTTAATTTACACGGTTCATTATTGCCCAATTACCGTGGCGCCGCTCCGATTCATTGGGCAGTTATCAATGGCGAGACTGAAACAGGCGTTACCACTTTCTTTCTCCAGCATGAAATTGATACAGGGGATTTATTATTCCAGGAAAAAGAAGCGATTTCGCCAACGGACACTACCGGTGATGTATATGAACGTCTCATGCACAAAGGTGCCAAACTTGTTGTCAAAACAGCACAAGCCATCCAAGCTAACGACATCCATCCGAAACCACAAGACGAAAGTAGTCCACTGAAAGCAGCGCCCAAATTACACCGAGAAACGGGCCAAATCCATTGGTCTAAATCCGGACAAGAAATCGTTAACCTGGTACGCGGCATGAATCCTTTCCCAAGTGCCCACACGCAATTTCAAGGCAAAAACTGCAAAGTTTTACAGGTAGAATTTCACCCTGAAATCATTCCAGATTTAGGTGTTGGAATTTGGGATTCCGACCAAAAAACATACTTGCGCGTAGGCTGTGCTGATGGCTACATCAAGATTCTAGAATGGCAAATGGAAGGCAAGAAAAAAATGAAAATCGACGAATTTTTGCGCGGTTATTCCTTTACTTTTTAGACGCAAACTCCCAGCGACCTAAATCATAATAATACCCATTTTCGCCTCGCGGCTGTAAATAAACCCATCCTGCTCGGGAATCTGCCATCACTGAAGCTGCTTCGGTATGCGACTGATTTTGAGGTGGAATGCGCGCCACTTGACAAGCACAAATTTGGCCTAATTTTAGGCGATTTAAGGTCACCAACAATTTTTTCGTATCCTGAACAGACTCTGTTCGACCCGTCACATAAATACGCGCATAATGATCCCGAAATTTTTCAAACTCAAAGGCCAATAATGGATATTTCCTAACCAAAGCAGCACTGTTAGCAAACCGCTGCACATGTCCCGGATCCGGAAAGCCTACAAAATCTCCTCCCCAATACAATCCTAGTAATTTAGCCTCCTGCCCCATCTGCGTATACCGCGGACTTCGACGTAAATACCGGCCTCGTGAATAAATCCCTACATCCGCCGCTAAATTAAAATTATGAAAGGAAAGCAAAACTTGAGACCGACCCGTTGCCTTCAATTGCTGCTGTCGCTTGAGGTTTCGGATCGCTTGAACATAGCGGGCCGACCAGCCTTTGGAGCGCAAATGTAACATCAACGAATCTTTTTGTGCTGCAAAAGCCTGAACATCAGCCTGCAAATACGAAAACCACAATGAATCCAATGCCGGATAATCGGCATCTAAACTCGCGACATATCGTCTAGCAACTGAATCGGTGGGCATGACTTCAAGGCCATTAATCTGCAATCGTAAAGGCCCCGAAGCGCCATGACTTTGTAAGGTGTCACGCTGACGATACATGGCGAGTAAATCCAGAATTCCAAGGGAAGAAACCGGTTGAGCCCGGCAATAAATCTGAGTAGAATCCACTTGCGCCTGACTAAACCAAGGCAATAAAAGTAACCCAACAAAAAGAAAACAACGCATTATTTGATCGGGATCACCAGCTGCTCGCCACGCAGTGTAATGTCTTCTTTCTTATTATTCGCCTCCATAAGCGACTTTTTCGAAACCTTGTATTTTTCAGCCACCACGCGTAACACATCTCCTGGTCCCACGGTGTGCATCGCTTTAATTTTAACTTTTACCTTAGTCCCTGACTTAATTCCACCTGGATTCATGGCTTTGACTTGATCTTCCGTTAAGCCAAATCGAGTCGCAATCGAAGAGGCTGTCTCGCCACTGGCCGCCTCATAATTATAGGGTTTACCAGCTGGCTCTGCTACAGCTGGTTCCACCGGAACTACTTCCGCTTCTGCCTCTTTCTTTTGCTGCGCTAAATCTACAGATGAAGTATCTGGTGATTTGGTCGAATCTGGAGCAATATCCATTGTTGAATCCACCACCATAATCGATGCCACATCACCTAAATAAGTCTCATCTTCTTCCAATGCCTTTTCAGCCTTTACTAATTGATCCGTTTGGGGGCCTAAAAAATGCTCATAACCCACGAATACGAGTCCTGCCAAAGTCGCCAATAAAATCATTAAAGTAATTACTGGCAGATTTGAACTAGAGCTTTCCTTAAAAAATGAAAATGGATTCTTCATAAATTACTTAGTCGCTGATTTAGTTTGTTGGCTCATCTCCTCCACCTTTTCTACTAACTCAAGTTTATAGGCTGCCAACTTAGCTGACAAATCCCCATTAGCTAATGCCAAAATTTGCATGGCTAATAAGCCTGCATTCTTGGATGCATTTAAGGCAACGGTTGCTACAGGAACGCCGTTTGGCATTTGCAAAATAGACAGGATAGAATCCCAGCCATCAATTGAATTAGATGATTTAACTGGCACTCCGATGACCGGCAAAATAGTCGCCGAGGCTACCATACCCGGTAAGTGTGCGGCACCACCCGCTCCGGCAATAATTACTTGAATACCTCTTTTTTGGGCATTTTGTGCGTAGTCTAACATTTTTACGGGTGTCCGGTGAGCGGAAACAATATCCACCTCAAAGGCGATACCAAAATCTTTACACACTTGGATTGCGTCTTGCATTACTGGCAGATCAGAGCTGCTTCCCATGATAATTCCGACCATATTTCAACATTTAACTAATCACGCGGATTAGGTTTTTTACTTGGTTTGCTTTCTCAATAATGGCGTCTTTTGAATCGCCTAAAATGGTAATATGTCCCATTTTACGGAACGGCTTTGTTATTTTCTTTCCATACAAGAATGGGAAAACACCTGGAATTGCCAAAATATCAGCAAGCCCTTCGTATTTAGCTGGTCCCGTAAATCCTTCCGCACCTAGGAGGTTCAGCATGCCTGAGAAACCAAATGACTTGGTACTTCCCAGAGGCAAACCTGTGATTGCCCGTAAATGCTGCTCATATTGGGAACTCTCATTTCCACGAATGGTTTGATGTCCCGAATTATGCGGACGAGGAGCAATCTCATTGATTAAAACTTGCCCATCTTTTGTCAAAAACATTTCGACCGCCAAGACACCTACTAACTCCAATGTATTAATTAAATCTACGGCAATCTTTTCAGCTTGCTTTTCGATAGTTGCTGTTATTTCAGCTGGCGAAAACAAGAACTCCACTAGATTTTGCTCGGGATGGAAAACCATTTCTACAGCTGGGAAAACAGCTGTTTCTCCCTGCGGATTCCGAGCAACAATCACGGCTAATTCTTTCTCAAAATCAACCGCCTTTTCTAATAAGCCAGGCGCATCAAATCCTTTGGGTACACTAGCAGCATCCGCGATATATTGAACCCCTTTCCCGTCATACCCCCCTTTGCCTAGTTTATGAAAAGCAGGCAGAAAGTCAATATGTTGGCTTAATGAAGCCTGATTATCTGTCAAAACAAAATCGGCCGTTGGAAAACCATGATCCTTAAAAAACTGCTTTTGCAAGCGTTTATCTTGAATCATCTGTAGAATATGCGGCTGTGGATAAACTTTCTTTCCCTCGGATTCCAATTGCTTCAACGCCCCAATATTGACATGTTCTATCTCAATACTGATTACATCGTACTGCTGACCAAATCGATAGACCGTTTCATAATCCTGAAAAGATCCTTGTTGGAAATTTGGGGTTAATTGATGGCACGAAGCCTCTGCATCTGGATCAAGACATGCGATTTGTAAGTCTAAATCTACAGCGGCCTGAAGTAGCATGCGGCCTAATTGACCGCCTCCTAGTAGACCAATGGAAGGCAACGCTTTATACATAAATTGGAATAGAATGGGTAAAATTACGGCTTTTGTTTTACCTTTGGAAATTATTTACCCTCGCAAACAAAGAAATATCCAATGACAAAGCGCACAATGATCCTAATGGGATTTTTAGCCTTCGCAATCGCTAGCCGGTTTTTAGTTGTATTCAATCCCGCTTGGGCAAATTTTTCCCCGATCGCTTCTATGGCACTGTTCGCAGGCGCCTACATTTCAAATCGATATCAAGCCATTTTATGGACAATTTTGCCGATTTGGGTTTCGAATATGATTTTAAATAACGTTTTCTACAGCCAATATTTTGATGGCTTTTCGTGGGGAATCGACTTTGTGCAAGTTGGCCTACTCGCACTTATACCATTTATCGGCGCGCGCATCAAATCATTTGGTGGATTTATCGGCGGAAATGTAGCTACTGTTTTAGGATTTTTCATCCTATCTAATTTCGCTGTTTGGGCGGGAGATGCCATCGGGTATGGTTTCTCAGCTGGGAATGCAGTAGTTTATGCCAAAGATTTTTCAGGCCTAGTGGCTTGTTATGCGAATGCACTTCCGTTCTTAAAGAATGCGATTCTAAGCCAATTCGTTTTTTCTGCTGTCTTGTTTGGCGGATTTGAGTTCGTGAAATCAAAGAGCTTAGCTGTACAACGATAGACATTATTAACATAAAAAAAGCCCGAATTTTCATTCGGGCTTTTTTTTTAATCTTGTTTGTAGACTTTGCCTTCTCGCATTACGAATTTCATTTTTAAAATATCTTCCATACGCTGGGTAGGATCTCCATCCACTGCGACAATGTCGGCAAATTTACCCACCTCAATCGAACCGATTGAATCTGATTGTCCCAATAAATCGGCAGCCGCCACCGTAGCAGATTGAATAGCCTCCATCGCTGGCATACCAGCTTCATGCATTAATAGAAACTCATTTAAGTTTTTACCGTGACCAAATACACCTGCATCCGTACCAAAGGCAATTTTAACACCTGCCTTATACGCTTTACCAAATGTAGATTGGATAATCGGCCCAATAGACTCTGCCTTTTTCTTCACCATTTCTGGGTAATAATTAGGAATCTTAGCTGAATCCGCCACAGAACGTCCTGCGATGATTGTAGGCACATAATAGGTACCATGCGCTTTCATTAATTCCATTACCTCAGGTGTCATGTAGGTACCATGCTCAATAGAATTTACGCCACCTAAGATCGCACGCTTCATACCTTCAGCTCCATGGGCGTGGGCAGCAACTCGAAAGCCATAATCTTTTGCCGTTTGAACAATGGCACGAACTTCCTCTTCAGTGAATTGAGCCCCCATACCATCTTTGGCATAACTTAAAACGCCTCCTGTAGCTGTGATTTTGATTAAATCAGAGCCTTCTTTGTAGCGCTGACGTACAGCCTTTGCAGCATCGGATAAGCCATTAACGACACCATCCTCAGGACCTAAATCTTTTTTAAATGTCTCATTTAATCCATTGGCATCATCTGCATGGCCTCCCGTTGTCGCGATGGCAACGCCTGCTGTGAAAATTCGAGGACCATCGACGATACCCTTATTGATCGCATTACGCAAACTGATGACTACATGCGATCCGCCTAGATCACGCACCGTCGTGAAACCGACATTTAATGTTTTCTTTGCGTGCACAAGGGCTTGATAGGCTACGTCACCCGGATTTTTAGTGAATCGATCCAAATACGCATTGGGGTTTGTTTCACTTTCCATGTGCACGTGCATGTCTATTAAACCAGGCAAAACAGTCTTGTTTTTCAAATCAATGATGCGATCTGATTTGCCAGCAGGAAGATATCCCGCCTGAACACTTTGAATCTTTTTGCCTTCCACAACGATGGTATAGGCAGTTTGCACTTTGCCTGCCTTCACATCAACCAATTTTCCGCAGTACAATAGCGTTTTCTGCGCGAAAAGTGAGATTGGAGACAGTAATGCAATAAGTAAAATATGTTTCATTTGATAAAGGGTGTTTAAAGTAACGCTGCCGGGGTTGAAGACCCCGGCAGCGTTTACCGTTCCAACAATGCTACGAAAAAAAATGGATTTTTGTATCCAGAAATCTGATAAAAAAGGGAATAAATCAGGTGGTTGATGATTTCATCAATATATCTACATGTCCCCA
>CAZUAZ010000016.1:15297-22948 GCA_964618445.1 uncultured Aquirufa sp. | reverse complement strand
TTTTTGGCAGCTGCTACCACACAAATGGTTTGCGCTAAGTCCGGGCAATCCGTAAAATCCCAGCTCAATTCGCTGACCGCTTCACACTTGGTCAAGAGGTACCCTCGGCCAGTAAACGTGCTTTTTACACCCAAAGGCAACATAATATCACGAATCGCAGCATCACCTTGTAACGAATCTTCTTTCAAGCCTAATAACTCCAAGGAGCTATCCTCAAAGGGCGACAAGGCTACCATGGCATACCAATAACTCGCACCAGACCAATCAGATTCGACAGCGAAACTGGCCGACTGATAAACCTGCGCCGGAATGTCAATTAAACCTTTTGTCCAATCTACTGCGGCCTTAATTCCGAACTGATGCATCTGCGCCAGCGTCATTTCTATGTATGGTTTTGACCCTAATGAACCTGTAATCTGCAAGCAAATCCCTTCCGGCAACAAGGGTGAAATCATTAAAATGGCGGAAATAAACTGCGAACTCACATCACCTCGAATCGATACATTACGCGATCCCGAATAGGTAAACCCATGCAATTGCAAAGGGGGATATCCCTCATTTTTCAAATAGGTTATTTGAGCCCCTAAGGAACGCAAGGCGTCAACCAATATCCCAATCGGCCGTTCGCACATTCGTGGCGTTCCTGTCATTTGCTTTTGTGCACCCGTTACTGCGTAATATGCTGTCAGAAAACGCATCGTCGTTCCCGCATCCAATACATCAGCGATGGGGTTGGTGGTTTCTGCTAACAAGCGAATCATGGTTTGGGTATCACGCGCCTCTGCCAAATTCGACAATTGGCTCACATCACCTCCCGCAAGGGCATTAATAATCAACGCCCGATTGCTTTCGGATTTAGACGAAGGCAACGGAATCTGTTCTTGAAACGAATTTGAACGAGGGAATAGGCGAATTTGACTCAAAATAAGTATGCTTAACGCAATTTTAAAGTAACTAACGTGACAACAGCTAAGATAATTCCCACAATCATAAAGCGGGTTACGATCTTCGACTCATGGTAATTTTTCTTCTGAAAATGATGGTGCAAGGGCGACATTAAAAATATCCGACGCCCCTCGCCATATTTCTTTTTGGTGTATTTAAAATACCCCACTTGCAAAATGACAGATAAATTCTCGATCAAAAAGATGCCACATAATACAGGAATTAACATCTCTTTGCGAATCACAATCGCCAGTGTAGCGATCACACCACCCAGCATCAAACTGCCCGTATCCCCCATGAATACCTGAGCAGGATAGGCATTATACCACAAAAACCCAATGCAAGCCCCCACAAAGGCCGCACAAAATATGGCCAATTCCCCTGAATTAGGAATAAACATGACATTCAAATACTGAGAGAAAATCTTGTTACCCGAAACGTAAGCCAAAATAGCCAAGGTCAATACAATAATGACCGACGTTCCAGCTGCTAATCCATCAATTCCATCCGTAATATTCGCCCCATTGGAAACCGCCGTAATGATAAAAATAACCACTAAAACATAGACCACCCACACATATTGATCGGGAATGAAACTTGGCAACAGCATATTGTAATCGAACTGATTATCCTTCAAAAAAGGTACCGTAGTCATCAGTGACTTCGAATCCGTGAATGTTTGCACCTGCGAACCATCCGCTAACACCTGAACTTTATCAAATATCCGAACCTTGATGTGCTGATTAAAGTACATGGTCAAACCCACAATTAAACCGAGGCCGATTTGACCTACAATCTTGAATTTCCCCGACAAGCCATCCTTATTTTTCTTAAAGACTTTAATGTAATCATCTGCAAAACCAACGGCCCCAAGCCAGATAGCTGAGGTTAACAAAAGCACAATATAGACGTTGGTGATTTTAGCAAAAAGTAACGTTGGGATAATCAAGGACAATAAAATAATGAAACCACCCATGGTAGGCGTTCCTTTTTTAGCCATTTGGCCCTCCAAACCTAAATCGCGAATTTCCTCTCCAATCTGTAGCATTTGCAGCCGACGAATCACAGCCTTCCCCCAAATGGCCGCAATACCCAATGACGTGATGGTTGCCGCAAAAGCGCGAAACGTGATGTATTGAAAAACGCCGGTTCCTGGAATATTTAAGGTCTTGTCGAAGTATTCGAAGAGGTAATAGAACATGCCTGCAGGTTATAAAAACAGTATAAAAAACAAAAATGCAAAAAATTAGAACGAAATCAAATTACGCAGAGTAGGCCTCCGCAATCACCTGCTTGTCATCAAAATCAGATTTTACACCTTGAATATCTTGATAGGTTTCATGACCTTTCCCAGCCACTAACACAATATCTCCCGACTGAGCTATCGTACGAATCGCTTGAAAAATAGCTTCCTTCCGATCCGAAATCCGATGCACCTTGACGCGATCTTCGCTAGGTACTCCTGCTTCCATTTGGTCCAAAATAGACTCCGGATCCTCAAAACGTGGATTATCAGAAGTCAAAACCACCTCATCACTCAGCGTTGCCGCCAATTCTGCCATAATCGGCCGCTTCCCTGCATCGCGATTTCCCCCGCATCCAACCACGGTGATGATGCGTTGCTGTTTAGCACGAATGGCTTGAATCGTCTTCAACACATTTTCCAAGGCATCCGGGGTATGCGCATAGTCCACAATCGCCATTTTATTCGAAGGGCCGGCCAACTGCTCAAATCTTCCAGGAGCGGTTTTCAGCGTAGATAATTGAAGTAACACTTCGTTTTTATCCTCGCCTAGCAAAATGGCTGTGGCATAAATCGCCAATAAATTATAGGCATTAAACAATCCGATGAGCTGCGCGTGAATTTCGATACCATCGAATTCAACCTGTAAACCGGAGATTACATTGGCTTTAATCTTAGCCTTAAAATCCGCTGCGTTCAAAATTCCGTAACTGTATTTACGTGCCGCGGTATTTTGCAACATGACCATTCCACGCTTATCATCCACATTTGTCAATGTGAAAGAACTGCTTGGTAGGTCATCAAAAAATCCTTTTTTGGCCTTAATGTATGCATCAAAAGTCTCATGAAAATCCAAATGATCCCGTGTGATATTCGAGAAAATAGCCCCTTTAAAGACAATCCCATGAATCCGTTTCTGTACTACAGCGTGCGAACTAACCTCCATAAAAACATGGGTACACCCATCTGCAAGCATTTCCGCCAATAAAGCGTTCAAAGCCAATGCATCGGGAGTCGTATGTGTCGCCGGAATAACTCGGTCTTGAATTTTATTTTGAACTGTTGAAATCAATCCGCAGCGATGACCTAATTGTTTGAAAAGTTCGAATAACAAAGTCACGCTAGTCGTTTTTCCATTCGTCCCCGTAATACCTATCAAATTCAATTTCGCGGATGGATTGCCGTAGAATTCTCCGGCTGCTAAGGCTAGTGCCTCATTTGAATCGGGCACTAACATACACGTGACATCGGCTGGAATATCCGTGGGCAATGTCTCCACCACCCAGGCGGTACATCCCTGCTGATATACCTGAGGTAAAAATTGATGGCCATCTACTTGGGTTCCGGGTATCGCAAAAAATACGCTACTGGCAACAGCCTTACGCGAATCAAAACACAAATGAGCAACTTCAACATCAGCACCAACTAATTGGGCACCTTTTACCCCGCGAACTAATTCAAATAATGAAGCCATACTAGTGTAATTGAATGAGCATTAGGGCATTTTTCCGAAGCGGAGTCCCTGCTGGAATTGATTGCGAAATCACATTACCCATACCTTTGGCACGCACTTTAAATCCGCGATTTTCCAAGGCAAAAAGTGCATCGCGCAAATTCATCCCCATGACATTAGGGACGACTTTAGGCAACAAACTGACGGGTACATTTTGAACCGTTTTTTTATCTAAGGAGAACTGCATCCAGCGTCCATCTTCTTCAACTTTTGGAAAACCTAGGTTTGAATATAAAACTCCGTGATCCAATGGATGAATCATGTGCGTCAGTTTGGCATTGTTTAATGAATCAGGCAAATATCCACTCAAGCGACGCTGTAACTTCATATCGCGGGAATAAATGTGATCTGCAATATCCTTAAACACAGGCGCGGTCACCTGGCGTGCATACGTTCCTTCTGAACTTCCTTCTGGCTTATCCATGGCCACTAGCATGGTATATTTAGGATTTTTCACAGGAAAATACCCAATAAACGACACATAGTATGTCCCTTTAATGTATTGACCGTTAACCCGTCGCTGCGCAGTACCTGTTTTTCCAGCAATACCGTACGCAGTACCTTTCAGGTTTGTTCCTGTCCCCCGTTCTACCACGCCTTCCAGCATGATCTTTATTTTCTTTAAGGTTTCTGGCGAGCAGATAGGTACCTTATCCTTCTTTTGAGATTGAGTATAATCAGTAATAACCTCATTCCCAATCGTTGCTTTCTTTACAATAATCGGCTGAATCCAATAACCATTATTTGCGATGGCATTGTAAAATGTCAACAAATGAAGTGGCGAGGAATTTGACGAATAACCCACCGAAGACCACATGTATTGTAAGGCATCCCATTTCGGAGGAAGTGGGAATTTAGGTTTTTCGTAGCGCGGTTTAATTTGAAAATCAAGCGGATCGATCAAATGAAATTTTTTTAAATAGTCATAATACTTAGCCTGCTTTTGTGAAAAAACGCGCTGCATTAATTTAATCGTCCCAATATTCGAGGAATGCTCAATAACTCCTTGAACCGTGATCGTTCCATAATCATGTGAATCGGTCATCGTTCTATTAAACACCGTGTATTTCCCTCCTGTTGTGACCATATC
This sequence comes from uncultured Aquirufa sp., assembly GCA_964618445.1. Classification (GTDB taxonomy): domain Bacteria; phylum Bacteroidota; class Bacteroidia; order Cytophagales; family Spirosomataceae; genus Aquirufa. Next base: position 18,157 of record CAZUAZ010000016.1, on the reverse strand, counting down.
TGTCAATGGCATGTTGGTTTCCTCCAGCATCGCCATCATAGATGGAAGCTTAAACACAGATCCCGGGTCATTTTCGGATACCTCAATCGCGTGATTCGCAAATTCGGAATAGCCCGTAGGTGAATTGGCATTCTTCGTCAAATTCGACATCGCTTTGATTTCTCCAGTAGCGGTTTCCATCACAATCGCCGTTGCATAATTACCCTTGAAATCTGCCAAAGCTTTCATCAGAGATAATTCCACAATATCTTGAATATCGACATCCAAGGTGGTCTGTAAATCTACGCCACGTTGCGGAATAATTTCAGGTGTATTCTCCACGGGACGCCAGGTATTTTTGTCCATTTTAGCAAAATATCCCTTACCCGGTATCCCACGCAATTCCTTATCAAAGGCACCTTCCAGACCAACTTTGACTTTGTCTTTCATGTAACCCACAGTCCGATAGGCCATTTGTCCAAAAGGCGCATACCGCACATTGACTTTATCAAAGACAATTCCTGTCTTGACAGGTGATTTTTTATTCTCCCGAAATAGCGGAAAATTCATCACAAGTTTTCGCTCTTGAAAGTCGAGCAAGCGGTTATTGAGTAATAAATAGGTCCGCTTATTTTTCTTGGCTGAAACAATCTTGTCGTAATATTCATCTGCAGTGCGATCCTTGAAGAAATTAGCTAAATGCTCTGCCAGCTCGCGCACGTGAGCGTTGAACAACTTTTCAGCTTTGGTTGATTTGTTATACACGGACGGATCCATGCCCAACCGGTATTTAGGCAAAGAGGTCGCCAATAAACTTCCATCATCTGAGTAGATATTTCCGCGGGTGGCGTCTACCAGCCGCTCTTTAATGTAAATCGAGGAAGCTTCCTCACGCAATTCTGGACCTTGAATAAAGACAACTTTGTACAAGTTTCCCACTAACAGGAAGAACGCGGCTAGCATGATGATAAAGAAAATCCGAAAACGGAAGGTAATGTTTTGCCGGATGTTTTGTCGCTTCGGTGCGGCCATATCAATTATTCTTTAACGGGATCTGCAACTACTTTAATGGGCGGGGTTAGGCTAACTTCAAGCCCATATCTTCGCATCGCGATGGCGAGGTAACTCTGCTTGCCAACCTTCATATAGTCAGCCTTTTGCGTCGTATAATCCGCCCTAATTTCTTCTAATTCTTGTTTCGTGGTAACGATTTGGTGCATCCGACCTTCCGCCAGCATCGTGTAGTAAATGTAAATTAAGATCAATCCAGCGACAAATGTGATGCGCTTGACCAGCTCCATGGGCATTTGCCCACCCGTCAAAGAATCAATATTGAAGAGCATTTCCATCGGGCTCTCTTTCGGGGGAGCGGTGGTTTTTTCTTTTGCCTCAGTTTCTACAGAACTAGCCATATTACAATTTGCGTGCGATTCTTAATTTGGCACTGCGCGAACGCGGATTTGCCTTTAATTCTTCTGGGCTTGCCGTAATGGGCTTGCGAATTTCTGACGCAAGCGGCTTATGCACAACCCCAAACATATCTTTATCTTCTTTGCCAAAACAGTCGCCTGTTTTGATATAATTTTTTACTAATCGATCCTCTAAGGAATGAAAAGACATAATACACAAGCGACCATCCACAGCAAGCACCAATGGCGCTTGCGCTAAAAACTCCTCAATCACTTGCAATTCTTGATTTACTTCGATTCGTACGGCCTGAAAAGCCTGTGCGAAATACTTAAACTCCTTGCCTCTTGGGGCTAATTTAGTAAGAATTTCTTTGAAATCCGACGTCGTTTCCAGCGACTTTTGCGTCCGCGCTTGAATCACGGCTTGCGCTAGCGTACGTGCATTTTTTATCTCCCCATACATCCCAAAGATCCGCTGCAATTGCTCGGCCGAATACCCATTCAATACATCTTTGGCATCCATTGCTGCGGAGGGACCCATCCGCATGTCCAATGGTCCATCAAAGCGGGTAGAAAATCCACGCGATGCGGCGTCCAACTGGTAAGATGACACGCCAAAATCGGCCAGAATCCCATCTACTTGCTTCACGCCATGCAATCGCAAATACTTCTCCAAATATCGGAAGTTGGCCGTAATCAAGGTCAACCGCTCATCGTCAATTTTCTCTGCTTGATTCCAAGCGTCTGGATCTTGATCAAAGGCTAATAGCCGACCGCCCGGCCCCAAATGAGCTAAAATTTCTTTGGAATGCCCACCTCCTCCAAAGGTGACATCGACATAAATTCCATCGGGACGAATCGCGAGTCCTTCGATGCATTCATGCAACATGACGGAGGTATGATAGGTTTGTTCTGACATGAATTCAAAATTACAAATTTATCTCTCGGCGTTCAACCAAATTTCTGCTCGATCGCTTATTTTTTTGTCCACAAGATTTAACCCTATATTTGTTGGAAAATTATACACCCATGCGCCTTCTTCTACTACTCCTTTTTCCCCTAATTTCGCTCGCTCAAAACCCCAAAATAGGCCCTTGGCGAGGCGAATTAAGCCACTTGGGCGGAGCATTACCTTTCAATTTTATTATTCAAAAAGGTAGTGCAGAAAAACGGTTCAACATTAACCTCCAGAATGGCGCAGAGAAATTCAACTTAGGCGAATCCTTTTTTCGCGGCGATTCCTTAATTATACCCTTTGACCTATATGATTCTGAGATAAGCTGTGCACTCAGTGGCCCGAATCAAATGAATGGGTATTGGACCAAAAAAAGAAACGGTAAAACACTCTTCCGCATCCCTTTTCAAGCAACTGCCGGATCGACACAGCGATTTATCGCCAAAGCGCCAGCAAACGTAAATGTCACGGGAAAATACAGTGCTGATTTCTGGGCAGATGAATCTAACCATAGCCC
>CAZUAZ010000016.1:11071-15197 GCA_964618445.1 uncultured Aquirufa sp. | reverse complement strand
AAGTCGAAAATTGAAGGACTATTCTTTTCTGGTTTAGCAGGCAAACGTAATATGATTGCCCAAAAAGATGCCAAAGCGAGCCTTCCAGATTTGAAGAAGTTAACTTATTTAAAACCTGGTTTTGATCGGGTATCTTTCAAACTACCCACACCAGATGGCAGAGAGATCAGCTTAAGCGATGCGCGTTTTCAAAACAAAGTAGTGGTGATTGAATTAATGGGTTCATGGTGCCCTAACTGCCTAGATGAATCTCGATATCTAGCACCATTTTATCGCAAATACCAAAATAAAGGCGTCGAGGTAATCGGGATGGCTTTCGAATATTCACCCGATATCACCGTTTCGGGACCTAAAATTGCCAATTTCAAAAAGAAGATTGGTATTGATTACGAAATGGTTTTTGCAGGTACGCCGAGCGATGAAACAATTGCACAAGTGCTACCGATGTTGCACAAAATCAATGGGTATCCGACCACCTTCATCATCGACAAAAAAGGAATCGTTCGAGAAATTCATACCGGATTTTCGGGCCCAGGCACTGGGGTTTATTATACAGATTGGACCCAAGAATTTGAAAAGACGATTCAAACACTTTTGAATGAAAAATAAGCTATTTGTTTGCCTATTCTTATTGAGTAGCCAGTTATCATTTGGTCAATCTACCTCGAAACGCGCATGGAAAGCGGCAGCTGCCCTAGCCACCACGAGTGCTTTGGTCTACAACGATTTTTCACGTACTGCCCAAAGTGAATTTCGAAGTAAGCATCTAATTGATTTCCATTCTCCCGCCGATAATTATTTACAGTATACACCTACGCTCATCAACATAGGTTCCCACTTAGTAGGACTGAAATCAAAAAGCCAACCGAAAGATCAGCTGGCGATGTTTGTACTTGGAACCGGCATCTACTATGTGACAGTTAAGTCGATGAAATATGTCATTAACGAAACGAGACCAAACGGCGAGCCCTACAGTTTTCCTTCGGGACATACCACTACAGCTTTTTTTGGCGCACATACCCTAGCAAAAGAGTATGGAAAAGAACATCCTGGGATTGCGATTGCAGGTTATGCGTTGGCGACAACCACAGGTATTTTACGCATGGCGAATAATCAACACTGGGCATCGGATGTGCTGATGGGTGCAGCGATGGGAATTGCCTCGGCTGAAGCAGCGTATTGGGTGTATCCAAAATTAAAAAAAGCACTCCATCAGAGTGCTTTTGAATGGGATCCGATTGTCACGCCTAATTTTTACGCAGCGCGTGTTCAAGTCCGTTTTTAGTGCAGCAATATGTAGGTTAAGGCCCCAGCGGCATATCCAAGCAAAGCTAATACGCCAATTTTTTTCGCGTACCAACCGAACTCAATTTGCTCCATACCCATGACGGCAACGCCCGCAGCAGATCCAATAATCAATATACTTCCACCCGTTCCTGCGCAATAAGCCAAAAACTCCCACATGGCATGATCCATGGGGAAGTCGGCCAGGGAATACATCCCCATCGTCGCAGCCACTAACGGCACATTATCCACAATCGAAGAAGCAACACCAATCAATGCAACAATAACATACTGATTACCAAATGTTTGCTCTAATACGACAGCTAACTGCGTTAAATATCCAAAAGACTCCAAAGCGCCAATTGCCAACAAAATCCCTAAGAAAAATAGAACACTCGAAGTATCAATTTTCGTTAAGGCATGTCCTACCGTATATGGCTTCTTGGCGGCATCATCTTTATCTGCATGCAAAAATTCTGACAATATCCATACGACTCCTAAGGCTAATAAAATCCCCATGTAAGGTGGCAAATGCGTCACAGTTTTAAAGACGGGAACGCCTAAAAGACTTGTGATACCGGCTGCCAACATGATTTTTCCGTGGCGATCTTCTTCTGGAGTCAACTCTACCTGATGGTGAAATGAACCAAGCTTCCGCCCACGTACCCAAAATGCAGCTACTGCCAACGGGACAATGAGTGAAATCAAAGAAGGGATAAACAACGTTTTTATGATGCCAGATGCGGAGATTTGACCTCCGATCCACAGCATGGTCGTCGTCACATCTCCAATAGGTGACCACGCACCGCCTGAATTCGCGGCAATAACGACGATACCAACGAAAAACATCCGGGTAGATTTTTCGGATACTAACTTACGCAATAGGGTCACCATCACGATGGAGGCCGTTAAATTATCCAGTACGGCAGATAGAAAAAAGGCGATAAAACCCGTAATCCACATTAATTTAGCGGGCTGATTCGTTTTGATTAAACGACTGACAAAATGAAACCCATGATGCGCATCCACTAATTCGACCAAAGTCATGGCGCCCAACAAGAAAAATAAAATTTCAGAAGTTGAGCCTAAATGATGACTTAATACCTCGAGTTCATGGGGTCCTCTAACCAGTGCATAGACGACCCAAACGAGCACACCGGTCACTAAAGCAGTAGCGGTTTTATTGATTTTCAAGGGATGTTCAAACGCAATGGCAAGATACCCAAGGATAAAAATAACGACAGAAATTAGTTCCATGCAGTAAATATAAAAAGAAAAGTCAGGGACAAAAGCCCTGACTTCTCAATATGTTTTATTCAATATGAATTACTTCAATTTAGCCACGGCCGTTTTAATGCGCGCACATGCTTCTTCTAATTGCTCATCTGCCGCGGCAGTTGAAATACGCATACAATCAGGAGCGCCAAAACCAGAACCAGCTACGGTAGCCACATACGCTTCATTCAACAACCATGTACAGAAATCATCTGAATCATGTATTGTAGTAGTTCCGTCAGACTTTCCAAAATAATACGAGATATCTGGGAAAGCGTAAAACGCACCTTCCGGCATGTTTACTTTAAATCCTGGAATCTCCCGCAATTTACCTACGACCAATTTACGACGGCGATCATACGCCGCTTTCATTTCATAGGCATGATCCAATGTGCCATTGAATGCAGCAACTGCTGCTTTTTGCGCGATTGAATTAGTACCCGAAGTTACTTGTCCTTGCAATTTTTCGATTCCATCCGCGATCCATTTGGCTGCTGCAATGAAACCAATTCGCCAACCTGTCATCGCATGACCTTTAGCAACTCCATTTACCGTGATCACACGCTCCTTAATTTCCGGAATCGACCCGATGGAGAAATGCCCCCCTTGGGTGAAGTTAATGTACTCATAAATCTCATCCGCGAGCACATAAATATTCTCATGACGTGCAACCACGTTCGCGATGTCGCGTAATTCTGATTCTGTGTAAACAGAACCCGTTGGGTTATTCGGCGATGCGAACATCACCATTTTTGTTTTTGGTGTAATAGCCGCTTCAAACTGTGCAGGCGTCACTTTAAAGTTATTATCAAAAGCTCCTTGAACGATGACGGAAGTTCCTTCTGCTAGCTTCACCATCTCCGAGTAAGAAACCCAATATGGGGAAAAAATGATCACTTCATCACCTGGATTGATCAAGGCGGCGATTGCGTTTGCTAGCGAGTGCTTAGCTCCCGTCGAAACCACAATATTTTCTGAGCCCCACTCTAAATTGTTATCGCGTTTTAACTTATTCGCGATAGACATGCGTAAATCTGGATAACCCGCAACCGGTGAATATCCGTGAAAACCATCATCAATTGCTTTTTTAGCAGCCTCACAAATGTGATCAGGAGTTTTGAAATCAGGTTCCCCTACGGATAAACTAATTACCTTATGACCTAGTGCAGCTAATTCACGCGCTTTTTTCGTCATCCCTAATGTAGATGATTCTTCTAAAGCTTGAATGCGTTGTGCTAATGATGATGTTGACATGTCTGTATACTTCAATATGGGTTAAAAACGGGCGCAAATTAGCTTTTTCTTCGTTGAAAAGCTAATCAAAAAGGCAAAAATGGGGCATTTATTTCAATTGGCTTAGCTTCGCATACGCTCCATCCGGAATGGCAATGAGCTCTTTATGCGTACCGCGCTCGACGATTTGTCCTTGATCCACCACCAAAATTTGATCGGCATGTTGGATCGTACTCAAGCGATGGGCAATCACTAAAACCGTTCGATTTTTCATCAAATTACCTAAAGCCGCTTGCACCAACTTCTCAGATTCATTGTCCAGTGCACTCGTCGC
>CAZUAZ010000016.1:0-10971 GCA_964618445.1 uncultured Aquirufa sp. | reverse complement strand
AAATTCGTTTCTTGAAATTTCGCATCCATCACCGGTTCTGCACGAAACGCTTTTACAACGCGCATTGCCCCAAAAGTCTCATCCAATAAACTGATGATGCCACTCAAATGCTGTTGCACTTCTCCAGCCGCTCGGCGCAAGCGACGCGTGATTAACGCGATAACTCCACCAGATAAAGGCAAAATGATTAAAGAAAATAAAGTCAATTTCACCGACATGCTTGCCAGGAAAACGAAGAACATAATCAGTGTAAAAATCTCTTTGAACGTAGCAGTGAATGCCCGACCGATACTATTTTCAACCTCCTGCACATCCGTTGTCAACCGCGACATTAAGTTTCCTTTCTTTTGTTCTGAGAAATAACTCAAATCCATGCGTATAGCACGTTCGAATACCGCTTGTCGCAAGGATGCGATCGTATCCGCCTCCACCGTTTTTAAGATTCGTTGCGAAAAATACCGAAAGACATTAGCTAATAAAACGGATGTAATGATTGCGCCACAGGCATATTGCAAGGCACCCAAACGACCATAAGACTCTAAAGCCCCATAAAAATAATGATTGAAAACAAACGAAAAATAACTCGGCGAAACCGAGAATTCCGGGAGTGTACGATATAAAGCAGCTTGATTCGCGGACGCTTGGTTGAATAAAACATTCAACAAGGGAATCAATAAGGTGAAATTCAAAATCCCAAAAAGACTGCCTAACAGCGAAAATCCGAAATATGGAAATACATATTTTCGGATCGAACTGGCATAAGACAATAAACGTAAATAAGTCTTCAAAGGAGTAATTTCAAAATTTGAGGCAAATTACGACAATTTTCACATTTACATGCGTTCGGCGAGTTTGGCATAGACTTCCATGTAACTGGCTGCAGCCACCGACCAATCAAATTGTTTCGACCATGCCTGAATCGCCTGTTTTTTATCGATTGCCTGATAATCTTGTAAGCCTTTCGCGAGCGTTTCGCGCATGGAATCCCCCGCAAAATCGGTAAAATAATAAGCCTCAGGCCCACCCACTTCCGGCAACGAGGTAAACTGAGACAAAAATACCGGTTTTCCGAGGTGCATCGCCTCCACCACCGGCAAGCCAAAACCTTCCGCTAAAGAAGGAAACACAAAAGCTTCACAATGCAGGTATAAAGCCATTTTATCCTGCTCAGATACTGCTCCGGCGAAAATCACCCGATCTGAAACGCCCAAAGCATGCGCTTCCTGTTTGATTTTTTCTACATAATGGGCTTGTTGGGTGATGCCCGCGATGATTAATAATCGATCGTTGCCAACTAACAAACTGGGCAACACATGAAAATTCTTTTTCTCTGCAATCGTTCCTATCGTAAATAAATAAGGCCGACTACCTGCGATGACCGGGTATGGCACATTCGTCGGAACTGCCGACAAATTACAGCCATTCGGAATAACTCGCTGAGGAGTATCGCCCAACTCAAAATGGGCTTGAACATCTTTTTGCGTGTATTCAGATATAAATACGAGGTAATCTGCTCGATTAATTTTAGCCTGTAATTGCGCCTTAAATCGTTGCTTTTTTACCTCCGATTTACGACTGTCATGTATATAATTTAAGTCTTGAATAGTTAATACGACCGAAGCTCCTGAACCTGAAGGCAAGTATTCCGTATCCTGATGTGTCGCATGCCAAATGTACGATCCATTCGCAGGGCGAAGCCACCATTTATGCCAAAAATGAACGGGAACGCGCGGACTTAGTTCATCGCTTGAGGTAAAAAAAGTAAGTTCACCTTGTTTGGCAATTGCCTGACCTAATTGAAGACAAAAATGATATAATCCCGTGTTCGGGTACTTCAAGCGTTCGGCATCAAAAAAAACAGGAACCTTCACCTAAATGATTTTATAGTTACAATATTCTCCGATCCGCCAGCCCGTCCAATCTTCAATTTGCTGGAGGATTTTCCGACGTAAACTCATCCGCTGACGCAAGGCCACCGGGTCAAAATGAAATGGCCATTGCATGGAATCTATCCGTTTTTGTGCCACAGCCGGATGTGTACCATCAAAGTGCGTCAGACGCTCCGCATTACCTAAATCGAAGGTGAAATCCTCCGGCACATGGGTATCTAACCACGCATCATCATGGTAGAATTGCTGAAAATTGCGCACTTTTTTACTCATCCCTTGCGGTGGTTTTACCCAGCCGTAATGATAGATAGTTGCGGGAATTAATTTGACCTGAATCTTACGCCCATTCAAGCGAAAACCTTGCGCGTCTTTGTAGGAATGAATGCCTTGGGCATACTTGACTACTCGAATTTCGCGTCTGTACCAGCGGCGTGATACTGCTTCGTAATTGTAGGATCCGTAAAAATGCTTGTAGTGAAAAAGCAAACCCTCCACCGCGGCATCAGTCGCATACGTTTCCATGGCTTGTCGGATCGCCGGCAAATCCTTTTCGTGCACACATTCATCTCCTTGAATGTAAAATGCCCAATCCGTGTCAGGCGAAATGGCTTGATAGGCTTTGTCGGTTTCGAGCGCAAATGTGCGTCCCCCCTCCCGCTGCTGGTCATCCCAAACCGTTTCAATAATTCGAATTTTATCGGAGGGAATTGATTGGATTAATGCCAAAGTTGCATCGTCTGATTTGCCAACTGCCACGACAAATTCATCACAAATGGGCAGAATCGAGGTAATGGCTTCAACGATCGGATAATCGTTTTGAACGGCATTCCGGATAAATGTAAAGCCCGCGATTTTCATATTAATATTTTACCTGAATGCCGTGATAGCGTTCTTGCTCCACATAATCCTTCCGTAGCGGATGTCCTTCCCAGTCGGCAGGCAACAAAATGCGGTTCAAATTCGGGTGATTCACAAACTGCACGCCCACCAAATCAAACGCCTCCCGCTCATGCCAGTCGGCCGTTTTCCAAATCGAACTCACCGATGGAATCTCGGCTTGGTCGCGGCTGGCCAATACACGTAAATGAATCGTCTTATGTTTTGGAATGGAATAGAGTGTATAAATCACTTCGATTTGGCCTTGTTCAGGACCCAGGTCGATGGCTGTTAAGCAAGACAATGAATCGAAATAAGTTTCAGGATGGCGCCATAACACATCACAAATGGCCACGAGATCGTTAGCACCAACAGTAATCTGTGCGTTTTTCTCATCCCAGCTGCATTCGGCTTGGGTTTGTTGGCGAATCAACTCAGGTATTTCAGCTAATTGCATCTAGGATTCGTTGCGGAACCACGAGGGTTTCCCGGTTAATTTTTTCTTGCAATTTCAATACACCACCTAGTAGTGCTTCTGGGCGCGGCGGGCAGCCGGGCACATAGACATCCACCGGAATAATGCGGTCAACGCCCTTCACCACATGATAGCCATGTTCCCAATACGGACCACCGCAGTTGGCACATGAACCCATCGAAATCACATAACGTGGTTCTGGCATCTGTTCGTACAGTCTGCGAATCCGATCCGCCATCTTGAATGTAACGGTACCGGCAACAATCATGACGTCTGACTGACGCGGGGAAGGCCGCGGAAAAACTCCGAAGCGATCTAAATCATAGTTGGACGCAAACGCCTGCATCATCTCAATCGCGCAACATGCCAAACCAAAGCTCATCGGCCATAGCGAACTAGCACGAGCCCAGTTCAATAGGTCTTCGACTTTGCTGACAACAAAGCCCTCGGATTGCATGTGTTGGTCTAAAAAACTTTTCATGTTAGCGGATGACGGTCACGGAACCGATGATTTCTGGATAGTCTTCATCGGGCTTGATGGAATACATATACACGCCACTTGGCAATGTCTTACCATTCAAATATCCGTTGAAGGCTTTCATGTTACCTCCTTTATTAGCTTTAGATTTATCTATCTTTTCGTAGTAATCGAAGCCTACACGTTCAATGATGAGCTGACCCCAGCGGTCAAAAATCCTTACGGTGGCAAACAAATATTGATCTAGATTTTCAATCTCTAAGTAATCATTCAAGTCGTCATCGTTTGGTGTAATGGCCTCATAAGTCTTTACGCGAGGGAATACTTTAACGCGGACCGAGGCTGCTTCAGTTGCGCCTGGAGGTAAAGGACAAGGTGATTTACTACCGTCTGGATTAATGATGTATTGATGAATATAAAACTTCTCATCAAACAAGGAGGTGCCGTACGTATTTTTGATTACATCCAAATCGACTACTCCAGTAAATGAATTTGTCGATTGAACAATAAATTTACTTTTTTCAGGAATAGGCTGATTCATTGCATTTGAGGACCACACCCAATACGAATTTGCACTTGTTGAACCATTGACTACGATGGGAACCAATCGATCCGTTTGATCAGCGTATGTAATTAGCTTAGGCTCGGTGACAACATAGCAGGCTTCGAACTGCCCAAAAACAAAACCTGGAAGGATTGACAAACAGAACAGCCAGATTAATTTTTGCATGAGATACAATTAAATTGGTACATAGCCACGAACGATTTTCGAATTCGCATCAATGGTTTTGTAAATATACCTAAATTCACAAAATTTTTGCCCCATGTCTTTGACCCATTTTTTTGAAACAGATTTAGCCAACCTGCGCGGTATGACGCCGGCACGGCTATCTATGTTACAAACGGAGCTGGGGTTGTTTACGTATGCCGACTTAATTCAATATTTTCCTTTTCGTTACGAAGACCGGACGATTGTTCATTCAATTGCCGAAATCAGCGATCAAATGGAGCATGCGCAATTTATTGGGCGTATTCGGTATAAAGAAAAAATCGGGAATGGCGCACGGCAGCGGATCGTTGCCGAATGTTGTGACGCCTCCGGATGTATCGAATTGGTTTGGTTTCAAGGAATTAAATGGTTAGAAAAATCATTGGTTTCTGGCCAAGATTACCTGTTTTATGGTAAGCCAACTAGTTTCAATGGGCAATTACAGATGACCCATCCGGAGATGGAAGTTTATAAAGGTGTTCAGCATGCTGAGAAAAACTTCCAGCCCATTTATCCCTTAACAGAGAAACTCCGGAAAAAATACATTGATAGTAAGGTAATTGCTGGCTTGCAGAAAAACCTGTTGAGCACGGCATTTCCCTATATCCGCGAAACACTTCCGGCGGACATCATTCAGCAATTCAAACTGATTTCGAAGCAAGAGGCGCTTTACCACATTCATTTACCTCAATCGGAAAACTGGCTTCGTCAAGCGCGCAGACGACTGAAATTCGAAGAATTGTTTTACAACCAATTGCGGTTGATCAAGCAGAATTTGGTTCGAAAAGAAACATTTCCAGGTCAAATTTTTGCTTCTGCTGCGTTACTCACCAGCTTTTATCAAGAGCACATGCCCTTTGATTTGACTGAGGCGCAGAAAAAAGTGATTCGTGAAATCTTTCAAGACATGCGGTCGGGCAAACAAATGAACCGATTGCTCCAAGGGGACGTGGGCTCGGGCAAAACGATTGTTGGCTTTATTTCCATGCTACTCGCGATCGACAATGGTGCGCAAGCGTGTATCATGGCGCCAACGGAGATTTTGGCGGACCAACATTACCAAGGGTTAAAGAAATTTGCGGATTTATTAGGAATTACGATCGCCAAATTAACCGGTTCCGTAAAGAAAAAAGATCGCGTGGGGATACATGAGGGGCTAGAATCTGGCGAGCTGAATATATTAGTGGGTACCCATGCCATCTTCGAAGATGTGGTCCAATTTAAAAATTTAGGCTTATGTATCATTGACGAGCAACATCGTTTTGGTGTGGCGCAGCGGGCTAAACTTTGGGATAAAAACAAGGTGACTCACCCACACGTGTTAGTGATGACCGCCACTCCGATTCCAAGGACTTTAGCCATGACGCTTTATGGCGATTTAGATGTGTCGATTATCGATGAATTGCCGGTGGGTCGCAAACCGATTCAGACGACGCATCGCTTTGATTCGCATCGTTTGCAGGTATTTGCGTTTATTCAGAGTGAGTTGGACAAAGGCCGACAAGTCTACATCGTTTATCCGCTGATTGAGGAATCAGAGAAGATGGATTTCAAGGATTTGATGGATGGGTATGAGAGTATATCGCGGGCGTTTCCGGAGGTGCCATTAGGCATCTTGCATGGGAAAATGAAACCGGCAGATAAGGATATTGAGATGGCTCGTTTTGTCAAACATGAGACAAAGATTATGGTGGCGACGACGGTTATTGAGGTGGGTGTCAATGTTCCCAATGCATCCATAATGATTATTGAGAGTGCGGAGAGATTCGGATTATCACAATTACATCAGTTGCGCGGGCGTGTGGGTCGCGGTGCGGAGCAAAGTTATTGCATCTTAATGACCGGGTATAAGCTGGGGGCAGACACCAAAAAACGCATCGAAACCATGGTGCGCACGAATAATGGATTTGAAATTGCGGAGGTGGATTTGCAGTTACGTGGGCCGGGGGATATTTCAGGGACGCGTCAAAGTGGAGCGATCGATTTGATGATTGCGGATTTAGCGACGGATGGGGAAATTTTAAAGGTTGCCAGAGAAACGGCGATGGCAATTTTAGCCAGTGACCCAAACCTTGCGATGGACAAACATCTGATGATACGGGAGCAAGTGATGCATCAGCGAAAGGAAACCACGAACTGGGCCAGAATCAGCTAAGCCCCCTTACCTTTGGCAATCCTCCAAGGTTTGCCAAAGGTAGGTTAATTCAGGGAGGGATCGTCCGGATAAGTTGATAAAATACGATAATTACCACCTTTCTGATAAAGTACCTTTCGCCACAAAGATTCAGGCGTTTCATCGAATACATAATCCAAGGTTGCCGGTTCTAACATCCAGGAATCCGACTTCACCTCGCGCTCAAGCTGGCCTGCCGACCATCCTGAATAACCCACAAAAAACTTGATATCTTTAAACTCAATTTGCTGACTAATAATCGCCTCCATCGCCTGTTCAAAATCACCAGACCAAAACAAGCCAGGCGAAATCTCCTGTCCACCCGTAATAAGATCCGGCCTCCGGTGAATGAACTGCAAAATCGTTTGGTCTACAGGACCGCCGGTATATAACGGAATTTCCTCCATCACCTTCTCCTCCCGAATCGAATCCAAAATTGCATCTTGTGGATGATTCAACACTAAGCCAAACGAATGCGAAGACGAATGTTCACACAACAAAATCACGGTACGATGAAAAACAGGCTCGTCCAGAAATGGTTCGGCCAACAATAAAAACCCGGGCTTTAAGTCCTCAAACGTATAATCCTTCGGCATAAAAATGTGTAAGTTTGTTGGCAAATAAATTCAGCAGCATGACCGCATTCCTCTCTTTGGGTGGCAATCTAGGAAATACACGGGAAATTTTTGAACAGACATACCCCTTGATTGAAAAAAAAATTGGGCGCATTCTGCAAAAATCGAGCTTGTACCAAACTGCCGCATGGGGGATGACGGATCAGGCCGACTTTCTAAATCAGGTGATTGAAGTAGAAACGACTCTTGACCCAGAGACGATTCTATCTCAATTATTAGCCATTGAAGTAGCTTTTGGCCGGATAAGGGAAGTTACATGGGGCCCCCGAAACATCGATTTGGACCTCCTATTAGTGGGCGAAGCTCAACTAAATACTGCGCAATTAACACTTCCGCATCCACGGATACAAGACCGCAAATTTATCTTAATTCCACTCGTTGAGATTGCCCCAGATGTGCTACATCCAGCCCTAGGTAAAACAGCGAAGGGGTTGTTGGCCCACACCACGGACACCAGCACCGTAACGCTTATTCAGTATCAGTAAACTTTTGGGTTGGGAATTTCCAGCTTTGGCCCACTATTTTTTCATAGTAGCGCTCATACATCGGAAGAATTTTTTCTAATGAAAATTCCTTTGCCCGTGCCAGAGCATTGGCCTTCATCTGCAGATGCAAACCTTCATCCGTTAAGATCTTAATCGTATTCGCGACCATGTCGTCCACATCACCGATTTCACTGACAAAACCAGTCTCCCCATGTATGTTCACTTCCGTAATCCCACCCGCATTGGATGAAATAACAGGCACTTCGCAAGCCATCGCTTCCAAGGCTGCAAGACCGAAACTCTCTTTCTCTGAGGTCAAAAAGAATAGATCCGCCAGCGAAAGCGCCTCCTCAATCGTATCCAATTTGCCTAAAAAACGCACATCCGCAGCTACCCCTAAATCACGACATAATGCTTCCATACCGGAGCGCTCGGGGCCGTCGCCCACCAACAATAATTTGGCGGGAATTTGTTTTTGGACTTTGGCAAAAACGCGAATAATATCTTCGATGCGTTTCACCTTTCGAAAGTTGGAGGTGTGCATCAAAAGCTTCTCCCCATTAGGACAAATAGCTAATTTAAAGTGTTCTTTAGGCTGTTTCTGAAACCGATTTAAATCAATAAAATTGGGAATCACCTCAATATTACTTAGAATTTCAAAGGATGAATAGGTATCATTTCGCAAACTTTCCGACACCGCAGTCACACCATCTGATTCATTTATGGAGAAAGTAACCACCGGTTCGAACGAAGGATCACGTCCCACTAACGTAATATCGGTGCCATGCAAGGTAGTAATCACAGGCACATGAATGCCCTTATATTTCAAGATCTGTTTCGCTAAATACGCTGCCGATGCATGCGGAATTGCGTAATGTACATGGATTAAATCTAACTGCTCATTTACGGTTACATCTACCATTTTTGAAGCCAAAGCTGACTCATACGGTAGATATTCAAACAAAGGATAAGATGCTACAGAAACTTCGTGGTAGAAAATGTTCTCACTGAAAAAATCCAATCTAGGTGGCTGCGTATAGGTAATAAAATGCACCTCATGCCCTACGGATGCGAGTGCCTTTCCAAGCTCGGTTGCCACAACGCCACTTCCCCCGTAGGTCGGATAACAAATGATCCCTATTTTCATATGTGAAGTATCAAACGGAAACAAAACTAAGACAAATCCCGAAAGGTTCCTGAATATGCCTTAAATTTGCGCAAATAAATTTAGCTCCCGTGAAGAATATTGTCATTTTTGCCTCCGGTTCCGGCTCAAACGCCGAAAAGATCATCGAACATTTCAGCGGATCAACAGAGGTAAAAATCACTCATATTTTTTGCAATAATCCAGAGGCGGGTGTCTTCCAGCGCGCGGAACGCCTTCACATTCCATGTAGTTTATTTACCCGTGAAGCCTATAATAACGGCACAGTTTTGCGTAAAATTCAATCCTTACATACCGATTGGATCATTTTAGCTGGTTTTCTATGGCTCATCCCTTCCGAATTTGTTCAGGCATACCCACAAAAAATCATCAATTTACATCCGGCATTACTACCAAAATTTGGCGGGAAAGGCATGTATGGCCACTTTGTCCATGAAGCCGTTGTGGCTGCTGGCGAGCAAGAATCAGGCATTACCATTCATTATGTAAATGAACATTACGATGAGGGTGCCATCATCTTCCAGAGCTCTTTCCCCGTTTTACCGAGTGATACTCCGGAAGATGTAGCGAAAAAAGGTCAAGTGCTTGAACACCGGGACTTCCCCAAGGTGATCGAATCGCTGGTATTACCAGCCACCACCTAACACCCGATACAATTGGATGGCATGCGTCCAGCGTTTACGTGAGTATTCCAGTAACTCCAATTCAGACCGTAAGGCATTTTGCTGGGCAGTTAATACCTCCAAATAACTCGCATTTGCAGTTAAAAATAGTGTCCCCACGGTGTTTATTGCACCTTTTGTGAGTAATACCTCCCGTTCCTTTAACTGACTTTGGCGCTGCAAATAGCCCAGCGATTTTACCTGCGTATCCCATTCCAAATACCCTTGAATCAACGCATTTTGATAGGCCAAATCCTGCACTTTCCATTGCGCATCCGTACGCAAAATATCCGCAGAAATCGCCGAACGATTCAACCATGGTGTGGTAATACCTCCCAATAATTGATACGCCATCGAAGCGGGTAACTGAAACAAATAAGCCGGCTGAAAACCTTGCACACCTAAAATCCCGGATAAGACCACGGATGGTTTCAAGGCTAATTTGGCACTTTCTTTAGACTCAAAAGCGGCCGATAAATTCAATTTGGCTTGTCGGATATCCGGCCGTCTTTCCAACTGATCAATCTGCACATGCGCAAACAAGGTGCTATCCAACGAACATTGAAAAGGGAATGGCGAACGTTTGATGACAGCACCCGGTTTATTTAGATAATACCGAACCTGATTCTCCAGCACTGTAATTTGTTGCAATACATCCCCCTCCTGCGCGCGGGAGTTTAGTAACTGCGCTTCGAGCTGTTGGACTGCCGACTCATTCACAACGCCCGCCTCTTTTTGCACCTTGACCAGTTCAAAAGCCTTCCGCTGAATGTCGATGTTGGCTTTCAAAATATCCATTTCTTTATCTAATGCAATTAGCTGTCCATACGCACTGGCTACTTCAGCCACGAGCGAGGTAATTAACCACTGCTGCCCAGATTCCGTTGCCAAATACCGTAGGGCACTGGCCTTTTTCCGTTTGGCCAATTTCCCCCAAATATCCCATTCCCAACTAGACTGCACACCGATCAGTAAATCAGGTAAATGCTCTGGAATAACTTGATCCCGGGTAATATTGGTTGAAAACCTAGTATCAAAATTACCTACACCATCCATCGTATACTTACCAAAACGACGTAAGCTTGGTTGGACAACCCCACCGACGGTTGGCATACGCAACCCGCGCTGATACACAAAATCTGCCCGAGATGCAGCCATTTCCAGAAACCCAATCTTGATATCATTGCTGCGAACCAGCACGGAATCGATCAGTTGGACTAATAAGCTATCTCGCTTCCAGCATGCTTGTACATCCGAAACGGAAGCTTGCTCATTCGGCTGTCGGTACGTATCTAAATCTGCATTCACTCGATTCTGAACGCTCAAGTTTGATTGGCAGGAAACGATTCCTAGGCCAAGCACTA
>CAZUAZ010000015.1:0-32870 GCA_964618445.1 uncultured Aquirufa sp. | reverse complement strand
TATTAAAAACTTAAACGCTAAAAGCTATGCCTTGCGGAAAGAAAAGAAAACGTCATAAGATTTCAACACACAAGCGTAAAAAACGTCTTCGTAAGAATCGTCACAAGAAGAAATAGTAACAGTTAGCAATTTCATTTAGTGAGATTGTCATACTTGCGCAGAAACAGGCATTTTATTTAGCAATAAATAGCCTGTTTTTGGCGTTTACTTACCTTATTATATATTTGGGTTTTATACCTGAATGAACATTCTTCTCGTCAAACATTGTGAGTAATGAACTAATCATTAATTCTACACCCAAGGGTGATAGAATCGCCCTTTTGCATGACAAAAGGATTGTTGAATACCACATTGAACAGTCGGAACCTCAATTCTCCGTTGGAGACATTTATTTAGGTACGATTAAGAAATTGGTTTCGGGATTAAATGCCGCATTTATTGATATTGGTTATGAAAAAGATGCATTCTTGCACTATCATGACCTTGGGCCAAATTTAGCTACCCTTCAAAAATTCACCCGTGATGTTTTAACCAAAAAAGGTAAAAACGTTCGTATAGAGAATTATAAGTTAGAAGAGGAAATTGACAAATTAGGCAAAGTAGATAAAGTATTAACTCGTGGCCAGCTAGCCCTCGTTCAAGTGGTTAAAGAACCGATCTCCACCAAAGGCCCTCGGTTATCTTGTGATATTTCCATCGCAGGAAGATTTCTCGTACTTGTTCCCTTCTCAAATGGAGTAAACATTTCGAAAAAAATCACGTCAAAAGCGGAACGCAATCGCTTGCAAAAGCTCATGAGCTCGATTAAGCCTAAAAACTATGGCGTAATTGTGCGCACCGTAGCAGAAGGAAAAGCCGTAGATGAAATGGAGCGCGACTTGAAAGAGTCTATCGCGAAATGGGAAGACGGAATTAAAAAATTGGTCGATGCAAAACCAGCTGATAGGATTATCGGTGAAATGAGTCGGGCAACCTCCATGCTGCGAGATCTGTTAAATAATGATTTCGACAATGTCATCGTTGACAGCCCTGATTTATATAATGAGGCCAAAGAATACGTACACAATGTTGCTCCAGAAAAAGAGAAAATCGTCAAACTTCATACGGGGAAAACGAAATTGTTTGAGCAAGTAGGCATCGAAAAGCAATTAAAAATGCTCTTCGGCCGCTCGGTATCTTTACCCGGTGGTGGCTATTTGATTGTAGAACATACAGAAGCCTTACACGTTATTGATGTAAACTCGGGAAACAAATCCAATTCGGAAGAAGACCAAGAAGCTACCGCATTAAGTGTAAATAGAGAAGCGGCCAAAGAAATTGCCCGACAATTACGTTTACGTGATATGGGCGGTATCATAGTCATCGACTTCATCGACATGAAAAAGGCGGATAATCGTAAGATGATCCAAGATATCATGCGCGACGAAATGCGTGGAGACCGATCAAAATACACGATTTTGCCATTAACTAAATTTGGGTTAATGCAAATTACGCGGCAGCGCGTCCGCCCTGAAATGAATGTATCCACGCACGAGACTTGTCCTAGTTGTGCAGGAACGGGGAGTATCACAGCAAGTATCGCTGTTTCTGAGATTATTGCCCAACATGTCGAGCATCTTGTGACGAAGCAAAATGAGAAGAAATTAACCTTGTTAGTTCACCCATTCTTATCAGCTTACTTTACCAAAGGATTCCCATCGATTCGCATGAATTGGTTTGTGAAATACAAAACATGGATTTCCATCATGGAAGACTCCTCATTTGGCATTACAGAATTTAAGTTCTTAAACCAAAATGGAGATGAAATTGAAATATCATCTTAGGCATTTTTTCCTGCTAAGTTTTTTTCTACCATTGGCCTTCACTACGCAAGGCCAATGGTGGAAATTAACTGAAGAGGCTGAAAAAGAACGTTCCAAAGGAATGCTTCTACTCACAGCTGAAGTGCAAATTGAAGCTACTACGGCCATCAATCAAATGTACAACTTTCACTTCCCGGAGGCAGAACGTGAATTCAACTACCTTAAAGTTAAATACCCCAAACATCCCCTGCCCGATTTCCTACTCGGCCTAATGCAGTGGTGGAAAATTGTCCCCAACACTAAAAGTGAAGTATACGATGATCGATTGATTGAGTATATGGATAGAAGTATTGAAAAGGCAGAAGTTATTTGGGATGAAACCGAAAATCCCGAAGCAGCTTTCTTTATGGCGGCAGCTTATGGATTCAAAGGCCGACTGCATGCAGAAAGGAAGAATTGGACTCGAGCAACTTTAGCCGCCAAAAATGCACTCAAGTACTTAGAGTATTCGCGTAATTTTGCCGATTTCAGCCCAGAACTCATGTTTGGGGATGGATTGTACAATTACTATTACCACTTCATTAAGCAAAATTTCCCACTTTTGAGGCCCGTGCTTTGGTTGTTCCCAAAGGCCAATAAACTACAAGGTATAAAGCAATTAGAGCAAGTTAGCTACCAAGCATTTTATACACGAACAGAGGCGCGCTATTTCTTGTTACAAATTTATGCCATGGAAAATATGACTGATAAGTCATACGACATGGCCAAATATACCCATGAAAATTTTCCTGAAAATCCATTTTTTCACCGCTATCATGCACGTGCAGCATTCATGGTTGGGAGAATGGACGAAGCTGAGGAGCAAGCCAAATCCATTCTAGATCGCATTGAAAAACATCAAGTAGGCTATGAAGGAGTATCAGGTCGTTACGCAAGTTATATTTTAGGATACTACAATCTATATGTTTTCAAAAATTCAATCGAAGCAAAAAAACGCTTTTTACAATGCCTGGAATTCAGCAAGCAAACGGATGGAATGGAATCCGGCTACTATTGGGCCTCTGTACTTGGCCTAGCACGTATTGCTTTTCAGGAATCAAATTTTGATTTAGCCGTAAGCTATTGCAAAGAGGTATTAGATAAAGCCGACAAAAAATCGGCCCAACATACCGAGGCAAAAAAGCTCTTATCAGAATCAAAAAAGGCCAGGAGAAGACAAAAATAGGGATGATATTTACGTATCTTTAAAGCTGAAATTCGATTATGAAAGCGGAGTTAATTAAAAAGTATTTTCCTGAGATCTCGGAAACGCAGCTACAGCAATTTGAACAATTGTTCCCTTTATATGTCGAGTGGAACGAAAAGATCAATGTTATATCGCGTAAGGATATCGATAATTTAATGTTGCACCATGTGCTTCATTCATTGGCAATCGCCAAATTCATCCAATTTAGACCCGGAACGGAAATATTAGATGTTGGCACCGGCGGTGGATTTCCTGGAATCCCCTTAGCCATTCTATTTCCGGAATGTTCATTTTTATTGGTGGATAGTATTGGGAAAAAGATAAAAGTGGTCGAAGGCGTGGCAGAAGGACTTGGTTTAACGAATGTTCGCGCCGAACACATCCGAGCTGAAGATGTAGATCAAGATTTTGAATTCATCATCAGTAGAGCCGTCACACGCCTGAGCCCATTCTATTATTGGGTCCGCAAAAAAATTAGCCCAAATCATTTTCATACGCATAGAAATGGTTTAATCTTGTTAAAAGGAGGCGATTTAAAAGAAGAAATTGAAGAACTAGAGCGGAAAACAAAAGTTATTAACTTGACTTCTTACTTTGAAGAACCATTTTTTGAAACCAAAAAACTCGTTTACGTTCCCATGTAAATTATTGATATGGAGTCAATTTCAGTCGCATTATGTACGTATAACGGGGAGGAATTTTTACCCAAACAACTTGATTCAATCAAGCAACAAACAAAACCTATACATGAATTAGTTGTATGTGATGATGGATCACGCGATGCAACAATCGAAATTCTAGAAAAATTTAGAAAGTCAGTTAATTTCCCCGTTATTATTCACCAGAATTCGAGTAATCTTGGAAGTAGCAAAAATTTTGAACAATGCCTTCAAAAATGCTCGGGCGAGATTATATTTTTATGTGATCAAGATGATGTCTGGATGCCAAACAAAGTGGAAATAATGACTACCTATTTCCAAGCAAATAGCCATCATGATGCCGTATTTTCAAATGCGCAAATTATTGACCAGCGAGGATTAAAGACAGGGAATACCTCATTTAATCAAATAGAATTTAACCAGCTAGCACAAGCCAAATGGATAGCAGGAGGCTCTTTTGAAATACTTTTAAAAGGCTACGTGGTTACAGGTGCTACCATGGCCATCCGAAAGCGTTGTTTACCTAACTTATTGCCTGTACCTGAGATTATTCCTGAACTAATTCATGACGGCTGGATGGCACTTATGCTGGCGATAAACAATCAAATTGGATTTATTGCAGAACCCCTAATCCAATACCGAGAGCACGAAAGCCAACAAGTGGGTCTAAAAGCAAAAAATCACCATGTTTCACTATTGGATCGTTTCACTAGATCTAGAAACGATAAGTTAATGCGTATTCAAAAAAAACATGCAGATGCTAAAGCACTGTATCAATACATTCATGCGCTACCTAATATACCGATTGACGTTATCCATAAACTTCAACATCGGTTTGAATTTTATGCCATGCGCGCTCAATTGCCTAGCAATCGCTTATTAAGAATTGTACCAATATATAAATTTGCTATCGCTGGTGCGTATAAAAATCTTGAAGGGGGGAAATGGTGGAGACCCATACTAGGAGACTTATTTGAATGATATGCAACAAGTAGCGGTTGTTATTCCAATTTATCAGACAAAGCTTTCGACGAGTGAGCAGATGTCGCTGCGTCAATGCCAAAAAGTTTTAGGGAAGCACCCCATGTTAATTGTAGCACCGGAAGAATTAAATACAGAATTCCTTGATGCATATATTCAGACATATAAAGTTGTAAGATTCCCTACCAAATACTTCATTAGTCCTAAAACATATAATCATTTACTCGTTAGTGAGGCATTTTACCATGCATTCTTAGGATTTGAATACATATTGATTTACCAACTAGATGCTTACGTATTTGATGATCAATTACAATCCTGGTGTAATAAGGGATATGATTATATAGGAGCTCCCAAGTTAAAAAAGGAACATGTAGCAGGAAAAGATTCATTATTTAGCGCACCGATACTTATGAATGGTGGCCTTTCATTACGTAAAGTAAAATCGATACTTCGTTACATCAGATTCTACGGATACTTTTTTAAGGAATGGAAGGCCAATGAAGATGCGATGTTTTCATTTGCACAAAAACGTTCCTATCCTTTCCGATGGTTATTGAAATTGCCAAATTGGCGGGAAGCACTTGCATTTTCAGTTGAAAAAAATCCAAAAATTGGAATTGAACTATTGGGAGGAAAATTGCCATTTGGGTGCCATGCATGGGAAAAGTACAGCCCAAAATATTGGAACAAGTTTATTAATTAGGCGAGCGTTTGAAAATACTCTTTTAACGGTCGGACTTGTCTCCGAGAAATTGAAATTACTTCATCATTAACCAAACGAATCGTCTTCTGTGACTTAAAATCGATATGTACGATAGCGGAGGGATTAATCAAAGCAGATTTAGATGGACGAATAAACCCGTCTTCACTTAACAGGGTTGCAAAATACTTTAACGTGTGACACGAAAGAATTTTACGGCCATCTTTTAAGAAAAAATTTGAATAGTTCCCTTCACCACGTATAAAAAGTATTTCAGACGAAAGAATATTGATAGCTCCTAAAGAGATTGAACTTGGATCTGAAGTCGAATTAAACTGCATACCTTGATTAACATTTGCAAATATAAATTTCGACTAATCAATCAGTTTAAATTAGAAGATTTATGTTATTTGCGTTATTGTTGTTTTTATTAAGAAAAAACATTTATTAAAAGGTTTTATTGAATATATTTAAAAAATGTATAAACATATTTTTGATGCATAGATTATCAATAAGAGAAGGTTAAACTTTAATAAAACATAAGCAAAAACGTATTAAGCGGATTTATAATTGAATTATAAAAAAGCTAACTTGGGCGACAAATAAAGATTAATTCAACAAGATGATAACAAGAAGATTTGGAAGAACGAATTGGAAAGTAAGTGAGATGGGATACGGTATGTGGGGACTTGCGGGCTGGACAGGTTCAGATATACAAGAAGTAAATAAATCATTAAACCATGCCGTTTCAATGGGCTGCAATTTTTTCGATACTGCATGGGGCTATGCAGAAGGGAAAAGTGAACAAATATTAGGTGGACTAATCAAGCGTCATCAAGACACTAAAATATATGCTGCTACCAAAATTCCCCCTAAGAATTTTACATGGCCATCTAAATCTCATTTCTTGTTAAATGATTGTTTCCCCGCGGATCATATTATTGAATACACAGAAAAAAGCTTAAAAAACTTAGGTGTAGAGCAAATTGACCTGCAACAATTTCACGTATGGGAAGATGCATGGGCTAATCAAGATGAGTGGCAACGAGCTGTTGA
The DNA here is from genome assembly GCA_964618445.1 of uncultured Aquirufa sp. GTDB lineage: Bacteria > Bacteroidota > Bacteroidia > Cytophagales > Spirosomataceae > Aquirufa. Next base: position 26,423 of record CAZUAZ010000015.1, on the reverse strand, counting down.
AAAACTAACACAAGAAGGCAAAGTTGCACACTGGGGAATCTCCGTTAATCGCTGGGAACCAAATAACTGCCTACAAACGTTAAAAACAGGTCAAATATCATCCGTGCAAGTGATCTATAATATTTTCGATCAAAACCCCGAAGATTTACTCTTCCCTTTATGTAAGGAATTGGATGTGGCCATTATTGCTCGCGTTCCTTTTGATGAAGGCACTTTAACGGGAACCATGAGCTACGACACTACATTCCCGGCAGACGATTGGAGGTCGACCTATTTTGTTCCTGAAAATCTTATCTCCAGTGTTGATCATGCGAATGCACTGAAACCGCTTATTCCTGAGGGTATGGACATGCCCGAAATGGCACTACGATTTATCTTATCAAACCCAGACGTTGGAACCATCATTCCAGGCATGCGAAAAATTAATCATGCAGCCAATAACATTGCTTGTTCTGACGGGAAAGGTTTAGCTAAAGATCTCTTAGATAAATTAAAACTTCATAGATGGGATCGCCAACCTACTGAATGGTCCCAATAGCTTGAACAAATAACTCTTTGAGTTTCGGCTCTTCACGGAATCCCGATGTTTTTTCGATCACTTTACCTTGGTGAAACACGATAAAACTCGGGATTTCATCTATGCCATAGGCTTGTAATATCGCTTGATTCCCATCAGCCTCTACTTTTAACACCGTTACTTTACCAGCAAACTCTCCTGTCAATTTATCCACCATAGGCATCATTTTTAAACATGGGGCGCACCACTTCGCATAGAAATCAACAACAATTGCTCCATTTTCCTTGGTTAATTTCTCGAAATCACTCAAACTCCAGGCGGCATCATGCTTGATGGCTGGAACCCCTTCTAAGGGTTTCATTTTAGTAGTCCATTTCAAATATCCGCCTTTTAACTCTGTTACTTGAAAACCTTTGGACCTCATCACTTCAGCAGCTTGTGCAGATCTCCCTCCCGAAAGACAATAAATGAGTACCGGCTGACTCTTATCAAGTTTGTCTATTTCCTGGGCAAAAGTTGCAGACCTAAAATCGATGTTTTGTGCTTTGGGTAAATGACCTCCACCGAACTCTCCGGACGTACGTACATCCAAGAGGGTGGCCTTGGGTAACTCAGTGATTTTAGCTGAAAAGGATTCAACATCAACGACTTGTGCGCTAACTGAAAACCAAGCGCATAATGAAAACAGGATTAGACAAGTATAATTTTTCATTTTGATGAGATACAAGGTTATATAATCATGATTAAACACAAAACTGACGGAAATTATCCAAATTTTACGTTATTTTGCAAGGCAATTTAAGCAATTACAACGTAATCATTTATTCACACTAACAATAAAAAGATGAGTGCAATACAGTACGTACACGCAAGACAAATTTTAGATTCACGCGGAAATCCAACAATCGAAGTAGATATCAAAACGGAAGATGGCGCTTTCGGCCGAGCAGCAGTTCCATCAGGAGCTTCTACAGGTATCCATGAGGCTGTTGAACTTCGTGATGAAGACAAATCAGTTTACGTAGGTAAAGGGGTTTTAAAAGCTGTTGAGAATGTTAACAGAGCTATTGCTGAAGAATTATGGGGCTTAGAAGTATCTGAGCAAAACATGATCGACCGGTTAATGATTGAATTAGATGGTACTTCAAATAAGGGTAAATTAGGAGCAAACGCAATTTTAGGTGTTTCTATGGCGGTTGCGAAAGCAGCAGCACAAGAAGCGGGACTTCCATTATATCGTTACATCGGTGGTGTTAACGCAAATACATTGCCAGTGCCTATGATGAACATCTTAAATGGTGGTTCACATGCGGACAACTCAATCGACTTCCAGGAATTCATGGTTATGCCAGCGAAAGCTGAGTCATTCTCGCATGCGTTACGTATGGGTACAGAAGTTTTCCACGCATTGAAAGGTGTGTTGAAGTCTAAAGGCTATTCGACTAACGTTGGAGATGAAGGTGGTTTTGCACCAAACATCAAATCAAACGAAGAAGCAATCGAAATCGTATTGCAATCCATCGAAAAAGCAGGTTACAAGCCAGGCGAGGAAATTTTCATCGCGATGGATGCTGCAGCTTCTGAATTCTATGATGAGAAAACGGGTCTTTATACCTTCAAAAAATCAGATGGTAAGCAACTGAACAACATGGAAATGGCTGCCTATTGGAAAACTTGGGCAGACAAATATCCAATTATTTCAATCGAAGACGGTATGGCTGAAGACGATTGGGCTGGCTGGGCTGAGCAAACGAAATTGATCGGTTCTAAATGCCAATTGGTTGGCGACGATTTATTCGTTACAAACGTGAAGCGTTTACAAGAAGGTATCGAAAAAGGAGTAGCAAACGCTGTATTAGTTAAAGTAAACCAAATTGGTTCATTAACTGAAACTATTGATACGGTCAACTTAGCGAAACGTAATTCATACAAAAACATTATGTCGCACCGTTCAGGAGAGACGGAAGATGCGACAATTGCCGACTTAGCTGTTGCCTTGAACACAGGTCAAATCAAAACTGGTTCTGCATCTCGTTCTGACCGTATGGCTAAATACAACCAATTACTTCGTATTGAAGAAGAATTGGGAGCAAATGCTTATTTCCCAGGATTGAATTTCTAAGGAATCATGAATTTTGTCAAAAGGCTTTTTTGGGGACAATATCGCTTCTATTCGATTTCAACAAGCATCCTTTTTGTTTGGATGTTTATCCTGGATTCGAATGATCTAACTGTACAATATCGTTTGTGGAGTGAGTTAAGCGAAATGAAAGCCGAAAAAGCCTTTTACCAACAAAAAATCAAAGAATTAGAAAAGGAGAAACGAATGGTTATCGGTAATCCTGCCTTATTAGAAAAATACGCTCGTGAAAAATACCTCATGAAGAAGCCTAAACAAGACATCTTTGTGATAGTAGACGAAGCAAACCAACCCATTGAATAAAAAAAGCCCTTCTTCTCGAAGGGCTTTTTTTATATCTTAATATCCTTACTTGAAATCGCGGCTTTTTCTGCAGGATTACCTTTCCAAATACTCCAAGGATCTGTTTTTTGTTTTGTGAGATTTGCTCCCATGGCAATTAAGGTCCCCTCTCCTATAATCGTCTGATCGCGAATGGTGGCATTCACACCTATAAAGCTATAATCGCCTACCTGGCATCCGCCAGATAAAACCACATGTGATGTAAAGAAAACGTGATCTCCAATCGTACCATGATGACCAATATGGTTACCTGACCATAAAACAACATTGTTGCCGATTTTCACATAAGGCTGTATGGTATTGTCCTCTAAAATAAAACAATTCTCCCCTATTTGATCCGTTAAAACTGTTGCATATGAACTGATATAGGAAATGTATGAATAGCCCTTTTCTAGACCTTGTTCATATACACGAGCCCGAACCCGATTCATATTTTTTTCCGTCAACGGCGCAAAAAATTTAAACTCCTTTGGCGAATAAATTTCTTCTACTGTCTCAAATGGAACCAGAGGTAATCCATGAAATGTAGGCTCCTTAATATAATCTTGCTCAACTGTAAAGGCAACTACCTCATGATCCGAATCATGCTGCAAATAATATAGAGCCAGTTCGGCGGTTTTGGTATTACCAAAAATAACAACTTTAGCCATAAATGATTTTAAAACAAATAAAGGTAATTAGAGAAATAGTAAAACTGACAATTCCCAACTTTGTTATTTATGAAATGGTCAGTTGTCGACTATTTGTACTTAAAACAAGGGAACGCCCGTCATTTCTTTTGGTTGTTCCACGCCCATCAATTTCAAGATAGTGGGCGAAACATCACCCAATTTACCATTTTGAAGCGTTGGATGAAATTCATTATCCACCAAGATACAAGGAACTAAATTTGTTGAGTGCGCAGTGTTAGGGGAACCATCCTCATTCATCATGACATCTGCATTTCCATGATCCGCAATGATGATGAAAGAATACCCATGTGCCAATCCTACTTTTACAACAGCCTCCGCACATGAATCTACTGTTTCTACCGCCTTTATAACTGCCTCAAAAACACCGGTATGACCAACCATATCTGGATTAGCGAAATTCAAGCAAACAAAGTCAACCTCTTCTTTTTCCAGCTCGGGAATTAGGGCGTCACGTAAATCAGCTGCCGACATCTCCGGTTGTAAATCGTATGTAGCGACTTTTGGCGAATTCCGTAATATATTTTCTTGACCCTTGAACAATTGCTCACGACCACCAGAAAAGAAAAACGTTACGTGAGGATATTTCTCCGTTTCGGCGATACGAATTTGCTTTTTACCTGCACCTTCTAACACCTCTCCCATCGTCATAGGTAAGTTTGAATCATTAAAAATAACTTTGACCTTTTGGAATTCTTTATCGTATTCCGTCATCGTCAGGTAATACAAATCCAATTTGTGCATATTTTCCTCATGAAAATCCCGCTGCGTTAACGCTTGTGTAATTTCACGACCACGATCCGTTCGGAAATTGAAACAAATAACCACATCTCCGGAAGCTATTTTTGCCAGCGGTTTTCCTGCTGCATCCGTAGCAATAATTGGCTTAATAAATTCATCTGTCACTCCAGCATCATAACTTGCTTGAATAGCCTCTAAAATATCCTGGGTGGGCGTACCTTCCCCGCTTACCATGGCATGATAAGCCAAGGCCACACGTTCCCAACGATTATCGCGATCCATCGCAAAATAACGTCCTGTCACTGATGCAATAGCAGTTCCTGTTTTCTTTGTATGGCTAACAAGATCAGTCATGAATTTCATGCCCGACTTCGGATCTGTATCGCGACCATCCGTAAATGCGTGGACAAAAACATTTGTCAAACCCGCTTCAGATGCAGAAGTCAACAAAGATTTGATATGTTCAATGTGTGCGTGAACACCTCCATCTGAAACTAAGCCCATGAAATGAACTGATTTATTTTCTTTTTTTGCGTAATCAAAAGCCTTAGCTAATTCAGGCTCTTGACCTAATGTATTTTCACGAACAGCTTTGTTGATGCGGACCAAATTCTGATAAACCACACGCCCTGCTCCTAAGTTCATGTGTCCTACCTCGGAATTACCCATTTGGCCTTCTGGCAAACCTACAGCCTCACCAGAAGCTTCCAACTTTGAATGTGCATATTTCGAATATAATGAGTCAATAAACGGAGTCTTTGCCGCATCAATAGCTGAAACTTTTGGGTTGGTAGCAATGCCCCAACCATCTAAAATCATGAGTACAACTTTCTTATTCACAGGTTATCATTTAATGTATGTTACAAAAATAGCCAAAAAGCTACAAACGCATACGCATTTGCTTGGCTAATGCCAAAATATCATTTCCTTCAATGGTTTTTTTATCCGAACCAAATATAGAAACTTCCAACATCGCCTCGCCTAACTCTTTTAGCGTACAAGCCATGTGTGGAACGAACGCATTCAAAATCGGAAAGACCCAATTAATGTATTTATAGAATGGTAAGGCATTTTTCAAACCGGGAGTTGGCTTAATCATGGCAGGTCTAAATGAATAATAGTCTCCAAAACCTAATTTCGACAGGTCATTTTCCGTTTTTCCTTTCACACGTGCCCACGCTAATCGCCCTTGCTCTGTCGAATCTGTTCCGGCCCCAGAAATATAGCTAAATGACATGTTCGGGTTTTCTTCTTGTAATATATGTGCAAATCCCAGTGTCAAATCATATGTTTTTTGCTTATACTCCTCAGCATTCATCCCCACAGAGGAAACACCAAGGCAAAACAAACAGGCATCGAATCCCTTAATAGCTTCGCGCATTTCTTCTGGTTTCAAAAAATCAGTCAGTAGATATTCTTTGACCTTAGGATGATCCACTCCGCTAGGTTTGCGATTGATGACCAAGATTTGGCTGACATAGGGTGATTGGATTGCTTCATGCAATACTCCCTCCCCCACCATACCGGTAGCACCTGTAATAATTAATTGCTTTTGTAAATTTTCCATTGTAGACTTGAATAATATTTAAAACCTATTATGACTTCGAGAAGAAATTTCCTCCAACAAGCCGGAATGGCAACCGCTGCAAGCAGCATTTTACCTAATGCAAAAACTTCTATGACCTTTGTCCACCATGTCTTGTTTTGGGCTAAAAATCCTGCCAATGAAGCCGAAAAAACACAATTATTGGCTGCATTAAAACAATTAGGTACTTTACCTATGATACAAATGGCGCATGTAGGTAGACCAATTGTAACGGAATTCGACAAAGGAGCCACGGATGGAAGTTATACTTTTTCTGTCGTTTTAGTATTCGAAAATGCAGCGAAAGAATCCGAATATTTGTACCACCCGTTACACAAGAAGTTCATTGATGCCAACAAACACTTGTGGGGAAAAGTTCAAGTGATTGATTCCGAAGCGATCTAAATTAGTCATAAATCGAATTGACAAGTATGCATGTCTGTCCTACTTTTAGGACATGAAACCACACTCCAGAAAATTATATCAATTAGTTCGAGCCAAATTACATTTGGGCGAGCAAGATGGCATATTTGAGGAGGAGAGCCACATAAGCGTTGACTTTATTATTCGGGCATTTGAGAAAATGGAGCGCGAGTTGATCAGATGGATGTTTATTCTTTGGATTGGGCAAGTAGCTATTACTTTTATGATGATATCTCTACTGGTAAAAAACTGATAAATATCGGATTATTCATGTATCGAATTGACTCATCTTATGTGTTTTTGTAGGTTTGAAACATGGAAGCGAAATCAATTCAATTGTATCAATTAGCGCATAAAAAACTCCACTTTGGAAAAAGATGCCATGGAATTTGTAGACCTAGTTCAGGGAACTATTGAGGAGCGAACGGATGAGTTGGTGACCAAGGAATATTTGAACATAAAGTTGATGGAGTTAGAAATCAAGATGGTCAAATCTGAAAAAGCACTTATTATGTGGATGTTTTCATTTTGGATTGGCCAACTTGCCGCAATGTGGGGCTTTCTCTATCTATTCCTAAAGCATTAAGCTTTTCGTTTTGCGAGCACAAACATCCCGATGACGGAAATGAGTAACATTCCGAGGCTCGCGACATCTTGCCAACGGACCATTTCGGGGTGATTAAGCAAATTGGCCCAAGAAGCAGCCTGCATCCCAGTCCATAAGGCAATCAGCGTACGAGGCAACATACCCAGCGTGCCTCCTACAAAAAACTGACGTAAGGGAACTCCCAAAAATGCCATTAAAGCATTTGTAATAGCAAAAGGAAAAACCGGAGATAGTCGAGCCAAAAACACCCAAGCAAAGGATTGCGCCTGAACGTTATCTAGAAAATCCCCTGCTTTAAACTTGACACGAATCAGTTCAATGAGTGCATCTCCTTTCATTTTTCTAGCCAAAGCATACCCAAGTAAGGAGGCTATGGCATAAGCGATAATCAAAGGAAATAATCCCGACCAACCCCAGACATAACCCGTGAACATAGCGAAAAAGGTCGTAGGGCATAACGCAAGTCCCATGATGAAAACCGCACTAATCCAGAAAAACACAAATTCCACCAGCGAAAAATGGGTAAAAAAACTCGGGTTAGCTAAGGCAAAATAGCCCAACAACATACTTGAAAGAACCGGTAAGGCTCCCATCCAAATGAGGTAGAGAGTTTCAAGAAGAATTCGGCGGTTTTGGGGCATAGGGCCAACAAATATACGCTTCTTTTCATAATCCAAGCCCTTTTGTCTACCTTTGCATGGCATTTTGCCCACCAAAAACACATCCATGGAAATCGCAATCATCAAATACAATGCCGGGAATGTGCAGTCGGTCATGTATGCATTGGACCGAATTGGAATGAAATACCAATGGACAGATGACGAAAAAGTGATAGCATCTGCTGACAAAGTCATTTTTCCTGGAGTGGGCGAAGCAAGTACGGCGATGGCCTATTTACGCGAAAAGAGCTTGGATCAATTAATTCCTACCTTAAAACAACCCGTATTAGCGACCTGTATCGGCATGCAATTATTGTGTCGCGATTCGGAAGAAAATAACACGACATGCATGGGGGTTTTTGATGTATCTGTTAAAAGATTCGTAAGCCCTGATTTGAAAATTCCGCATGTGGGATGGAATTCGATTCAAGCTTACGGTGAAAATATCCTCATGGAAGGGCTTAAAAAAGAGGAATTTGTATATTTTGTCCACTCTTATTTCGCACCATTTAATCCATATACTTCTGCAACTTGTGATTATGCGCAACCATTTTCGGCTATGTTGCAAAAAGACAACTTCTACGCCGCACAATTCCATGCAGAAATATCAGGAATAGTTGGTCAAAAGATTATTCAAAACTTCTTAGCGCTTTAATCTATGTTCCAACTCATTCCAGCCATCGATATTATTGGAGGACAATGCGTTCGGTTAACGCAAGGGGATTACCAGCAAAAAAAAGTTTACAGTTCTGATCCTTTAGAAATTGCCAAAGCATTCGAGGGCGCCGGAATCCAACGACTGCATTTAGTTGACTTAGACGGTGCGAAAGCAAAAGAAATCATTAATGCTGCCGTTTTAGAGCGTATTGCTTCGAACACTTCCTTGCATATTGATTTTGGCGGTGGGGTACAATCAGACGCCATGATCGACCGAGCATTTTCTGCCGGTGCAGCACAAATCACCGCAGGAAGTATTGCCGTTCGCAATCCAGAACTCGTGCACGGTTGGTTCAAAAAATACGGAACAGATAAAATCATATTAGGTGCAGACGCACACAACGAACAAATCGCAGTGTCCGGTTGGCAAGAAAATTCCAACATCTCTATTTTTGATTTCCTGACCGACTACCAAGCGGCGGGTGCGCAATATGTTATCTCAACGGATGTGGCGAAAGACGGATTATTGCAAGGACCGAGCTTTGATTTGTATGAAAAAATCCAGGCAAATAACCCTGGATTAAACATCATTGCGAGTGGTGGAGTTGCCAACTTACCGGATTTAGTACAATTACGCGAAATGAATTTATTCGGTGTGATTGTTGGCAAAGCCTTTTACGAGGGACGCATTACACTTGAAGATTTAGCCACATTTGCCAAAGAATCTCTATGCTAACGAAACGAATTATTCCTTGTTTGGATATAAAAGAAGGTCGGACTGTGAAGGGGACCAACTTTGTGGATTTGCGGGATGCGGGAGATCCTGTGGAACTAGGGGCTTTGTATGCGGAACAAGGGGCAGACGAATTAGTCTTTTTGGATATCACGGCCACAGTGGATAATCGGAAGACTTTGGTCAACTTAGTGCGCGAAGTGGCTCGTCATGTCAACATTCCATTTACTGTTGGTGGTGGAATCAGTAGCATCGAAGATGTTTCAGCCTTATTGAATGCTGGTGCGGACAAGGTTTCTATTAACTCCTCGGCGGTTCGGCGGCCTGAATTAATTGACGAATTAGCCTTACAATTTGGATCACAATGTATTATTGTTGCCATTGATACTCGATTTGTGGAAGGAAATGATTGGGTGCATACCCATGGAGGCCGGAATATTACGGAAATTAAAACCATGGCATGGGCCAAAGAAGTCGAATCACGGGGTGCTGGAGAAATCCTATTAACATCCATGGATGCCGATGGGACAAAGGCTGGATTTGCCAATGACCTAACGAGTCGAGTTTCTGCGCAATCTTCAATCCCAATCATTGCATCAGGTGGAGCAGGATCCATGGAACATTTTTATGAGGTTTTCACGGAAGGAAAAGCTGATGCCGGGTTGGCAGCAAGCATATTTCACTTCAAGGAAATTGAGATTATCGAATTGAAAAAATACTTAGTGAACAAAGGAATTCCCATGCGGATATACTAATTTAACCCCTATGAGTGTACAACCAGATTTTTCAAAAGGTTTAGTCCCTGCCATCATTCAAGATGCAAGCACGCTAAAAGTGCTTATGCTTGGGTACATGAACGAAGAGGCCTATGCCCGAACCATCGCAGAAAAACGGGTAACCTTTTTTTCCCGCTCAAAAAATCGCTTATGGACCAAAGGAGAGACATCTGAAAACTATTTAGATGTAGTCAATGTCGCCATTGATTGTGACCAAGACACTATTTTAATCCAGGCGAATCCAGCAGGGCCAACATGCCATACCGGATCAGAAACGTGTTTTAACGAATCAAACACAGATAATGCTGCCTGGTTAGATCACTTAAAACACATCATTCGATCACGCAAAAACGCCTCAGTCGATTCATCCTATACAGCTTCCTTATTCCAAAAAGGCACCCACAAAATTGCTCAAAAAGTGGGCGAAGAAGCAGTTGAATTAGTCATTGAAGCCATGATGAAAAATGACGATTTATTCAAAGGAGAAGCAGCTGATCTAATTTTTCACTTATTGGTTTTATTGGAAGACCGAGGAATTGGGTTAGAAGAAATAGTTAAGACATTACAAGCAAGACATCAGAAATAACATGATTGGATTTATTATTCGTTACATCATTATTGCCGGAGTAGTCATGATTATACCCCGTTATTTAAAGGGGATCACCGTAGATGGATTTACAACAGCCTTATTGGTAGCGCTAGCGATGGGATTTTTGAATTCGTTCGTTAAACCTATTTTGAAAATTATCAGTTTACCGATAACCTTCATGACACTAGGACTATTTTCGCTAGTAATTACCGTAGGAATGGTGTATTTGGTCGAAGTATATGTACCCGGCTTTAAGGTCAGCGGGTTCATCGCCCCATTGATTTTTAGTTTTATTATTGGCTTTACTAATTCCGTCTTAGGAATGTTCAGCAAATAAATCAAAGCGGGATTCCTTCTTGAAAAGTAATCTCTGTGGCGATACCCATGGCACTAAATCGAAAGGCAATCGATTTTGCTTGTGAAGGTTTTTGTTGGCAATGGGGTCCCGGCTCCAAAAAGTAGATATAATATTCTTGATTTCGGTCGGCTAATTGCTGTAAGTCAGGTTTGCCCAAAATCTCATCCATATTATTTGAACTTACTCCCTGAAAATTCATTTTATGTGCTTTTAACCAGGCGACTTGTTGGCCTCGCTTACCACCGCATGCCCCACGATCTTGCTTGAATGCGGCTGCATCAAAACCGGTCAGATCAGGCTGATGTGTACAAGCGCTAAATAATAGGGCAAAGATGAATAAAATGAAATACTTCATATAGATGAGTTAGAGCACAAAAGTAAAGAAATGTCAGTAAATTGAACCATTAAATTCAGCGTGTGAATATTTTAATTTGTCCAGATAAATTCAAATCATCCTTAACGGCTCAAGAGGCGGCAGAAGCACTAGCAAAAGGAATTTTAGCTAAGCGCAAAAAGTCTGTCATTCAAATTGTTCCTCTTGCTGATGGTGGAGAAGGCACACTGGAAATGATTCATACCATTCATGGGGGAACGTGGCAAACGCATACGGTGAATGATCCCCTAGGTAGGCCTATACAGGCGGCATTTTTGTGGCTAGCCGACCAAAAAACTGCTTACATTGAAATGGCACGTTGTTCTGGATTGCAACTATTAAGTAAAAAGGAACAAAATCCACTGAAAACGAATACGTTTGGCACTGGGCAATTAATCAATCATGCCATTAGTCAAGGTGCCGAAACTATCGTATTAACCATAGGAGGTTCGGCGACAAATGATGCGGGAATAGGCATGGCAGCGGCGCTAGGCTATCAATTCCTTGATAAAAATGGGAATGTTTTGGAGCCGATTGGCGAAAATTTAATCCGTATCACGCAAATTAAAGGGCAAACTCCTGCTCCGAAAACGCAATTTGTTGTCCTAACAGATGTTGACAATCCGCTACATGGCCTACAAGGTGCTGCACATATTTTTGCCAAACAAAAAGGTGCCAACATAACATCAATTAAACAATTAGATAAAGGTCTAATTAATATAGCCAAATGGCTTCCCGCTCAGATTCCAGGAGCTGGCGCTGCGGGCGGTTTGGGAGCAGGTGCTGTTTACTTCTTAGGGGCAAAAATAGTCTCTGGAGCGGAGTGGCTTCTGAACAAAGTACATCTAGATCGCGCCATACGCAAAGCGGACTATATTATTACGGGAGAAGGGAAAATTGACAAACAAACATGGTCGGGCAAGTTAGTGGCTAATGTTGTGGGGCGAGCCGACAAGCAATTAAAGCAGACTATTTTGGTATGTGGGACCTTTGAGGATGAAGAAAAAATACCTTTATTTATGGATGCGAAGGATATTTATAGCGTTCTGAGCGAATCTAAAAGTACAGCAGACGCGATGACTAATGCGGCTTCCTACTTAGAAGTAATTGGCGAAAAAATAGCGCTTAAGTATCTATAACTGCGCAAGTTTTTGAGCGGCTTCCATTAAGACATCATCATTTTTGGCGAAGCAAAAACGTAAAATCCGGTCTTCGGGAGGTGTTTCATAAAATACGGAAACAGGGATCGAAGCAACTTTTAATTCCTTGGTCAGGCGAACTGATAAATCTACATCAGATTCATTACTAATTTCAGCATAATCCAAACACTGAAAAAAGCTTCCATGTGAAGGCAAAATCTTCCACCGAGAATCCTTGAAATAGGACGCAAACAAATCACGTTTCTGTTGGTAAAATGCGGATAGCCCCAGGTAATGTGCTGGTGTTTTTAAATATTCGGCAAGCGCATGTTGTAAGGAGGTCGCACTCGAAAATGTGACCCATTGGTGCAATTTTCTAAACTCTTGGGTGAGATATGGAGGCGCTAAGCAATAACCCATTTTCCAGCCGGTAATGTGATACGTCTTTCCGAAAGATCCACAAACAAAGCTTCTTTGGCGTAATTCAGGATGTAAAAGTACCGATGCGTGTTGCGCACCATCAAATACAATATGCTCATACACCTCATCTGAAACGATCAGTATATTGGTCCCCTTCACCAGAGAAGCAAAAGCATCTAGGTCTTCCATGGACCAAATTGCGCCCGTTGGATTATGGGGAGAATTGACCATAATCGCTCTAGTTTTGGAAGTAATTTTACGGCCTAACTCTTCCCAATCTATGCTAAATCCATTGGATGAATTTAGTGGAATATGCACGGGAATACCACCAGCCAAGCGCACGATAGGGTCGTATGCGTCGTATGATGGATCAAACATGATAACTTCATCTCCGACAGATACACAGCAATGAATAGCTGCAAAAAGGGCCTCAGTGGCCCCAGAAACAACAGTAATTTCGGTATCTGCATCAAGTGAGACTCCGTAAAACGAGTTAGTTTTGTTCGCAATGCTTTGTCGGAATACCGGAACTCCCGCCATAGGTGCGTATTGATTATGACCTTTGGCGTAAAACCTAACGAGTTCTTGAAGTTCCTCGGAACAATCAAAACCAGGAAAACCTTGTGATAAATTTAAAGCACCCTCCTCGGTTGCGAGTTGGGACATTTTCGTAAATATGGTCGTTTGAACCTGCGGCTGTTTCGATGGAAAATGAATCATCTCCTAATTTATCAAAGCTTCCCCATCATACCAAACTTGATTCACGTGCAAATCATCCGACAAATGCACAAAACAAGCTCTTTTCCCAGCTCCAATTGAGCCTAAATGTGCCAAATCCGCTACTTCGGCTGGATAAACTGTTGACATGCGAATAGCCTCTTCGAGCGATATTCCTGCTCTTTGGACACAATTCCGAATCGCTTCATCCATCGTTAAGGCTGAACCAGACAAAACCCCAGCCTCATTGGTAAACCGGATACCATTTTTTGTGAAAATATAAGGACCAGATTCATCATGCGTCACAGCGTCTGTAATCAAAAAGAGCTTTTCTCCTTTTATTTGTTTCGCCAAACGCAATGATTCAAAATCACAGTGTAACCCATCAGCGATGATGCTTGTCCACGCATCTGAGCGAAAGCTGGCGCCAACTAATCCCAAAGATCTGCTTTGCCATTGAGACATCGCATTAAACAAATGGGTAATCCGAGATATACCTGCCTGCTGGGCTTGTTCATAGGTTGCATCTGAATGACCCATCGAACACATGATGTGGCTATTTTTCAATAGACGTAAAACATCCGGCTCAAACATTTCAGGTGCAATGGTCATGTACGTGGGTAGTCCTTGCGTGCGATCAATAATTTCTTGCACAAATTCCTTCGTGGGTTCTTGGACAAATTTTTCGTTGTGAGCCCCCCGTTTTACAGGATTAAAAAATGGGCCTTCTAAGTGCAATCCCGCCAAACCCTTGCCTATATACGATTTACATGCCTCTATGGCAGACCACATTGATTGCTTGGGTGAACAATTTAAAGTGATTTGAAAGGCAACCGTTCCTGTTTTTACATGTTCATCAAAAGTAGCTTGAATGGCCGCTACGGTTTGATGATTTGAAAAAAGCAGACCTCCGCCGCCGTATACTTGCAAGTCGATAAACCCAGGAACTAGAAAGCCATCAGAAATTCCTCCTGCTTCGTGGTACAGGGAATTAATGTAACCATCCTCAATAGATATCGCTTGATTTGAGAGCCATTCATGGCCTGTAAACACGCGTTCGAATATCAGTTTTTGCATCTTCAAATTACTTTTTTTCACCTACCTTTGGCAAACCTTGGAGGATTGCCAAAGGTAAGGGGGAGCTTAGTACCCGGCAGCTTGCCCGTCTTTCCGCGACTCCGTCGCTCCGAAGTATACCTTTCGGACAGGGTCCCAACGAATACACTGATACCCGCCATAAATTCCACTCATATACCCAACCTGATGTCCTTTTTGCAATAATTCCCGGATCACCTCATACGGATAGCCATGTTCCAAGGTAATCATACCACCAGTAGTTTCCATTTGCTCGCCAGTTGGCTCCGATGACCCTTCATGATTCATCCGAGGAAAGTCCCCTGCCTCCTGCACATTCATCCCAAAATCAACCACATTCATCACAATCTGTACATGACCCATCGGTTGAAAAGCGCCACCCATCACGCCAAAACTCATAACCGGTTGACCATCTTTCGTCATAAATGCTGGAATAATCGTCTGAAAAGGTCTTTTCCCAGGCGCATACGTATTATTCTCCCCTTCCTTTAAATTGTATAATTCGCCGCGATCCTGGAACATAAATCCCAAACCATCAGGCATCATACCCGAACCAAAACCACGGTAATTGCTCTGAATCAATGAAACCATATTCCCGTCTTTATCCGCAACAGTTAAATAAATAGTATCGCCCTCCTTTAACGCAGGGTTCCCTGCTTCATAATGCCGACCAGCACGGTTTGGGTTAATGAGCGCCCGACGTTTCGCACCATAAGATTCCGAAATGAGTTCGGCAACAGGAATTTTTGCAAACTCTGGATCCGCATAATATTTCGCTCGATCCTCAAAAGCAAGTTTTTTGGCCTCTGTAAACAAATGAACATGTTCCGCGGAACCCAACTTAATTTTGGAAAAATCATAGCCTTCTAAAATTGTCAACATCTGCAAGGCAGCTATCCCCTGACTATTCGGTGGTAACTCCCACACATCATATCCACGGTAGTTGACAGAAACCGGCTCCACCCATGTCGACGTATGTGTCGCCAAATCATCGTAACTCAAAAAACCCCCATTCTTCTTCATAAAGGCATCCATTGTCCGAGCCATATCGCCTTTATAAAACGCATCTCGACCATCACGACCTATTTTTTCAAGGGTATTCGCCAAGTTCGGATTTTTGAAAATATCACCTTCCACAGGCACTTTCCCAGCTGGATAATAATGCTGAGCCACATTCGGGAATTTCCCATAATTGGCCTCCACACGTGTTAATGCGGAAGCAAACTCACCATGTACCGGGAAACCATTGCGCGCATACGATACGGCGGAATTCAATACTTTTGGCATAGGCATCGAGCCGAATTTTTTATGCAACTCGAACCAAGCATCCACCGCACCAGGTACAGAAACGGGAAGAGGACCCAGCGAAGGGATATGCGTCAAACCACGCTTTTTAAATTCTGCCAAAGTCAGTGATTTTGGCGAACGACCTGAGCCATTAAGCCCGTATAATTTTTTTGTTTTGGCATCCCAAACAATTGCAAATAAATCGCCGCCAATCCCATTCACGTGGGGTTCCACCACACCCTCCATCGCATTCGCTGCAATTGCCGCATCAATTGCATTTCCTCCTGCCTTCAACACATCCAATGCCGCTTGCGTCGACAAGGGGTGTGACGTGGCAACCATGCCATTTTGAGCCATAACCTGCGAGCGTGTTGCCCATAATTTACCATAGGTGCGATCTTGGGCAAACATTCCAAGAGGCAGTAAAAGTAATCCCAATATATACTTCATAATAGGTGATTTTTTAGAAGGTGTAAGTTAATCCGTTTTTTCACTTTTTTCAAAATTTAGCTTAGCTGCTGTGACCTGAAGATACCAAACAAAAAACCCCCGAACATTGTTCGAGGGCTTTCGCAATCTACTTGAACCACCAAAAATTACGCTCTTTTTGGAAAGAATTTTTGCTTAATTCGCTCCGAGATATAATACATACACGGCACAATCAACAAGGTTAATACAGTCGAGAACGTCAAACCAAAGATGATCGTCCACGCCAAAATCCCCCAGAAGTCGGCCGACTCAGATCCAAAGAATATATGTGGATTTAATTCCGTAAACATGGCCACAAAATCAATGCTCAATCCTACCGCCAATGGAATCAAACCCAAAACCGCAGCAGATGCTGTCAATAATACCGGCGTCAAACGAATTCCTCCTCCTTCAATGATCGCTTCCTTCAAATCATAACCACGTTTGAAACGCAACTCCTCAATGAATTCAATCAACAAGATTCCATTCTTCACCACGATACCAGCTAGTGCAATAATACCCACACCCGACATAATCACGGAGAAGGTCATTCCAAAGGCCATAAAGCCTAATAACACCCCAATCAAGGAAAGTAAAATAGTCGCAAAAATGATAAATGGTTTCACCGCTGAATTGAACTGAGTAGCCAAAATCAAATAGATTAATACCAAGGCCGCCAAAAAAGCGATACCCAAGAATTCCCCTGATTCCTTTTGCTGCTCCTGCTCGCCACCCATCCGGATTTTATATCCTTGTGGCATGTCAATCGTTTCAAACAATTGCTCCAGCTCCCCCACAATCTCATTGGCATTATAGCCCTGAACCACATCTGACCCTAAGGTTACCACACGTTCCTGATTCTTGCGATTAATCTGGCTAAATGATGTTGCATAACGTATATCAGCGATTGAGTTCAATGGTACCTGGCGTAATGCCCCACCCATATTCATATCTCGATACGTGACATTCATCGACAATAACTTCTCTATTTGATTACGAGAATCGCCCTTTAAACGCAATTGGATGGGGTATTCATCCTTGACATCCCGGAATTTCGAAATCTCTGCACCGAACAATCCGGTACGTACCGCCATGGCAACTTGCGCCGAAGAAATTCCCTCGCGACTCGCCTTCTCGCGATTGACGTCGATAATGATTTCAGGTTTATTCGTCACCAAATCAGACTTCAATTCCTGAATTCCTTCAATCCCTGACTTCTGAATGATCTTCCGAACTTTTTGCTCCAACTCTTGAAGAACAGCAAAGTCATCACCGGCAATTTCAATCGAAATCGGCTTACCTGTTGGCGGCCCCTTCGCCTCACGCTCAATCGCCATTTCCACGCTTGGAATCGGATTCTCAAAAAATTCTTTCTGAAGTTTCTCCAGCAATACACCGGAAGAAATTTCACCACGCTCCTGCTTCGGTGAAAAAGCAATGGTTACTTTACTCTTATGCGGAGTCGCTCCACGATCTGGCTGCATCGGATCCCCAGCATTCTTGCCTACATTCGATATCACCGAATTAACCGCCTTACCTGCATTCTCTTTTTTAATAAAGGCAAATACACGTTGTTCAACAATTTTCGTCACCGAATCCGTCACTTTCGAATCTGTACCAATCGGCATTTTCGAATAGATATAAATATAATCTGGATCTGAAGCCGGGAAGAAAATAACCAACGGCTTAACAATGCCCATCAATAAAATTGTCAAGACTAACAATCCAAACGCACTCAATGTGGCATAGATTGGTCGGCGACCTTCCAACACCCATGAAATAGCCCGGCGATACGCATTTTTAAATGCAGGCAACGTTGTTTCTTGGAACGGTACTACCCATTTCGGCGTAACAACAAAGTGATTAAATACATAAAGAATTAAGGCCAATAAACCGAAATTACCAAATCCAAAATGACCCAAGCCAAAGCCTAACACATATCCAAAAGCAGTTAAACTTAGCAAAATCACCACAGTCCGACGGATATCCGCAAACTTAGGATCCTTCACATCATTCGCTTCTTCATCATGACGCTTCATAAATGAAACCGCAAAAACAGGGTTCATGACATAGGCTACAAACAATGACGCGAACAGCGTAATGATCAAGGTAATAGGCAAGAATTTCATGAATTCCCCTACGATTCCCGGCCAAAACAACAACGGTAAAAATGGAGATATCGTTGTCAATGTACCCGTCAACACCGGAATGAACACCTCTGATGCAGCCAGCTTAACTGCCTCTGTGATGGTCAACTTCTTAAAGTTATTGAACAAACGGTGTGCATTTTCAATGACTACAATGGCATCATCCACCACAATCCCCAAGCCTAATAGGAAGGCAAACAATACGATGGTATTCAGCGTAAAGTCTAAACCTGGCATGAATAAGAATGTCAACAAAGCTGACAATGGTACGGAAAGAGCAACAAATGCCGCATCCCGTACTCCCATGAAAAACATCAATACGATAACCACAAAGATAAATCCAAGAATTACGGTATTGATCAAATCGGCTAAATCACCTCGCGTACGCTCAGACTGGTCGGCAGTTACAGATACAACTAAACCTGCAGGAAAACGACTCTCACGATACTCTTCAATAGTCTTTTCAATCCGGTCAGCTGCATTAATTAAATTAGCTCCACTACGCTTAATTACATTTAATGTAATCACGGACTTATTATCCAAGCGGGCGAAATCTTGCTTCTCCTCAAAACCATCGCGCACATCAGCTACATCTTTCAAACGAACACGCGCTCCCGTAGATGAACCCACCATCAGGTTGGCCAATTGATCCACAGATTTAAACTCACCCACCACACGAAGCGAACGACGCACGCCATTCACATCTAAATCTCCGCCAGAAATATTCACATTCTCCCCTTGAACAGCAGATTGAATATCATAAAATGTCAAGCCATAACTCTGCATCTTATACAAATCCAAGTTTACTTGAATCTCACGCTTCAGAGCTCCTACGATATCTACACGCGTAATCTCAGGCATTCCCTCGATTTCATCTTGCAAATCTTCCGCATACTTCTTCAGCTTATCCAATGGATAATCCCCCGCAATATTGATATTCATGATGGGGAACTCCGAAAAGTTCACCTCAGCTACTGCTGGATCACGCGTTAAATCTTTAGGTAAGTCATTGCTGGCTTTGTCCACCGCATCTTGAACACGTTGCTTCGCCACAGGGACGGATACATCGGTATTAAATTCAACGATAATCACAGAAATATCCTGCAATGCATTGGACTTAACACTCTTGATCCCGGTAATCGATTTTAGCTGTTTTTCAATTGGCTTATTGATCGTATTTTCAATATCGGCAGGCGTTGTACCGGCATAGACCGTCTGAACCACCATTTGTGGAACGACGATATCCGGAAATTGCTCTTTCGGTAGGCTTGAATAAATACCTAAGCCGGCCACAAAAATGATAAATGTAAAGATGTAAACAGTGGTCCGGTTTTGGCCTAACCAGCCGACCATATTATAAATCAAGCCTTTCCCCTCGGGCAGTTGCTCGTTCTTTTTATTTTTTTCCATGGTTGGCTTAGAATGAAATTGCTTGTCCGTCTACTAAATCTTGGTAGCCTGATGTAATTACTAAATCTCCAGCTTGTAAGCCTGTGGCAATTTCTGCTTGACCATTATACGAAAGTCCCATCGTTACGATACGAGCTTTAGCAATTTTCTTTCCATTTTCTTCCACAGCAACATAAACCAAATTGCCTTTTTCAGTCTTTTGGATGATGTTTTCGTCGATGACTAGCGCGTTAGGCTTCGACGTGTCATTGATATTGATTACAGCCAACTGATTGGGTTTCAAATCTCCACCCGCATTTGGGATACGTGCTTCAATGTCAAACGTACGCGTTAATGGATTGACCATTTTAGATACTAAGGAAATACGTGCTGTAATTTCTTTGTTGATGTCTGGGAACTTGATCACGATTGGGTCACCTACTTTAACGGAACCAACATACGAGTCAGCAATTTTCGCAGCAATCTTTAAGTTGCCTAAGTTTACGATTTGTACGATCGGCATACCTGGAGCTGCCATTTCTCCTGCTTTTTGGCGAACCATCTCAACCGTTCCAGAAATAGGAGCTACCACGCGTGACATGCCTAATTGAGCACGCAAAGTAACTAAACGTTTTTCCAATGATTCCTTATTTGACTTCGCGCTTAAGTATTGAACTTCGGTACCAATTTGTTGGTCCCAAAGTGTCTTTTGCTTCGTAAATAAGGTCTTTGCCAAATCCAATTGGTGCTTCACCTCTTCCATCGATTCAGTCAAAATACTGTTATCCAATGTGGCAATCAACTGTCCCTTAGAGACTTGTTGGCCCGCCACCACCGGCAGAGAAACAATCGCGCCACCTGTTTGTGGGCTTACTAATACGGTGTTTTCAGCCACCACATTCCCTTGTGCTTCTACAAAGTGCTTAAACGTAGTCGTTGCCATCGGGCTAACCGCTACCGCAATAACTTTGCTATTCGTTGACTCTGAACCTGTACCTAATTCCTTCTCAAGAGAAGCAATTTTGGCGGTGATTTCTTTGGCTTCTGCTTTCAAGTTTGCCAATTCTGTTTTCTTATCGACCGACTTATTGCATGCCGCAAATAAGATAATCGCGCTTAGGAGTATAGTTATTTTTTTCATGATTATTGTTCTGAATATAAGGTTCCGTTTGATTTAGCTAACTCTACTTTGGCGATTAAGGCATTGTAAAGTGCTGTAAAATAATTTGCTTGCGACTCTTTAATGGATGTCTCCGCGTTTAAGACTTCTAGATTAGATCCGACGCCCTGCGTATACTTCACGCGCGACACGCGCGAAATCTCATTCGCCAAATCCAAATTGGCTTTCTGCTCTTTCAATGATTCCAATGCATTTTTTAGTGATATCGCCGACTGTGAGCGTTGTAAATCAATGGAAGACTTCAACAAATCGTAGCTCTGACGCACCTTTTGCAAGTTGTTTGCCGACTGGATAGCCTTGTATTTCTTAGAGAAACCATCAAAAATTGGGATTTGCAATGAAAAACTAATCGTTGCATTATTAAACCAAGTTCTAGATACTAAATCACCAAAGCTATTAGCGCCGGCATTATAACCGTAATTTGCTCCCGCTACTAAACGAGGTAGATAGCCTGCTTTAATACTTTTCAAATCCAATTCCGCTAAATTCTCTTGCGTCTTAAGAATGGAATATTCGATACGATTTCCATAATTGAATGGAATATCTTGATCGATTAATAAACTTTGGCTTAACTCGATTTTCTCTAACGTCTCGCTAAGTCTCAAAGGCTCCTCCATCGGATAGGCCATCTGAAACTTTAACAACGAATAACTCAATTCTTGCAGTCGGTATATATTTTCTAATTCCGTCCGCAAGTTATTTGCTTGAACTTCTAAACGCTGCACGTCAATTTTTTCAACAAACCCTTGTGCGTTAAGCGCTTTCGTTTCCTTTAATAGCGTGTCCAAGCGGCCTACGTTCAATTGTAGAATTGATAGCCTTTTTTCATTCACCAAAATCCCATAATAGGCTTTTGTGACATTCTCTGCTACTTGTTGCTTCGATTGGGTTAATGATTTCACGGACAAATCTTTGTAAACTTCCGATGCTTTCAGACCCAACAAATAGGTGCCATCAAAAACCAATTGGCTTAAGCTGACACTGGATTGTCCGGAATTAGTCACACCAAATTTGGCCGCAATTAACTCATTAGGTTTAGCCGCTGGATTGAAAAGATTGGCGGGAATAAACACACGTTGAAGAATTAGGCTGTTGCCATAACCAACACCTGCGTTGACTTGCGGCAATCCAATGGCCCGAATTTCATTAATTTTCGCACTTGCGTTCTGCAAGTCAATTTGGCTATTTTTTACTTGCACATGGTGTACAATGGCATAGTCTACCGCTTCTTTGAGCGTAAACGATTGCGCATGGGCACTGAGTGAACCAAGCAAAAATAGACCAGCACAAATTTTTCTTAGGCGGATCATGATTTTAAATTGTTTTGGTATGAATTATAAAGAGTTAGACCTTTCTCGGTCAAAATTCCACGCATGAAAATGTCCATAAAAGTCATTTGAGTTTCATACAAGGGTAATTTATTGTTGGGGTAAAAATCTGGATTGAATGCTAAATCAACTTCTGCCATCCGCAAACGAGCCAATAATTCGAAATCAATATCTTTCCTGAAATAACCAAATTGCGCTCCTTTCTTAAAGTCGGCAATCAGATTTTTATAAATACACTTTTCGCCGTGCTCCGTAAAATGCTGGTACGCATTTGGAAAATATTTTTGAATTTCGAAGAGTAGTCTAGGATTCATTTGAGTCAGCATGTCTTTCATCATTTCAAATGACTTAAACATTTTTTCAATAACATTTGAATAAAGGCGATCAAGCTCATCCCACTTTAAAGAATCCTGCTCTATGAAAGTTTGAACAACTTCAATCACCATCGATTCTTTATCAGGAAAATGTTGATAAATCGTTTTTTTAGAAATCCCTAATTCAGCCGCAATAGCATCCATCGTTACCGACTTGACGCCGTAACGAAAGAATAATTGTGTTCCTTTTTCTAGAATACGTGATTTCATTTGCTAATCCCGTTGATTAATTGGGTAGCAAAACTATGGAAACTTTAATAGATTACAAAGTTTTCTTGTACTATTTTTAGATGGGTGGCGACAAATAAGTTTTAACGGCCGTAGTCATCTTGTAAGCGGACGATATCTGATTCGTCCGAAGGGTGCTGCGCATCGGTATGTTGCCATATCTCCGCAACCACACCCCAGTTGGCTAGGCCAACTAACCGATGGCGTTTGCCAATGGGTAACGTAATCAGCTCATTGGCTTGATACATGCCAGGAGCAGACTCTTCATCGGTATCTGACAACGCGACACCCACAGGGCCATGTTGCACAGTCCAAACTTCTGCTCGTCTAAAATGGTATTGCCAGGATAAACGCTTTTGTGGAGCGACTACTAAGAATTTCGGACTTAGCTTTTGGGTAATTTGAATCGCATCTATGGAAAGCTGCGGGAAAAATTGTGCCGCAAACTTCGCTGCCTGACTTTCGTCTAAGACAAAGAAACCTCCCCAGGGGCGGTTTGTATCTTTGTCGGTAATGGTATACCCTTGTGAGATGATGTAAGTCTCGACTTGTTCGAAGACTTCCGATGCAGAAGTGATTGTGCTAAAGTTCATAACACAAAAATAAAAAAAAGACGGGAGAGGGCCCCCGTCTTTTCGATTTAACCTGTGAAAACTTATTACATGGTCCAGCCAGCGCGGTATTCACGCTTAACGAATTGGTTCGCTGCCTCGAAGTTCGTGATACGCATATTCGCCGCATCCCACTCGAGCTGTTGGCGTCCAATATACTTCGCATTCCGACCTTCGCCTTCACGCAACATATAGGAACGAATAGCTAAGTTACCCATCAATACAGACTCTGTAAACGGACCTGCATAATCAAATGGAGAACTAACTTCCATGTTACCGAATCCAGCCTTACAAGCCTCTACCCACTGGGTATTGTGACCGCCTGCACCACCGATTACACGTGGCAAACTTGCTTTTGGAAGATCTGCTTCATCCACACGCTTACCATTTTTGAACACTTTTGGATACATACCATACGTACCACATGTCATAATTCCTTTGGTTCCGATTAAGATTACACCATTCGTTCCATCTGGATCGCCGATGATTTCAGTAGCCGGAATACCTGCTGGATGTGGTGCCCGAAGACCACCATCAAACCAAGTTAACTTAACATTAGACTTATTTTTCGCAGATGGGCCATAGTTCAATGTAACCATTGAAGATGGAGGACATCCTTCTGGAATCCACTCAGGAACCCAATCATTTAAAAATACAGAGCCTACAGAACACTCGACGTTCAATGCATCACGAATTCCTAATACTTTGAATGGAGGATCTAATAAGTGGCAACCCATATCACCTAATGCGCCTGTGCCATAATCCCACCAGCCTCTCCACTTAAATGGAATAAAGGCAGGATTAAACTCACGGTATTTAGCAGGTCCTAACCAAAGATCCCAATCCAATTCAGCTGGTACAGGATGTCCCGATGCTGGGTATGAAATTCCTTGTGGCCATACCGGACGATTTGTCCAAACCAATACTTCTGAAACTTTTCCAATCACACCGCCATCGAACCACTCCATCATTTGACGAACACCATCACCAGATGAACCTTGGTTACCCATTTGAGTAACTACTTTCATCTCACGCGCTTTTTCCGTCATCATACGCGCTTCATAAATGTCGTGCGTTAATGGCTTCTGCACATATACGTGCTTTTTGCGACGCATCGCTTCCATCGCAATAGTTGTGTGCGTGTGATCAGGAGTAGACACAATAACCGCATCTACATGATCTCCCTCAGCTTCTAATGCCTTGCGAAAATCTTTATAATAATTTGCTTTAGGGAAGTCTTTCCGCGATTGTGCTGCGCGGCGATCATCTACATCGACTAGGGCAACAATATTTTCAGCCCCTTTATTGAATGAACTCATGATATCGCTTTGGCCTTTTCCGCCGGCACCGATACCCATAATGTTTAATTTGTCTGAAGGAGCTTTATATCCTTTTCCGAGTACGTGACGCGGAACAATATAAAAACTTCCAGCAGCTAATCCCGCTTTTTTAAGAAAGCTTCTTCGTGAATTATTTCCCATAGTTGAATGATTTAGTTTGCATGACTTTTTCTAAGCCAAAGACCCAAAAATTGTCCGGGTGCTAAGTTGTCAAAATACCTCGAAATAAGCAATCATTTTCTTGATATTTTCCAAATCTGTAGGCCTATGGCAGGATAGCACAAAAAAAGGGGATTCGTTTCCGAATCCCCTTTTGATCAAAACTTAAAACAAATATTACTCTGCTTTCTTAGATTTCTTCTCTAATTTTTTGATCGCTTGCTCACGCTCAACGCCTTCCATTTGCTCTTTCAAAGCAGATAAAGCACCGATATCTCCCATCGTCGACTTCTCAGCAGTTACTGTAGCTGTCTTCTCTGTAGTTTTAGTTGCTTTCTTCTTCTCTACTTTTACTTCTTCAACTGGCGCACCTGAGAATGTACGTGTATGCGAAAGGATAATCTTACGTTCTTCCTTGTGGAATTCAGTAACAACAAAATCCAACGCCTCACCTACTTCAGCAGCCGACTCATCTGCTTTCGTCAATTGCTTCAATGGAGACAAACCTTCAATACCGTAAGGTAATTCTAGTGTAGCCATTTTATCGCTCTTCGAAATAACAGTTGCCTTGTGAACAGACCCTATTGTAAATACACTTTCAAATGTATCCCAAGGATTCTCTTCCAATTGCTTGTGACCTAACGCTAAACGACGGTTGTCCGCGTCTAACTCAATCACGATTACGTCTAATGCATCTCCAACCTTAACAAATTCAGATGGGTGCTTGATTTTCTTTGTCCAAGACAAATCAGATACGTGAACCAAACCATCGATCCCCTCTTCTAACTCAAGGAATAAACCAAAGTTAGTCAAGTTACGAACCGTTCCTTTGTGCTTCGTACCTACCGCATACTTAGACAATAAATCTGTTTTGTTCCAAGGATCTTCAGTCAATTGCTTGATACCTAAAGACATCTTGCGCTCAGAACGATCTAATGTCAACACAACTGCTTCCATTTCATCGCCTACCTTCAAGAAATCTTGTGGGTTACGCAAGTGCTGAGACCATGACATCTCAGAAACGTGGATCAAACCTTCAACGCCTGGCAATACTTCTAAGAAAGCACCGTAATCCGCAACGTTAACGATTTTACCTTTTACTTTTGATCCAACTTCCACGTCAGCTGCTAAAGCTTCCCAAGGATGTGCTTGTAATTGCTTCATACCTAATGAGATACGCTTCTTGTTCTCATCGAAGTCTAATACAACTACTTGGATTTTTTGATCTAATTTCAACACCTCTTGTGGGTGGTTGATACGTCCCCACGAGATATCTGTAATGTGCAATAAACCATCCACACCACCTAAGTCGATGAACACACCGAAATTAGTCATGTTTTTGATCACACCTT
>CAZUAZ010000014.1:27762-33623 GCA_964618445.1 uncultured Aquirufa sp. | reverse complement strand
TATCTTTTCTCCAGATATCAAATACAACTTCCCACTTACCGTTTAACAATGTTGCGTCAATACCGATGTTAGAAGTAATAGCAGTCTCCCATTTCGCAGCAGGGTTACCGATACGAGAACGGAAGTATCCCTCATCAGCTCCTGAAGATTGACCTCCGATTGGATAGAATGAGTTACCACGGTTAGCAGCATATAATGAGTACTGGTTAGCTGGGTCTACGTTGTTTGAGTTACCCATTGTACCCCATCCACCACGGATTTTCAAATCTGTGATTGCAGGAATATCACGCATAAACTCTTCTGAAGTTACACGCCAAGCTGCTGAGAACGCAGGGAACACACCATAACGATTCAAAGAACCGAAACGTGAAGATCCGTCACGACGAACAACTCCAGTGAAGTAGTACTTCTCGTTGAAGTTATAATCTAACTTAGAGAATAATGAATAGAAGTTTACACCTGAGAATAAGTTAGAGTTAACTACTGGTGATTGAACTGCATTCAATGTTACGAAATCTAAGTCCATAGAGAATGGATTGATACCTGAACCGTTGATCGAACGACCACGACCTGTATTCAATGACTCTAAACCACCCAATACTTTAAATCCGTGCTTTCTCCACTGATACTTGTAGTTAACAGTGTTAGTCAATACCCAAGCAAATGAATAACCTGAACCTTCAGAGAATGAGTTCGAAGCCTCTGGCTCTGAATCACCTAAGTAACGGTAGTTATAGTTTTTGAATGCTGAGTTATTGTATTGACCACCTAAGCTCGTACGAATTGTCAAATCTTTGATTGGCTCGTAATCTACATAAATATTACCCATTGCATTTGCATTGAAGTTATCATCATTTGAGTTGTTCAATACAATTTGACGAACTGGGTTACGTGGATTGTTAAATCCAGCTGCTTTCGTAGAAGCATACGAACCGAACTCATCAAATACCGGGATGACAGTTGGCATACGGTAAGCAGACAAGATTACAGACTCATCACCTGCAACGCCTAAACCATTGTTACCACCTGATTGACCACGAACTGAACGATAAGTAAACTGTAGGTTTTGACCTACTTTCACTTTTTTACCTAAGTTAAACTCAGAGTTAAAACGAACAGAGTAACGCTTGAAATCATTTTGAATCAAGATACCATCTTGTTGCTGACCTGATAAACCTAAGTAGAAACGTCCTGTTTCAGTACCACCTGAGAAACCTAATGAGTGACGTTGCGTCATACCCAAACGTGTAATTTCATCATACCAGTTAGTACCTGCTTTGTTCGCTCTAATTAAGAATACGTTCTCAGGGTTAGCTGCACGAGCCGCTGCAATCGCAGAAATATCTGCGTCATTTACACCGTTTCTACCATTTGCATGCAAATAAGTTGGCAATGTAGCTTGAGCTGAAGAACCGTATTGAGGGTGCGTATATTGTGGAGCAGTTCCATTAGCCGCCGCATTGTTGCGATATGCTACGTGTGTCCAATCTGCTTGCTCTTGAGGAGTCAACATTTTAGGAGCACCATTAACGTTAGGATCTGTTGCACCATACATACCATTGTATGTAATTTGAAGTGGTTTCTTGCCACCTTTAGTTCCTTGCTTCGTTGTGTAAACGATTACACCGTTCGCTGCACGAGCACCATAGATAGAAGCTGCTGCTGCATCTTTCAATACAGTAGTTGACTCAATATCATCTGGAGACAAGAAATCAGTAGAACCTACTGGAACCCCATCCACTACATATAAAGGCTCGTTACCACCAAAGGCACCGAAACCACGTACACGAATGATTGAGTTTGTTCCTGGCTGACCGTTTGTGATCAAGGTAACCCCTGCCACACGACCTTGCAACATCTGCTCCACGTTACCCGTTGGCGCAATCTGCAAATCGGCCGCTTTCACGATCGAAGCCGCTGCTGTAGACTCTTTCTTGTTAGTTACTGAGTAACCTGTTACGATTACTTCGCTTAATTGACTAACATCTTCATCTAAAACTACTGAGATAGAAGATTGAGATCCTACATTAACTGTTTTTGTTTTGTAACCTACTGCAGAAATGCTCAATACTGCATTTCCTGATTTAACCGTCACACTAAATGCACCATTTGCATCTGTTGTTGCACCAGTTGTTGTTCCTTTAACAGCAATACTTACTCCTGGAATTCCCTGAGCATCTGTATCCGTCACTTTACCTGATACCTTGCGATCTTGCGCAAATGACGAAAAACTCCCTAGCATCACAATCGCGAGCAATAAGAAGCTTCGAAGACTTTGGTAAAAATTGTTTTTCATAATACGTTTTAATTAGTTTTCTAAATAAGATTAAATTGGGGTTTAAGATGGTTTTTAATTCAATTTTGGGTCTCCTTTCTTTTTAAAGTTCATACTAAACAAATCAATAAAACTTTCTTTTAAAAATACAATAAATAGGTTTAGAGGTTATTGTATTCATTTATAGGAATGATACAATTAGCTAACTGTGCTATGCTATTCCAATGAACCAAAGATGTAAAATGCCAATTAATCCTGCAAACATTTAGTTGATATTTTTTAATTTTTTTCATTAAAAATGGTATTTAATGACTAGAACACTGCAAATACACTAATTTTTTATCTAATAAATACCATATTTCAATAGAAAATAGGAAAATTTGGACAGAATAAATGAAGAATTTTTATCGGAACAGTCCAATTTTGGCTTATGTAAACGTTTGCAAAAGAAATCTGGAGTAACATCCAAAAGTACAAAAACACAAATTCATCATTAATGCCTAATTTTGGTCAATGACAAAATTCGAACCCAAAAACATCTTGCCTAGCCTACCGGAAGAACCTGGTGTCTACCGCTATTTCGATGCGTTCGATACCATTATATATATAGGAAAAGCTAAAAATCTAAAAAACCGGGTTAGTAGCTATTTCACGAATCTCCAGAATCACAATACCAAAACACGAAAATTAGTCCAACAGATTTGTCGGCTCGAATTCACCATCGTGCATTCTGAATTTGATGCATTACTATTGGAGAATACGCTTATCAAGCAATTTCAACCCAAATACAATATCCTCCTTCGGGACGACAAAACATACCCGTTTATCTGTTTAACCAAAGAGTCATTCCCACGTTTAATCACTTCACGCCGTATTGATCATTCCATCGGAACATTTTTTGGACCGTTTGCAAATCCCAAAGCGATGAACGGGTTGCTGGAAATGATTCATCAATTATATCCTTTACGAACGTGTGCGCTCGCGCTCAAATCAGCTAACATTGAACAAGGGAAGTTTAAGGTCTGCCTGGAATACCACATCGGCAATTGCAAAGGCCCCTGCGAAGGATTGCAAGACGAAAAGGCATACCTTATATATATCGAGCAGGTGACGCACATTTTAAAGGGAAACTACCAAAAGCCAAAAGCTTATTTCCAAGAGCGCATGCATGAGTCTAGTGGGCGTTTGGCATTCGAAGAGGCGCAAGAATGGAAAGAAAAATGGGAACTACTCGAAAATTTCCAAGCGAAATCCACCGTCGTTAATCCCTCCATTCATGACGTGGATGTATTCACTATGGTTTCGGATGAACAAATGGCTTATATTAATTTCATGAAAGTCATCAACGGGACCATTTTACAATCCCAAACCTATGAGGTCAAAAAGAAATTGGACGAAGATGAGTCCGATCTATTAACTATGTTGATTTGGGAGAAGCGAGATCAATTCCATAGTGAGGCGAAAGAAATCTTGACCAATATCCCTATGTCCCTTGAATTCCGAGGCATTAAGAATATCATCCCGGTCATGGGTGACAAGAAAAAACTGTTAGACATGTCGCTCAAAAATGTGCTCTATTTCCGAAAGGAGAAGGCTGATCGAAAAGCTGCCGAGGAATCAGGTGGGGATCGAAAAATGCGCATTTTACTGACTTTAAAAAATGACTTGCATTTAAAACACCTGCCGAAACGCATTGAATGTTTTGATAACTCCAATCTCCAAGGAACAAATCCAGTTTCCGCTATGGTTTGTTTCATTCAAGCGCAAGCAGCTAAAAAAGAATACCGACTTTTCACCCCACGAACCGTGGTGGGACCTGATGACTTTGCCACGATGCACGAAGTGATCACAAGGCGCTACACCCGTTTACTGGAAGAAGAGGCCGAATTGCCTGATTTAATTATTGTCGACGGAGGAAAAGGTCAATTAAGTGCTGCATGTGATGCGCTGAAGGCGATTGGTTTATATGGCCAAATACCCATCATCGGAATTGCGAAGCGACTGGAAGAAATTTACTTCCCAGAAGATAGTCTTCCCTTATATATTGATAAAAAATCAGAATCGTTAAAATTGATTCAACAATTACGGGATGAAGCGCATCGATTTGGCATAACGGCACACCGAAATAAGCGCAGTAAAAACTTCTTAGTAAGCCAGTTGGAAGAATTAGAGGGTATCGGTAAACTTACTGCTCAAAAATTAATGAAGCATTTTGGAACCATCCGGCATATGTATGATGCACCTGTGGAGGAGCTCGAAAAAGTGTTGGGAAAAGCAAAAACGCCAAACTTCCGAAAACAACTGAAAATTTGGCTAGACGAAAAGTCTTAGTTGCGGGGTTCAAATTTCCCAACTTCAATGTGTTTAAACTGGCGGTATACCTGAAGAATAATCGAAAGGGCAATAGCCATTTCACATACGCCCACCACCAATACAAATATTCCCATCATCAGGCCTTGTTGGCCATCATCCTGCCGCGAAAAAGCAATCAAGTTCAAATTAGCCGCGTTTAAGATCAGCTCAATTCCCATCAACATAAAAATGGCATTGCGCTTCAAGATCATAATTGTAAATCCTGTCGCAAACAGCGCTGCACTTGCCCATAAAAAATAGATTACCGGGATCTCAGTCATTTCGTTTCGCGATATATGTGGCACCCACCAAGGCAATCAAAAGGTAAATACCTACTAATTCAAATGGAAAGGCATATTTAGTCAAAAGCGCAACACCTACGTCCCTCAGTTTTGATTGATCATTACCCACCAGGTGCAATTCCCATTGCATGCGCGTGAAGACGTATATTAGACCAAAAAAAATCGATAATCCAATGACTGCCGACCAGAAAAAACTTCGTTGTTCGACCCATAAATGATTCTTCCCATAATTTTCGCGGGACTGCTGGGTTGTCAACATAATACCAAAAAGAATCAAAATAAGCACGCCTCCTACATAAATCATCAGATGTGAAACAGCCATGACATCTGCGTATGCGATCACATACAAGCCCGCTAGACCAAGCATACACATGAACATCGCCAAGGCAGCATGCAAAATATTGCGCGTAAACAACATCGCTAACCCACTTCCGCAAGTTAAAATCACTAAAGCCAAAAATGCGATTAAGATCGGTGTCATTCTGGATCAGGATTATCTTCATTAGACGCTGGACGCTGGACGTCAGACGTTGGACTTGAACTAGACGCTGGACGCTGGACGTCAGACATTGGACTTGGTTCTTTAGCTTTTACTTTAAAACTTGGCTTAAAAGCAGGCTTTTTCACCTCAGGACTAGCATATGTTTCCTCCGGACTATCGACTTCGGACTGTTGACTAGCGACTGGCGACTCGGGACTAGCGACTGCCTTCGGCTTAAAACTTGGCTTAAAAACGGGTTTAGACTCTGGACGCTGGACGTCAGACGCTGGACCTTCAGCCTTCGGACTTTTGTCTTCGGACTGTTGACTAGCGACTGGCGACTCGGGACTAGCGACTGCCTTCGGCTTAAAACTTGGCTTAAAAGCGGGTTTAGACGTTGGACGCTGGACGTCAGACGCTGGACCTTCATCCTTCAGACTATTGTCTTCGG
>CAZUAZ010000014.1:21081-27662 GCA_964618445.1 uncultured Aquirufa sp. | reverse complement strand
GTTGGACGCTGGACGTCAGACGCTGGACCTTCATCCTTCAGACTATTGTCTTCGGACTGTTGACTGACTACTGACGACTGACCACTGTCCACTGCCTTCGGTTTAAAACTTGGCTTAAAAGCGGGTTTGGACGTTGGACGCTGGACGTCAGACGCTGGACCTTCATCCTTCAGACTATTGTCTTCGGGCTGTTGACTGACTACTGACGACTGACCACTGACCACTGACTTTTTCAACGCCTCTTTCTCCGCGACAAACTGCTCATACAACTTCTTTTTCTCCGCGGCCTCTTCCTCCGTCAAATTGGCAAATGAAAAATTATGTTCCTTCACCTCGAATACAGAAAAATCATATTCAGAAGTCATGGTTAAACATTCGGTAGGACAAACAGTCGTACATAAACCACAGAAACAACATTTTGACATATCAATGTCAAATTTGGCTGCATACAAACGAATGGGGGATCCATCGGAGGCATGGCCAACAAGCCCTGTCGCCTTAATGGGCTCAATTTCAATACAGTCAACAGGACAGACTTTAACACATTTATCACAAACAATGCAGTCGTCCATCTCATTATGCAACTGATAACGACCATTATCAGGGACAGGAATGTCAACATGCGGATACTGTAAAGTCGTAATTCCCGAAGACTGGGAAAAATACGCTCCATCTTGGATGTTATGTTGGGTCCGCTGCTTGCGCGCATCCCACGCATGCCTCCATGTCAGCGACATCCCCTTTCGGGTGCTTTGAATCACATCTAAGATCTCCTTGAAATAGCGCTTCATCACCGACATTAAAAATAAATTGCTGGATAAGATGACGGATCCACTTCACGCATCATTTCGTAAACGGTATCCACCACATTCTCCACATTTGGTTTAGAAAAATAGTCGCCATCTGAACTGTAGGCCGGCCTATGCGGCATAGCTGACATGCAACGCGCCGGACTATCTAACCAAGAAAATGCCCCCTGCTTATCCAATACTTCTTGCATCATATAGGCAGACGTCCCGCCTGGCATATCTTCATCTGCAAATAGCACGCGATGAGTCTTCTGAATCGACGTCAAAATATGATGATATCGATCAAAAGGCAACAAGGTTTGCACATCGATCACCTCGACCGAAATCCCCATATCTGCTAAAATCGATGCCGCTTCCATGACTATCCGGCACATAGAACCATAGGTCACAATCGTCAAATCATTCCCCTCACGTAAAATTTCAGGCACCCCTAATTCAACCTGAATCTCCAAAAGGTTAGTTGGCATCGGTTCTTTCAATCGATATCCATTCAAACATTCAACCACAACGCCTGGATCATCGCCGGCCAACAAAGTTCGGTACATACCCGCAGCTTGTGTCATGTCGCGAGGAACACAAAAATGAACTCCACGCAATCCATTAATTAACACGGCCATCGGGCTACCTGAATGCCAAATACCCTCCAAACGATGCCCACGCGTACGCAGGATCATGGGAGCTTTTTGTCCACCCGCCGTACGGTAATGTAAACATGCCCAATCATCCGATAATATCGGAAACGGGTAAAAAATATAATCTAAATACTGAATTTCTACAATGGGTCGCAAGCCGCGCATCGAAGCACCAATACCCTGACCCACAATACTAACCTCCCGAATACCGGTATCAGTCACCTTTAAAGGTCCAAAAACGTCTTGCAAACCTGCTAGAGTTTGATTGACATCTCCAATTTTGCCAACGTCCTCACCGAGTATAAATACACGCGGATCCGTCAAAAACTGAGCGAAACTCTTATTTAAGATTTCTCGTCCATCAACTAAAATAGGATCTTTATCATACTCTGCGCGAATACCTTTGATGTGCATCGGACTTTGCGCCGACTCACTCATTTGATGAGAACTAAACCGACGATGATTTTTCGATTCTAGTTCATGAAGCCAGTGACGCAACAACTTGACCGCCGGCCCTTGGAAAAACCTAAATGCCCGTAACGTTTTACGCCCTGCACGGACCAAATCACTAAAAATGGGATATGGCAACTGATTTAATTCCTCCAAAATAGGCTCAATTAAACCCGGCTCATTGGTAGAATCATATAGGTTTTTGGCAATCCGCAGAAAGCCTTTTTTATCGATTTCAATTGAGGCCATATAGGCCGCAAAAGCTTCCTTCTGAAATCTGCGGGCCTCTTTAATTGCCTCCGCATCGATGGCAGCTAAGGTTGGCTCGTCCGAAATACCTGATTCAAGAATCCATTCCCGAAAGCGTAAGTTACAATCAGCGTCCTGCTCAAATTGTAGGCGTTCGGCTGATTTATATCGTTCATGAGAACCAGAGGCGGAATGACCTTGTGGCTGGGTGCATTCAATCACATGCACTAAACTCGGGACATATTCCTCGCGTGCTAATCGAGCGGCCTGCTGATAGGCGGCCATTAACCCTGGATAATCCCAAGCTTTTACTTGAAAAATCTCCAATCCTTTCTCCGTATCAGTTCGTTGGTACCCCGCAAGCGCTTTGGAAATAGATGACTTTGTTGTCTGAAACTCAATCGGAACAGAAATGCCATATCCATCATCCCAGACCGAAAAAACAATCGGAATTTGCAGTACACCTGCAGCATTAATACACTCCAAGAACATCCCTTCCGATGTGGAGGCATCTCCAATCGTGGTAAAACAAACTTCCCGACCTCCTTTTGAAAACAATTCACTATGAGGCTCTAAATCAGGAAGTTCCCTATACATTTTTGATGCATACGCAACCCCTAACGCCCTCGGAATCTGTGCTGCCGTAGATGAAATTCCGGCTACGGTATTGTATGTTTCTGTTTGATTAAGCCATTCGCCTTGCGCATCTAACCACCGCGTCGCATGGTGATTATTCATTTGTCGGCCGCCAGAATGCGGGTCAAAATGAACATCTGGATGTCCATATAACTGCGCAAAATATTGTGGCCAAGTAAGATCTCCAATAGCTACACCAATCGTCTGATCGCGGTAATACCCAGAAATATAATCGCCTTTTTGCATGGCATTGGCCAAGGCAATTTGACACAATTCCTTGCCATCTCCGTAAATGCCAAATTTAGCACGACCCGAAAACACTTCCTTTCGAACAAGCAAACTACATGCCCGACTAATCGCAGCAAGTCGATAATTATCCATTACCTGATTCGGATCGAACGTAATCCCAGGTTTAGAAAATGAATAGCTATGAGTCAAAGACAAGAGAATTTAGGAATGTAACGTGTAAAAATACAACAAAATACTTGTCGGCCAAATACGTTCCATTTCAAACTTTTTGAAAAACTCCAGCAATTCTTTTGCCGAATCTCGCCATTGTTATAGATTTGTCACTCATCTAAGTAAACACATCAATTAACCATGAAGAAATTTTTAGGAATACTCGCACTCATTTTAGGCTTCGCATTTCAATCGAATGCGCAAGGATCGATTAAATTTAAGTCTGAAAAACACGATTTCGGCAAAATTAAAGAAGGAACTCAAGCTTCTTATAGCTTTGAATTTACCAACACAGGAAAAGCTCCTGTCGTTATTTCCAATGTTCAACCTTCATGTGGTTGCACTACGCCAGAATGGTCAAGAGAACCGATTATGCCAGGAAAAACAGGTAAAGTTACTGCATTATACAATTCAGCTGGAAGACCTGGAAACTTCAACAAGACCATTACGGTTGTGAACAACGGGGAAGTATCTCAAATTATTTTAACGATACAGGGTTCCGTTGTTCCCAAGTAAGTTTTACAAAACAAAAAAGGGTCGACAAATTATTGTCGACCCTTTTTTTTGTCTTAATCTCGATTGAGCAAGGCTTTATTTTTCAAGCCATTAATCCAAGATGCAATCTTAAGTACATCTGCGGCTGGCACATGACTCATTGGAGCCATCTCGGTCGCGTATTCTGGCCAATTTTGTGGATTAGGCTTGTACACAAGAGCTAAAATTTGTTTGTCGGTATAATTACGTTTAGCAATGTCTACATAAGATGGACCTACTACCCTACTTTCCTTCGCATGACATGCTAGGCAGGTATGCTTCTTTAACAAAGCCATTGCCTCTGCGTCAGAAATTATTGATTTGCCTTTTGATTTGGGCACAACAACAGGAGTTACTTTTTCCACTTTGTCTCCCTGCATCCGATTTCCCTCTGATACCATCAAACGCGCGCCGGAAGGAATTTGATTCAACGTATAATAAGCCGTTTCGTGCAACAAAGGGTCCCCAGATTCATTGCGAATACCTTCTAACTTAAATTCGTGAATGTAATATTGACGTAAACCATCAATCACCAATCGAACGCTCCGCTTATCTGCAGAAACCTCTATGGCAGTAATTTTCAAATCTTTCAATTCAATAATAGGACTTCCATATTGATGTTGGTATTTATAAATATACGACCTCAACGCATAAGAAGCAGCTTTTTTAACTGAATTAACATCCACAGCTTGAGTGAAACTCAACTCAAATCCGTCGGGCTTCGCACGAATATTTTCAATTTCAAAGGGCATTTCTCCATTCCAGAAAAGGCGCTGCAGACCAAAATCAGCCTTTCCGGTAGATCCCCAGCCCCGTGAAGTCATGCCGACAAACATCGAACCGTCTAAGCCAAAACGCTCACGTAAAATTCCCGATTGAAATCCCTCTCGGTAGTTGATGCAAAATCCCTGGTAAACACCGTTCACTTTCTCTAATCCCATCCGCATGACTTTAGATTGACCTTGATCGGCCACAAAATACTGCCCTGGGAATGGACTGAATTTGCCTTTTGTCGAGTCTTGCAAAATATCGGCTGTACTAATTCCCATGATAGCATGTGGAAACCATACAGCAGGCAATTTCAAGTTTTTAACTTTGGCAGCCGCTTCATACATCGGTGCTCCATTGTCTTGAATTTCCTCTAAGGTTAACTTAAATGGACTGTTGGGTTCCTTTGCCCATTTCAAACCACCAGGATTACCTGCAAAATCACCCTTCGCTAAGTGCGTTACGCGTCCTGAACCTACCCAATCCCCCTGATTTTCTCCATAAAAAATATCTCCTTCATCATTGATTGAATATCCTGCCGGAGAGCGTAAGCCCGCTGAATGCGGCTCCATGGTACCATCAGGCTTAATTTTCAAAAGCCAGCCGCGCCATTTGGCAAACTTACCTTCTCCAAAACCAACCCAGGCAAGATTTAGCGTCACTAACATGTCCCCGTTTTTGTCAAATACAGGACCATATGTATATTCATGATAGTTCCCAGATAAATCAAATTGATAAACCGGAACGTACGAATCAGCTACGCCATCACGATCGGTATCGGTAATTTTTGTCAGCTCTCCACGTTGCGAACAATAGAAGGAACCGTCTTTATAGGCTAATCCGAGTACCTCATGCAGTCCGCTAGCAAATCGTTTGTAATGCACTTGGTGATTTTCTTTTTGATATGGATTTTCGATAATCCAAATTTCTCCACGTCGCGTGCTAACTGCCAAACGCCCGTCCGGCATGGTTGCCAAACCACCAATCTCTAGATAAATATCTTTAGGTATCGGAAGCGTCTTAATTTCATAATAATCCTGCTCTGTTTTTGCGGATTTTTTCTGTGCCCATGCCCCCATCGGAAGCAATAAACACATAACGAATAAACTAGGTAAATATCTCATCTTAATACAATTACCAAATGATCTGATAGGTTAAATTTGTCCCCTGAATGGCATGTCGGCCCACCGAAAAATCAACTCCACCCCCAGTCGTTTGGACAAAATAGGATTGATCTTTTAGGCCCACTAAACTTGTGTTCACAGCGGCGATTTGTTTAGGGGGCGCAATGACAAAATCAAGTGCCGATTGCATGGAACTTGCAGACTTAAACGTGATTTTTCGCGTTAACCCAATGTTATTCGCGGCAGGAATAATGCGATCTTCCAATTGCATTTTCGCAGCCACCCAATAATACATAAAGACCGGACGGCCATGTTCCAAACGATACCCCTTATACACCAAATCGGATGCATTTAGCGAATCTGGTTGGGCCTGATGATCAAGTGTCAGTGGGAAACGGCCATCTAAAACAACGGTTACACCCAATGGTTCTGCTGTTTGAGGCTCCCCGCGGTCATGCCACATTTGTGTCGCATCTAAAAAAGGACCACGCCATACTTGAAGGATTGCTCCTTGCTTGAGGTCATAGGAATAATGTAATCCGGAAGGATCACCTACATGTATAACATGCGTTTTTTTCTTACCTAGATGGAAAGCAAAAGAGCGTTGTAGTACAGGCTCTGCGTTCGCTTTGACTTCCACCAGACCTACGGCCTCTGGATCGATCATGGATTTGCGATCATGTAAAACTACCGGGTGAGATCCTATTCGTTTTACGATTAAACCTAAGGCTTGTGGGCCCCACGGAAAATCCTTGATATGAATCAACTCCAGTTGATGTTTTCCGGCAGTCAAAAATGTAGATTGAGAAACCTTTTCAGAATACCAATGTGCCCCTTGATTTAATTCCTTCCCATCAATTTTCAATACACCACCACCGGTCCAATGCGTTTGAAATTCGTAGTTATCTGTTTCCGGAATT
>CAZUAZ010000014.1:1276-20981 GCA_964618445.1 uncultured Aquirufa sp. | reverse complement strand
GCTTGAAAATCAATTTCAATGGTTTGCCAGGTGCCAGGAGCTTTACATGCATTTTGCAAGGGAGCGTAGCCTTCATAACCTTGATTTCCTTTACCACGGCCCTCATCCCATCGCTCATAGATTCCACCACAATCACCGAAATTCAATTTGGTTTTACCCCATGAATCGTATAATTGTACCTCATAGCGACCTTGCAAATAAATCCCAGAATTCGCCCCTTTAGGTAGCATGAAATCCATCATCAACCGCATGTCGCCATGGTTCAGTTGAAATGTTAAGTCATCTGTCCGCTGGTACTTTCCGTGCCTTAACGTGTTTAACAAAACCCCTTTACCTGTAGCCACTTGAAAGCTGGTGTCTGTATAAGTAGCTCGGACAGCACCTTCAATCGACCAATTGCTACTAGGTTGAACAAATGCTTGAAGATCTGTAAGAGGAATAGACTGCTGTGCGAAACTGGTCCACGAAAGCAGCAGAAGCATCATTATTTTCCGCATGAATGAATGATTAAATAGGTTCTATGAAAACAAATCTAATAAAATAACTGAACAATTTCATCGGCACAAACAGGATAGTCGTAGCAAAAAACGCCACGGTATCTTTCAAAATTTGTTAATTTGGTTTTTTAGTCATGAAACGATATGAGCAAAAGTAAATTGACAACACGGTCCATCCTAATTCACCTTTTATTTTGGGCCTGTTTATTAGCATTGCCGATTATCTTGGGACCAAGCTCTCAGTCAACAGATCCTGTTGAGATGAAACGTCACTTTCAGTGGAACTTATTTTTCTTTGTTTTCGGGCTGGCAAACATTCCCATTTTCTATATCAATACTGAGGTATTAATCCCCAAAGTGCTAAAGAGATATAACATCTTGTTGTATTTGGGATTTTTAGTATTAGGCTTTTTTGCCATGGTTTGGTTAAATGATATCATTTTTGACTTGCTTTTCCCAGAACGCGAAATAGGTCCACGCCGAGGCGGCGGTGGCATGAAACGCTTCACTTATTTACGTATCATTTTCCAGTATTTATTCATCATTGCCATAGGAATTAGTTACCGCTTTCTTTCGGATAATTTACACGAACAAGAAGCCAAAAAAGAGGAGGAAAACGAACGTCTTAAATCAGAACTTTCCTTCTTGCGATCACAAATAAGTCCACATTTCATGTTTAATGTGTTGAATAGTATTGTTTCTCTTTCACGAAGAAAGCCAGAAAATGTAGAGCCTGTCGTGATTAAGTTATCCGAATTAATGCGCTACATGATTTATGAAACAAGTGACTCTAAGGTCGCAATTAGCAAAGAGAGTAATTATTTAGAATCTTATATTGATTTGCAAAAGATTCGGTTTGGGACAGACATTCAAATTAACTATACCTCCAATTCGTCAAATCCTTCCGGAACTATCGAGCCCATGCTACTTATTCCGTTTGTTGAAAATGCATTCAAACATGGGGTGGGTATGGTGAAAAATCCAACGATTTCAATCCAACTGATTGATACTCCGGAAAAATTGACGTTTGAAGTAATTAATCAAGTTAGTAATCAGTTGACAGAGCATAAAGATGAAAGTTCAGGAATTGGCTTAACCAATGTGCGACGCAGACTGGAGCTTTTGTATCCTGAGACGCATGCATTGGACATTGTGGAGGAAGATGGAACATATCGGGTAGCGTTAACGATTAAACACGTATAAACCATGGAAGAGGTTCAAGAGCAATTTAGTGAGTTACCCTCAACACTTTTGCGATGCATCGCGATTGATGATGAGAGCTTGGCGTTAGATTTGGTAGAGGACAATATTGCCAAAGTTCCTTTTTTGAAATTGGAAGCAAGGTGTCGAAATGCGTTTGAGGCTATTGAGTATTTGCAAAATAATCAAGTCGACCTAATTTTCTTAGACATCCAAATGCCGGGATTAACCGGTGTTCAATTTTTGGAAGGATTAACGCATAAACCTATGGTTATTTTTGTGACTGCATATCAGCAATATGCGGTGGAGGGATTTAATCTAGATGTCATTGATTATGTGTTGAAACCTATTTCGTTTGAAAGATTTTTGAAGGCATCTCACAAAGCGCTGGATCACTTTAAAAGTAAATTAGCGCTACAAGGCCAGACGTCAACGGCTGAATCGAAAGTTGAATATATTTTCATTCATGCGGATTATGCGTTAATGAAAATTATGCTGGATGACATCTTGTACATTGAGGGCTTAAAAGACTACATCAAAATACATGTAAGGACTCAAAAATTCCCGGTAGTTTGTCGGATGACGATGAAATTGATTGCTGAAAAACTTCCCGCAGACGCTTTTTTACGGATTCACAAATCCTATATCGTTTCACTAAAGAAAATAGAATCTATCCGGAATCAGAAAGTGAAAATTGGCGAAAATCACATCCCATTGAGCGACAGTTATTCCGAACAATTCTACCAAACGATTGGGTATCAAAAAACGTAAAGAAATACGTAACTTTGGATCTTTGGTGAAATCAAATTATGTCCATATTAAAAAAACTTGCTGGAGAGACGCTGTCCTATGGTTTCAGTACAATTCTGGGGCGCTCGTTAAATTTCCTGCTTGTTTTTGTTCACACCTGGGCATTCCTTCCCGCTGAACTTGGTATTAATGTCAAGTTGTATGGGTATATGGCTATCGCCAATATACTATACACATATGGCATGGAAACGGCTTATTTTCGTTTTGCCAAAGAAGCACCAGAGAAATACTACCAACTCATCTTAACGGCCATCATAGCAACTTCCGGGGCCTTTACGCTGGGATTGTTTTTTTTCGCGGAACCGATTATGGTGGCGCTTGGGTATCCGGGAAAAGGTATTTTTTTATATTGGCTTGCCTTAATCCTTGCGATTGATGCCATCACGGCAATTCCGTTTGCCAAACTTCGACTTGAGCAAAAAATCAAAAAATTTGTCACGGCAAAGATTGTGTCAATCCTCGTAAATGTAGGGCTAAACCTATTGTTTCTTTTGATATTAAAACCCATTCATACGGGTGATTTAGGACAAACGTTACCTGCATTTTTGAAAGCGTTATATGTACCGGAAATTGGTGCAGGATATATATTTTTAGCCAATTTGATTGCCAACGCAAGTCTATTTTATTGGCTTAAAGATGAGTTTAAAGCGTATCGTTGGCGCTGGGATTGGGAAGCATTCAAAGGTCTTTGGATTTATTCATATCCAATCATGTTCATGAGTTTAGCTGCGATGTTCAACCTTATGTTTGACCGTTTATTGCTCGAGGAATTTTTGCCTACAGGGTTTTATCCAGGTAGAACTTCGCAGGATGCCTTGGGAATTTATGGAAATTGTTACAAGCTCTCTGTATTTATGAGTTTGGCGATTCAGGCATTTAAATACTCTGCTGAACCGTTTTTTCTAGGCAAGAAATCAGAAAGCAATAGCCAATCAAATTTAGCATTAGTGACGCATTGGTTTGTTATCGTATGTACCCTATTGTGGGTAGGCGTTTCCGTTAATCTGTTTTGGATTAAGACCTTATTTTTACGTCAATCGATCTACTGGGAAGGTATCGGAATCGTACCCATTTTATTATTGGCTAATTTGTTCTTAGGCGTATATTATACGCAGTCGGTGTGGTTCAAGCAAACCAACAAAACATATGTTGGCACCATCATTACCCTCGTAGGCTTAGGTGTAACCTTACTAGGAAACATCTTATTTATACCCATTTATGGCTACATGGCATGCGCCTACTCGTTCTTGGCGTCTAGCATCGTGATGACGGCATTAAGTTTTATAGGTGGGCAGAAATATGCACCGGCACCTTACAGGTGGAAAAGTGATCTAGGTTACTTAATTTTAGGTGGTTTTTGCATTTACGTAGGAGGGTTGGACTGGATATCATTACCACTAATCACTGCGAATATGGGACTCATCATTGTTATCGTGTTTATTGGGCTATATGAATTTAATTGGCGGGCAGGCAAACCTCAGCTGAAGTTGTAAGATGAAACAGGAATTACGCACTCAATATTTGACCTTAAAGCTGAAAATCGGCCAAATGCTTGCGCGCTTAAGTGAAACAGAGGCAACGATAAAGCAACTAAGCACTGAATTGGAGTCCTCTAAAATAGAGTTGGCTGAAAAAACGAGGTTATTAGCCGAAGTGACAGCCAAAGCAAAAGAATATGAGAAAAGCTTTAAAAAATCAGATAAAATTGGTAAACTTGTAGTTAGTACAGACAACACAGAGGCCTCCAAAGCTGAACTGAAGAAAAAGTTAGATAGTTATATAGTAATTATAGATCATTGTATTGAGCAATTACGCAAACCATGAGTGAAAAACTACCTTGCAACCTATTATTGGGGATACAAAATGTCTCTCTACGGGTAAGTGAACAGGAAGAATCATGCGTGCGAAACGCGGCAGTATTAGTGAACCGCTTGGTTAAATTTTACGAGAAAGAGACAAACAGCACAGATCCAAATAAAGTTATGGCCCTTGTGGCATTGGATTTAGCTATGTGTGGTATAAAATTTGATTCGGAACGCAAAGATTTGCAACACAATGTTCATTCGGAAAATAGTCAGTTAATCGAACTGGTATCCGATTTTACCCTATAAAATCCCTATTCTTTTAGTCAGTCTACTGAGCGCTAATGTTTAAACACACATTCGTTCTATGACTATATTATCGCTTATTATCCCCTTGTTATCACTTGCAGGTGGGCTATTTGCCGGAAAAGTATTCTTTTCCAAAGTGAACAAAAACCTGGAAGCTGATGCACAAAGCAAAGCGGATGAAATATTGAAAAATGCGGCTTTTGCAGCTGAAAATCTAAAGAAAGACCGCATGCTCGAAGCAAAGGAAAACTTCCTACGCTTACGTGGAGAATTTGAAGAGGAAACGCAAGCAAAGAAGGGGATTCTACTGGAGAACGAACAAAAGCTACGTGAAAAAGAGCGGACTTTAGCTCAACAACAGGAGCAACAGCGAATCGCTGATCAAGAGTTGCAATCGCAAAAACAAAGCATTCAGTCCAAAGAGGAAAACTACCGAAAAAAATTCGAAGAGGTAGAAAAAGTTCGCGCTGAAGCAGAAGCCATGCTTGCGAATCAAATCAACCAATTGGAGAAAATTGCAAATCTTTCGGCAGATGAGGCACGCCAACAACTTATCGATGCATTGAAGGCAGAAGCTGAATCTAAGGCAAGTTCCATCGTGAAACAAGCAATTGAAGAAGCGAAATTGACCGCGACGAAAGAGGCCAAAAAAGTGGTGATTGAAACCATCCAACGGACTGCAGCTGAAAATGCCATTGAAAACTGTGTATCTGTTTTCAACATTGAATCAGACGATATCAAAGGAAAAATTATTGGACGTGAAGGACGTAACATCCGTGCGCTAGAAGCGGCTACTGGTGTTGAATTTATCGTAGATGATACCCCCGAGGCAATTATTATTTCAGGATTTGATCCTGTGCGCCGTGAAATTGCACGCCTTTCCTTGCACCGCTTGGTACAAGACGGACGTATTCATCCGGCACGTATTGAGGAAGTAGTCAATAAGACTAAGAAGAATATCGATGACGAGATTATCGAAATCGGCGAAAAAACAGTGATCGATTTAGGTATTCACGGATTACATCCGGAATTAATCAAGATGATTGGTCGCATGCGTTTCCGTTCATCTTATGGTCAAAACCTATTGCAGCACTCCCGCGAAGTGGCGAAACTTTGCGCCACCATGGCTGCAGAATTAGGACTTAATGCGAAGCTTGCGAAGCGTGCAGGATTACTGCATGACATTGGCAAAGTT
Organism: uncultured Aquirufa sp.; assembly: GCA_964618445.1. GTDB lineage: Bacteria > Bacteroidota > Bacteroidia > Cytophagales > Spirosomataceae > Aquirufa. Next base: position 15,168 of record CAZUAZ010000014.1, on the reverse strand, counting down.
TGGCATGAAGAACCAGAACTTCCGCACGCATTATTGGGTATGGAATTAGCCCAAAAATACAAGGAGCATCCAGAAGTTTGTAATGCCATCGGTGCTCACCACGATGAGTGCGAAATGACTTCCATGATTTCACCGATTATCCAAGTATGTGATGCCATATCGGGCTCTCGCCCAGGTGCGCGTCGAGAAATGATGGAGTCATACATGAAGCGTCTTCGTGATTTGGAAGCATTGGCAACATCCTTCCAAGGTGTTCAAAAATGTTATGCAATACAAGCGGGTCGTGAACTCCGTATTTTAGTAGATGCGGAACATGTAAGTGATGAAAAAGCATCAAATTTATCATTTGATATTTCGCAAAAAATCGAAAAAGAAATGCAATATCCTGGCCAAATCAAAGTAACAGTAATTCGTGAAATGAGAGCCGTGAATTTTGCTAAATAAGTTTATTGATAATTTGTCGAACGGTCATTCACCTTCGGCATTTTTATCTATTTTTGCTAACGCTGCCGGGGTCTTCAACCCCCAGCAGCGTTTACTGTTTTTATGGTTTTAATTACTCCCACAACGACACAACATTGGCAGGCATATTATGCCCTGAGATTCTCTGTTCTACGTGAACCATGGAATCAGCCACACGGATCTGAGGTGTTAACCGATGAAGCATCCGCCATTCATGTCATGGCTGTCGATGAATCCAAAAAAGTACTCGGTGTGGCACGTATGCACGAATCAGCCATAAGACAAGGCCAGGTAAGATGCGTGGCGGTGGCAACGGGCCAACAAGGCAAAGGGATTGGGAAACTGATTATGCGTTACTTGGAAAATGTAGCGATGGATAAAGGATGGCAAGAGATTGTACTAGAGGCACGCGAAAACGCCGTTCCATTCTATGTAAGCCTCGGGTATTCAATTACAGAAAAATCGTATTTGTTATTTGGTGAGATTCAGCATTACCGCATGAAAAAAGCGCTACCCCTTTCGGAATAGCGCTTCAAATTAATGGCTATGCTCAAGTCCCTGAGCACTCGGGATTTGATTAAATTCAATCCCTGATTTCTTCTCATCTTTAAAAGCCTCTTTCGGCTTGATGCTCAAAATTTGAAACAACTCTTTATCAGACTTTACATCTGGATTAGGTGTAGTCAATAACACATCTCCTGAGAATATTGAATTAGCCCCAGCCATGAAGCAAAATGCTTGGCCTTCGTAATTAAGTTCTAAGCGTCCTGCCGACAAGCGAACCGCTGATTTCGGCATCATGATGCGTGCCGTCGCAATCACGCGAACTAACTCCCACACGGAAGCCGTCTTTTGATTTTCGAATGGAGTTCCCTCTACTGGCACTAAATTGTTTACAGGCACAGAACCAGGGTGCTCTGGCAAATTAGCTAAGGTCAATAACATCCCAATACGATCATCGATTGACTCACCCATGCCAATTATTCCACCTGAGCAAACGGACAAATTAGCTTTACGAACATTTCCTAATGTCTCTAGGCGATCATCGTACGTACGCGTTGAGATAACATCATCGTAATATTCCTCACTCGTATCAATATTATGATTGTACGCATACAAACCTGCATCTTTCAGTTTTTGCGCCTGATCTTCTGACAACATACCCAGCGTACAACAAACCTCCATACCAAGGGAATTAACACCCTTAACCATCGCTAACACACGGTCGAAATCTTTGTTATCACGCACCTCACGCCACGCAGCACCCATGCAAAAACGAGAACTACCATTCTCCTGTGCACGAACAGCCGCTTGAATCACCTCCTCATAAGGCAACAATTTTTGCACCTTCACATTCGTGTGATAACGCGCTGCTTGCGAACAATAAGAACAATCTTCTGGGCAACCTCCTGTTTTTATCGACAATAAGGTACTGATTTGCACCTCATTGGGATCGTGGTATTGGCGATGCACCGTCGCAGCTTGATATACTAAATCCAAAAACGGTTGGTTGAAAATTTGCTCAACCTCTTCGCGTGTCCAGTTATTTCTAATCATCTTTTCAAATTATCTAATCTAATTCAATCATGTAAGGCATTAGAGCCAAAAATCCTTCTCTTTTCTTCATGCGATCTAACTCCCAAATAGACTTCGTCCAAGGCATGTGCTCCTTTACAAAACGCTCCTGCATCGACGACTCTGAAAATGCAGATGAAACAAGCTCATCCACAAAAGATTTGGCTTTCGGGTATACCTGAACTTTGTAAGATGCAGGACGTACGCGTGCACGATCTGCTGCAATTTCAATTGCCCTATTTAAGCCACCCAACTCATCTACTAACCCGATTTGCTTAGCCTGAACACCTGTCCAAACACGTCCTCCAGCAATTGATTTCAAACGTGCTAAGGACATTTTACGACCCGCCGCAGCTTTCGATGTAAATAATTCATACCCTTGATCCACCATGCGCTGCACAACTGATTTTTCAAAATCAGTTAACGTGCTTGGCGAGCTTAAAAAGTTTGAGTGTGCGTGGGTATTAACATGGTCTTGGGTAATCCCTAATTTATTTTTGAAGAAATTATCCAGATTCAACCATTGGGCAAAAATACCGATTGAACCCGTAATGGTCGTTGGCTGCGCCACAATCACATCCGCGCCCATGGCCATGTAATAACCGCCAGAAGCCGCGTACGTAGACATCGATGCAATCACTGGCTTAACTTTCTTAGCTAATAAAATTTCGCGCCACATGATGTCAGAAGCCAAAGACGATCCACCCGGCGAATCAATACGCAAGACAATTGCCTTCACTGATTTATTATCGCGCAACTTACGCAGCTCTTTGACAAAATCATCTGAACCAATCGTGCCCTCTCCACCTCGTGTACCTACAATCTCGCCCTCAGCTACCAATACAGCGATTTTAGCTGTCCCCTCTACCTCGGCAATTGGATTTTTAGCTTTTAAGTAATCTGCCAACTTCACATAGTTCAACTCCTCTTTGGGCTTCTTTTTCGTTGCTAAGCGCAATTGGCCTTCAAATTCATCCCAATATCCCAGCGAAAGCAAGCCAGCTTGTTGCGCCTTAGCTGGATCCATCGCCTGTAATGAATCAGCAATGGTGTTCAAGCGATCCGTTGACATGTTTCGACTCAAGGAAATATCCTTGAAAATTTGGGTATTGATCGATTGAATAAACGAAAGCGTTTGCATGCGATTTTCTGGACTCATGTCTTCCCGTAAGAAAGGCTCGACAGCTGATTTGTATTGACCTACACGAAAAACAAGAGGTTCAATTTCCAGCTTATCAAATGCACGCTTAAAGAACATATACTGCACTGAAATGCCATTAAAATCAAGAATTCCCGCTGGATTCAGATATACTTTATCAGCAACCGAGGCTAAGTAATATCCCTTCTCTGAATATGAATTCGCGTAGGCATAAATGAATTTCTTTGACTCCTTGAATTTACTTAACGCATTCCGAATCTCAGTCAATTGCGCATATCCAGCTAATGGAAAACTCACATCGAGGTAAATTCCTTTTATGTTAGGATCTACCCGCGCACGCTCTAACGCAGAAAGTACCTGAATGAGGCCCAACTTATCTGTATTTGAAAAGAATGGATTAGGAATGTCACTTAATGGACTATCCTCAATAGATGCATTTTCTACGATAGGCCGATTGAAATCTAATTTAAGAATCGAATTGTCTTTGACTTCGTATTCAGCATCAGAACTACTGACTACAGAGCCTACTCCAACAACTATCAGTAAGCTGATAAACAAGAACAGAAATAATCCGAAAACGGTTGCAAACGCATATTTAACAAATTGCCACATCATGTATCATTTTAGAAATCACAAAATTCAAAATCATTTTGCAATTATGGTAAAAAATAGGTTCAATGGCCTACCCAAAGTTTTTACGGTAGTCTTCGCGTGACTGACGAATAACTTCATGGGCAATTTCCCGTCCATACACATCATCGATATCTACCGCACTTGAAGTTGTCTCACCTGGTAACATTTTATACGTCCAGAAATAATGTCGCAAACGCTGTACAATATCTTTAGGTGCATCTGAAATATCACGCCACTTCCCATAAATAGGATCATCCTTTAGGACCGCAATAATTTTGTCATCCGCCTCACCCTTATCGATCATGCGAATGCCTCCAATTGGAATCGCTTGGCATAAAATATCTCCATGGGTAATCGCACGCTCAGATAGCACCAAAATATCCAATGGATCACCATCTCCTTGTGTAATATCTTTTCCTGAATATTTACGTGCCAACTCCGCAATTCCCTCTGCACAATACGTTTGTGGCAAAAAACCATACAACGCAGGAACAATATTGGAGAACTTCTGCGGGCGATCGATTTTTAAATATCCAGTTTGCTTATCAATTTCATACTTAACGGTATCCGTGGGTACAATCTCAATAAACGCTGTTACTTGCTCAGGCATTTGTTCACCTATTTGGATTCCATGCCAAGGATGTGCTTTAAAAAAGTTACGATTCATTTGATTTTTTGTTTACCCAACTTAGGTCAATTCAGGGCGCAAATTACAAAAAAATAAGGAAATTCCGGTGGTTGCCCTTCAATTCGTCGGCAGCATCCGCTATGCATTCCATGAAAATTCGCTAAATTTGCCGTTTGATTTTATACGCCCATGATATATCCAATCATTCCCTATGGAGACCCTGTCCTTCGCAAAGTTGCACTGCCGATTGAGTTTGGCAGTATGGATTTGGTGAAACTTTCCGCAGATATGTTCGAGACGATGTATGCGGCGAGCGGTGTAGGATTAGCTGCCCCGCAAATTGGCATGAATATTCGCCTTTTTGTTGTAGATGGAAGACCCATGAATGAGGGGGAAGAGGATGAAGACATGGATACATCGTTAATTGACTTCAAAAAGGTATTTGTAAACGCAACGATTCTGGACGAAACTGGTGAAGAATGGGGATTCGAAGAAGGCTGCTTATCCATTCCGGGGATTCGAGGTGAAGTATTTCGCCCAGAATATGTCAAAATACACTATTGGACGGAGACGGGCGAAGAAAGAACAGATGTGTTTGAAGGTCTGGCTGCGCGGATTATTCAACATGAATACGATCATATCGAAGGTATTTTGTTTACTGACCACTTAAACGTGGTACGCAAGCGTATGATTAAAAATAAATTAAGTGACATTACCCGCGGAAAGGTTTCTGTCGATTATAAAATGAAATTCCCCCGCTAATTCTCTACAATGAAGATTTCTATCAATTGGTTACGCGATTTTATTGACCTTTCTAAACTTCCAGAAAAAGGTAGTCCGGAAGAACTAGATGTTCTTTTGACTAATACCGGTCTCGAAGTGGAGGGTATTGAAGCACACGAGAAAATTCCTGGTGGTTTACGCGGTTTTGTCGTGGGTGAAGTCCTCACCTGCGAGAAGTTTGAAGTAAAAGAAAAGACACTCAGCCTAACTACGGTAGATGCGGGTCTGGACGAAATTTTGACAATCGTTTGTGGAGCTGCCAATGTGGCTGCAGGGCAAAAAGTAATTGTTGCCACTCCTGGTACAACCTTATTCGACCAAGAAGGGAAAGCCTTATTTACGATTGAAAAACGCAAAGTATATGGACAGCCGTCTGAGGGGATGATTTGTGCCGAAGATGAAATAGGCATGGGCACGTCGCATGATGGCATATTAGTCTTAGAAACCGATATGCCAAACGGCACGCCGGCTGCCACATATTTCAATATTGATTCCGACCTAGTCTTGGAAATTGGCCTGACACCTAATCGAGCAGATGCTGCTTCGCATTGGGGAGTTGCCCGTGATATCAAGGCCGTCAGCGGAATTGAGATTACACTTCCTTCTGTAGATTCTTTGGTCATTTCTTCCAATGAGTTTCCAATTGATGTACAGATTGAAGATGATGGCTGTGGTCGCTTTTGTGGCCTAAGTATCGACGGCGTGACAGTTGGCCCTTCCCCTGAATGGCTTCAAGAACGCCTTTCGGCAATTGGGCTACGCCCAATTAACAATATCGTGGACATCACTAATTTCATTTGTCATGGTCTGGGTCAGCCCATGCATGCCTATGATTGGACGCAAATTAAAGGTGGAAAACTACGTGTAAAAACGGCGATTCCGGGAACTAAATTTACCACGCTAGACAGTATCGAACGCACACTAAAAGGCGAAGAAATGATGATTTGCGATGATTCGGGACCCATTGGAATCGCAGGTGTCATGGGCGGGGACCATTCAAGTATTCAACCTGAAACAACGCGTATATTTTTAGAGGTAGCTTACTTTAAACCAGAGCGCGTACGAAAAGCGGCTCAGTTGCATAGTTTAAAAACAGATGCCTCATTCCGTTTTGAACGCGGAACCGACATCGAGGCGAAATTATTTGCCTTAAAATATGCGGCTAAATTGATACTAGAAATTGCCGGTGGAAAGATTACCTCGAATATTGTTGACCTATACCCAAGACCAGTTGAGCTTGCTAAAATTCCTGTTTCGATTGCACGTGTGCATCAGCTCATGGGTATCAAATTAAGTGCAGATCGCATTAAAGAGATTTTAGTTGCCCTAGATTTTGGCATTGAAAATAGTCAGCCAGATGGTTTCACTGCTATTGCTCCCGCCTATCGTGTGGATGTAACGCGTGAAGCGGACATCATAGAGGAAATATTGCGTATTCACGGGTTGGATAATATCCCATTATCGGAACATCTGAGTGCCCATTTTATTTCTGAGTTTCCATTATTGGACAAAGAAAAGGTCCAACAAACCACTGCGATTAGTTTGGCCGCGAAAGGATTCCAGGAAATTATCAGCAATTCCTTGACTAAAGGAGAATTTCATCAATGGATTCAGAAGGATTTGACTTTTGAAACGGTCGACATCTTAAATCGCCTTTCAGAAGACCTTGGGGTAATGCGCCAGCACATGGTTTTTCACGGTTTAGAAGTGCTTGCGCACAATATCAATCGGCGTCAAAAAGATTTAAAACTATTTGAATTTGGCAAAACCTATCATAAAAAAGGCACCAAATACATCGAAAAGAGACATTTAGTTCTTTTCACAAGTGGTTTATCCGATGGGGAAACTTGGGCACAAGCTCCTCAAAAAAGCCAATTGCACCATTTGTATACGACGGTCATAAATACCATGAAGCAATTAGGCATCGCTCAATTTGAAACCTCGACAATCGAGAATTCCGATGTATTTGCCTATGGACTACAAATTTCTGTGAATAAAAAAGTTTGTGTACAGGTTGGCCTAATCCATCCAAAACTTGCTCAAAAATTCGATGTTAAACAAGAGGCATTTATGGCCGATTTTGATTGGGATTTTTGGGTGAAACAAGAGAAGAGTAATTTTGTCTATCAAGAAATTTCGAAATTCCCGGAGGTCCGTCGTGATTTATCACTCGTACTTGACCAAAGCGTAACGCTCCAAGCAATACAACGTGTCGCCGAACAAACGGAGAAAGCTCTATTGAAAAATGTATCCGTTTTTGATGTCTATGTGGGCAAAAATCTGGGCGAGGGTAAAAAATCATACTCAGTGAGTTTTATTTTACAAGACGAAAATCAGACCTTGACCGACAAGGTAATTGACGCTACGATGGATCGTTTGATTACACGTTTCGAAAAAGAGCTGAACGCCATTATTCGAAAATAGCCTGGCGATGAAAAAATCAGTATCCCTACTTTCGATCGGTTTTTTCATCGGGCAAGCCGTGCTATATTTCGTATACATCAATCGGTTTAGCTTCCACTTTCCTGTTCAAGATGATGTAACCCTCATTGAATTTATCCACGCTAAAGAGGTAGGTTCAGACTTATTCAATCAATTGTTTCGTGTCGACAACGACCATGCCATCGTCATTCCACGGCTAATCACCTGGGTGAATCAACTACTTCATGGCTCAGTTAATTTTAAACAACTTATCCTGTGGAGTGCACTGACATTAATCGGATGCTTTTACCTCTTGTTTTCGCAATTCCAAAAATTAAAAATCAATTTACTTTATTTCATTCCGGTTGGGTTTTTGCTTTTCCAGCCCCAATTCTTTGAAGTGTCTAACTGGGCCATTACAGGCTTGCAGCATATACACATTGCCTTGTTCGTATGTCTATCACTCATTGCGCTAGAGAAAAACCACTTGAAATTAGCCTTTCTATGGGCGATTTTAGCAGGATTTACCTTTGGAAATGGCGTGGTACTTTTCGTTGTACTGGCTACCTATTTCATATTCACCAAACGCTTCAAAGAATTTGTCGGTTGGGGAGTTGCACTCGTGTTATATTTGGCGATTTTACTGCCACATTATTCATTTGGACAGCAAGCAAAATTTGAATTGCATTTGGGCAATATCATCAATTATGCGCTAGGTATTTTAGGAGCATGTGCGCTAGATTTAACAGGAGGGAATTTGCAGGCCGGGATTGTATTGGGATTCCTCATGTTTGGTTATTGGGCTTACCTATTTCTATTCAAGAAGGAGCGCGGCTTTTTTGCTTATTTATTTCTATTTATCCTCGGGACATGTTTGATTATTGCGATTCCGCGCAGTGCAGACGATTGGACCACCTATAATAGTAGTCGGTATTTCTTATATGCACCCGTTGCTATAATCTGTCTTTATGCGATGAGTCTAACTCAATTTCCTCGGTTAAGTCAAAGGATATATATGGGGGCAAGTGTGTTTTCGTTGGTCTTTTGCTTCATGTCGTATCACATTCATACGGCACAAATGGTGGCGAGATTTCAAGTAAATCAGGCTGATAATGATAATTGGATTCGCCATCAGCGCGTGGCAGGAAACGTACCCCAGGTTTTTACCAATGATCAAAAAATTGTACAAGATGCGTTTCAATTGAATTACTTGGATCAGGAGCCAGGAATCCTATCAAAAGAGGAATTGGTGCGTTTTTCGTCCGAGACCCCGGTGTGGAAATTAACTGAAAAGATGCTGGTGGAACGTCATGCAAACCCAATACAGGAGCGTTCCGGGGTTTGGGTTAAACGCTTTGACTATCTACTATTCCCAAATTTTAAGGGAGAAAATTCACTCGATCATGCATGGTATGTTGTTTTACGACATCCAGAATCTGCTATGATGTATACGGTGGCAATCAATTTCAAAAAAGGAGCATTACGCAAATGGATGCTTGAAGGTCACTATTTATCAAACTATGGTATCGCCCAAGTTTATACAGATGGCCTAATGCCAGGCCGTTACCAAGTATATCTGGTGGATAGAATTCAAGGAAAAAACTCCATGTTTCGCTTAGACCAATCCTACGAAATACAACCTTAGCTTAGCGCTTAAACATTCCGCCTAGATTAGGCATTTTCATTTTCCCATCCTGCACTTTATTCATCATGCGCATCATTTTACGCATATCCTCGAATTGCTTCAACAAGTTATTAACTTGCTGAATCGAAGTACCAGAACCTGTTGCAATACGATTCTTACGTGAAGGATTAAGAATATCTGGATTTTGACGCTCTTTAGCAGTCATGGATTGAATAATTGCTTCAATAGGCTTGAATGAATCATTTGATATATCAGCATCTTTCACCGCCTGTCCCATCCCAGGAACCATACCCATCAAATCCTTAATATTTCCCATCTTCTTAATTTGCTGCAACTGGGCATAGAAATCTTCGAAAGAGAAATTATTTTGACGAATCTTTTTATTTAAACGAGCCGCTTCATCCTCATCAAAAGCCTGCTGGGCACGTTCTACGAGTGAGAGTACGTCACCCATGCCCAAAATACGGTTCGCCATTCGATCGGGATAGAACTGATCCAGGGCTTCCATTTTCTCACCTGTGGAGATGAACTTAATGGGTTTATCTACGACTTGACGAATGGATAAGGCTGCACCACCACGTGAATCACCATCCAATTTAGTTAAAACAACCCCGTCAAAATTCAAACGCTCATTGAATGTTTTTGCCGTGTTAACCGCATCTTGACCCGTCATGGAATCTACCACGAATAAAATCTCCGTTGGTTTAACCGCATCTTTAACCGCTGCGATTTCATTCATCATCGCTTCGTCAACGGCCAGTCGGCCTGCTGTATCCACAATAACTACTTTCTTACCCATTTTACGAGCATAAGAAAGTGCGTTTTCAGCAATAGAGACCGCATTTTTATTTTCAGGCTCCGCATAGACTTCGACACCTACTTGTTCCCCTAGAACTTTTAATTGGTCAATTGCGGCAGGACGATAAATATCGCAGGCAACTAATAACACATTGCGGCCGCCTTTTTTGAGATATTGAGCTAATTTTCCTGAGAAAGTTGTCTTACCTGAACCTTGAAGTCCGGCGATTAATACAACAGCTGGATCGCCTTTGATGTTAATATCTTGTTTGCTTCCTCCCATCAATTGAGTCAGTTCGTCTTGAACGATTTTGACAAGCAATTGACCTGGCTCTACGGCGATAAGGATTTTTTGCCCCATCGCTTGATCCTTAATTCGATCGGTGATTTCTTTGGCAACCTTATAGTTTACGTCGGCATCCATTAAGGCCCGACGAATTTCTTTGACTGTAGCAGCGACGTTTACATCTGTGATCCGACCGTTCCCTTTAAGGGTTCGCATCGCAGAGGTTAACTTGGAACTTAAATTTTCAAACATAGTATCTTAAAAAAGGAATGCAATTTACGATTTTTCGAGCAAATTTTTAGTCAAAAATAATTGTCTTGTTTTGGTGAATGAATATCCGATCTTCAAGAACTATTTTTAATGCGTTAGCTAACACGATCTTTTCAACATCCTTGCCGGATCGTGCCATTTCCTTAGCAGAATAGGTATGATTCACAGGAGTAACATCTTGACAAATAATCGGACCCTCATCTAAATCATCCGTGACAAAATGCGCGGTGGCACCAATAATCTTAACCCCACGATCGAAGGCTTGTTGGTACGGTTTCGCCCCCACAAACGCAGGTAAAAATGAGTGGTGAATGTTAATCATTTTACCCAAATAATTTTCGGCAAACTCTGGAGTCAAAATGCGCATATACTTCGCAAGAACTATTAAGTCCGGATTGAGCATTTGAATCACTTGATGAACTTGGGCCTCATGGGCTTCACGAGACAATCCATCCGCGGGAATAAAATGAAATGGAATTTTAAATTGAGAGCAAAAGGTCTGAAGCGTATTGTGATTACCGATTACGGCTAAAATCTCAAATGGAAGGTCTTGAAATTGAGAGCGAATTAACAAATCTCCCAGACAATGATGTTCTTTGGTGACCAGAATGACTACCCGTTTTGTAACTGGTGGAATGATTTGAACGCTCGCACCGCTAGGTAAAACTGACTTTAACTCGACTAATAACGTATCAAAGTCACACGTACCAGTAAATGAAACACGCATAAAAAAATGGTCCGTTAGTTCATCTACAAACTCATTTGTACGTGTAACATTTAATAATTTCTGAAACAATATGCCTGTAATCTTGTGAACTAAGCCCTTTTCATCTTGGCAAGCGATCTTAATTATAGTTTCCATCAAAAAAATATCGGTAAATAATTTCAATTTAGTTCATAATAATGAATTCCTATTTACCTTTGCAGGATTATTTAGGCAGAGCCTGAATCTGTTATACGCAAAAAATAATTTAACGTTCAAATGGAAAAAATTAAAGTAGCCAACCCAGTCGTTGAACTCGATGGAGATGAAATGACACGCATTATTTGGAAGTTTATCAAAGACAAATTGATTCTTCCATATGTTGATGTAGACATCAAATACTATGATTTAGGTGTAGAATACCGCGACGAAACGAATGATCAAGTAACAGTTGAGGCTGCTGAGGCAATAAAAAAATATGGCGTTGGTATCAAATGTGCAACCATCACACCAGATGAGGCACGTGTTAAAGAATTCGATTTGAAACAAATGTGGAAATCACCAAACGGAACTATCCGTAACATCTTAGATGGTACTGTTTTCCGTGAGCCAATTGTTTGCGCAAACGTTCCTCGTTTAGTCCCTAACTGGACTGCACCAATTATGATTGGTCGTCACGCATTTGGCGATCAGTATAGAGCAACTGATTTCGTTACGAAAGGAAAAGGAAAATTAACGGTTTCTTTCCAGCCAGAGGACGGTGGCGAAGCACAAACATTTGAGGTCTACAACTTCAAAGGTGATGGTGTTGCCTTAACAATGTACAATACTGATGAGTCAATCAAAGGATTTGCACACTCATGTTTCAATATGGCATTGAGCAAAGGTTGGCCATTATATTTGTCAACAAAGAATACCATTTTAAAGAAATACGACGGTCGTTTCAAGGACATTTTCGAAGAAATTTACCAAGCAGACTATAAAGCACAATTTGATGCAGCGGGTATCGTTTACGAACACCGTTTGATTGACGATATGGTTGCTTCTGCCTTGAAATGGAATGGGAATTTCGTTTGGGCTTGTAAAAACTATGACGGAGATGTGCAATCGGATACGGTCGCGCAAGGTTTTGGCTCATTGGGCTTAATGACATCCGTATTGATTACACCAGATGGAAAAGTTATGGAAGCTGAGGCAGCTCACGGAACGGTAACACGTCACTACCGCGATCACCAAGCTGGGAAACCTACCTCAACCAATCCAATTGCGTCGATTTTCGCTTGGACACGTGGTTTAGAATTCCGTGGTAAATTAGATAACAATGCAGCCTTGATTAACTTCTGCCAAACATTAGAAAAAGTTTGTGTAGAAACCGTCGAGTCAGGAAAAATGACTAAGGATTTAGCCGTTTGTATTCACGGAAATAAAGTGAATCACGGAGAACACTATTTGTACACAGAAGAGTTCTTAGAAGCCTTAGATACAAACTTGAAAGTAGCGTTAGCTTAATTCAAAATAGTTCTTATCAAAAAAGCCATCTGTTCGTTGACAGATGGCTTTTTTATTAACCACTTATTCGTTGACTAGAATCGATCGCGTATAGGATGTTCCGGAACTTGTCGTAAGTACTAATTTATAAAGCCCTTTGCCAACTGCCCCTGAGGGTAATAAAAATGCGCCATCAGTTGGAATAACTCCTTGTAATACTAACCGACCATCCACTGCATACAACGTGTACACCGCACCTTTCAAATCAGAAACAGACTGAATGACGGATCCAGGGCTTACCATGGGATTAGGGAAAATGGATAAACCCCCATCTGCTGGCAAAATATAACTTAAATCTGCAGCTTGAGACAAACACGTTGTGACAGGGGAATATTTCTTTGCTGCATAAACAGAATAGGTGCCACTCGCATTAACACGCAACTGACTTCCGGATTCTGATAGTATCCGTCCATCTTGCTTCCAAACATATTCGATTCCAGCTGGTTTCTGCGTCGCTGCTATAAAATAAGGACTCTCGACGGTTAAACTTGGCTTAGCAGGCAAATCCAAAAATGAGACTTGTACAGGTGCAGATAAGGCTGACTTACATCCTAGACTATTTGTCATCGATACGGTATAGGCTCCTGAATTGGTTACTTTGATCACTTTGAGCGTATCGTTTGTAGACCACCGATATGAACCAGAAACGCCGGAAACACTTAATTCAACAGATCCACCTTGGCAGGCAATTAACTCTCCTTTTGAGGTCACAACTGGAGTCTGTGGGGGAGTCAGTTTGGCAATCTCGAACGTAGGCACACTAAACTCATTCCCAAGTGCATCCTCAAATCGAAGCGAATACTTTCCAGGACTTAACGTTTGCTTTGTTGATAGCGTACTAATTACAGACGCATTCGTGTTCAACCATTGGGTTTTGGCAAAATTCGATTTGGTGGAAACAACAAGTTCATTGGCTGGACCACATTGCAGAATGATTGAAGGTAGTAACGCAGGCAAAACAGGCTTTGAATTTGCAAAAAA
>CAZUAZ010000014.1:0-1176 GCA_964618445.1 uncultured Aquirufa sp. | reverse complement strand
GCCTTAACCTGTCCTTGAAAAAGCCCACCAGCTGGATTTGAATCTAATGAAGTCCAATTAACCAAAGTTCCTTGGTTGGCCTGAACGGGCACCAACTTAACCTGAACGGAAGTCGCGGTTGTCACACAATTCCCCAAAATAGAGAAATTGGCCTCATTCGCGTTATTACGCTGAAATACTTGTCGGTTATGTGGGTAACTTATCGTTACCTGCGCTGTGATGAGCGAGGGTAATAAACAAAAAAATATACCTAAAATTCGTTTCATCCTGAGCAATTGTGACTGCTAAATTACCAATTTTACCTAAACACTTGACCCTAAAAAGAAAAAAGTCGCACCGAATTAGCATTCGGCGCGACTTTAATCAAAAAACAGTTGACTTATTCTCCTACAACAGAGAATGCAACTTTATGCTTAACATCTTTGTGAAGGTCAAGTGTTGCCGTGTAATCACCCGTCATCTTAACTTCAGCATCAAATGAAATCTTCTTACGATCCACATCAAAGCCTTTTTCCTTCAACATTTCAGAAATTTGAATGCTTGTAACGCGTCCAAAAATCTTACCGCTATCACCCGCTTTCGCAGCAATAGTTAATTTCATTTCACCAATCGCAGCTGCTAAATCAAAAGCATCTTGACGAATTTTTTCCACTTTGTGGGCCGCCTGCTTAATGTTTTCCGCTAATACTTTACGATTGGATGGAGTTGCCATGACAGCAAATCCTTGTGGGATAAGGTAGTTACGACCGTAACCAGCTTTCACAGGAACGATGTCGTTCTTGTATCCTAACCCAGCAATATCCGTTTTTAATATAATTTCCATCTTATTTACCAATCAAATGTTTATCAGGTTACCCCAGTTTATTTCAAACCATCTGCCACATAAGGCATCAAGGCTAAGTGACGTGAACGCTTAATTGCTTGCGCCACACGACGTTGGAATTTCAAAGAAGTTCCCGTAATACGACGAGGTAAAATTTTACCCTGCTCGTTTACCAACTTCAATAAATAGTCTGGGTTTTTGTAATCAATATAATTAATGCCCGCTTTCTTAAAACGGCAATATTTTTTGCGATTACTATTCTTATCTACAGGTTCGTTAACTAATGTCATCTTATGCTTCTGTTTTTTCTGGTTTTCTACCTACTAAACCTTTTCTCTTTTTCTCATTGTACA
>CAZUAZ010000013.1:31327-34250 GCA_964618445.1 uncultured Aquirufa sp. | reverse complement strand
CCAAACACTAAATATTTGATGCAATCTTGGTAATAGGATTCCACCACATCCAATGTCACATGGGATGTCACACCTAATAAATAGGCTTTTTCTTCAATCGTTTTTAATTCTTCAGGAGAAAACCCGCCGGTGTCTACCAGCGCCGAGTGCACTTCCATACCACGCTCTTCCGTTAGATACTTGACACAAAAAGAGGTATCTAATCCACCACTAAAGGCTAAAATTACTTTCGGCTTGCTCATATTTACTTTGTTTTTCCTTTCGAGTGGAAAGGCATTAATAATTTTTCTTTCATTTTTTTCAGCTGCATGAAGTCGGCAATATTCTTCAAGAATATCCACTTTTCGTCTTTTTCAACTTTCACCGCAGCTTGGTTTGGGTCGAAAATCATGCCCGTACACAAGCATATTTTGCGTTCTGTTCGGGTCAAAATATCGTAATTCACGCAGGATTGACAACCTTTCCAAAAATTATCATCAACAGGTAATTCGGAAAAGGTAGTTGGCTCATACCCCAAATCACTATTGATTTTCATGACAGCGAGCGAAGTCGTAATACCAATGATTTTTGCGTCGGGAAAGCGTTCGCGCGATAATTGAAATGCTTTTTCTTTGACAGCTTTCGCCACACCAAATTGACGATGACTCGGTCTAACTATTAAGCCCGAGTTGGCCACGAACTTTCCGTGCTGCCACGTTTCAACATAGCAAAAGCCCACAAACTCACCAGTTTCATCATCGGTCGCGATGATTGCTTTTCCTTCAGACATTTTCTCTCGAAGGTATTCTGGAGTTCTTTTGGCGATACCTGTGCCTCTGGCTTTGGCAGATTCTGCCATTTCGTGGCAGATGGATTCCGCTAAGTCAAAATGGGATTGACTAGCGACTTGAACAGTATATGAATTCATGAATGATAATCAGAAAAATAAAAAAATGTGTACGTAATTGCAGTACAGGGTATCAAACCCTGAAAATGAACCTTCGTCGTCGGACGGAGGTAATGACGTATTTCATTGAATTATTTATCTTCATGTGCTTGCTAAACAGCGGATAAAGCCGCTAATTTGTTGCCAATAAGGGCCAAATTTCACTAATTCGACGGGTAATTCCCAATAAACCCGCAATTATTTCATGGAAAATACGAATTCCTTGAGCACAGATCAGTTGATTTACGCGTATGCCTCTGGTGTTTTTCCGATGGCAGATGCAGCAACGGGGGAGATTCATTGGTATCGTCCTGACCCTCGGGCGATTATACCGATTGATACATATCAGCCCAGTAGATCGTTAAAGCCCATATTGAATAAAGGTATTTTTGAGATTAGGGTAGACCAACAATTCCGTCGGGTAATGGAGTTTTGTGCGGAACCTCGGCCTTATGAATCGGAGACTTGGATTTCAACGGAGCTTATTGATGTGTATACAGCATTACACCGCATGGGATTTGCGCATTCGGTGGAGGCGTATGTGGATGGGGAGTTGGTCGGCGGTTTATATGGTGTACATATTGGCGCTGCGTTTTTTGGTGAATCGATGTTTACGCGTGCCTCGAATGCCTCGAAAGTTTGTTTTCATTATTTGATTGAGCTTTTACGTAAAAACAATTTTGAGTTATTGGATTCTCAATATATGAATGATAATGTAAAGCGTTATGGGGCTATTGAGATTTCGCGAACTGCCTATGAAAAGCGCTTAGCTAAGGCGATTAATCGATCTTCTAATTTTGTTTTTTAACTATATATAGCCCTAATTTCAGCCGAAAGGCCTAAATTGCATATTCATATTTTTTCAGATGTCAAAGCCAATTCTCGTTATCAAGTTCGGTTCTTCTTCCATTACCCATGCGAATGGGGAGGTGGATGAGCAAACATTGGCGAAAATTGCTGCGCAGGTCGCAACCTTACACGCGCATTATTCGATTGTTTTGGTTTCATCTGGTGCGGTTGCCGCGGGTAAATCGGCACTTCGAAATTACAAAGGCACCCTATCTGAACGTAAAGCTGCCGCGGCTATAGGTAATCCTATTTTGATTGCCAAATACAGCCATTATTTCCATCAGTATGGTATTTCCATTGCGCAAAGTTTATGTGAGCGTCATCATTTTTCGCAGCGTGAATCGTTTTTGCAGCTGAAGGAAACCTATCAAGAATTGTGGCAAAGTGGTGTGATTCCCATTGCCAATGAGAATGATGTCGTGAGTAATGTGGAGTTGAAGTTTTCTGACAATGATGAATTAGCGACATTGATTGCGACTGGATTTGGCGCAGAGAAGTTATTGATATCTACTTCGGTGGGTGGATTGCTAGATGCGCAAGGACAGATTATTCGTCATGTGGAACGCATTGATGCTGATATTTTACATGTGGTTAATTCGGATACATCGAGTACTGGTTTGGGAGGGATGATTTCTAAATTGACCTTTACGCGCTTAGCCAATCGGATGGGAATTAAGGTCGTGATTTTCGGGCTTGATCAGGGTCAAGGAATCGTAGATGCGCTCCACGAAGAAATAGGAACCGTTTTCGAGGCAGAGGAGGCTTCGTTTTCGGCTCGCCAAAAATGGTTAGCCTCCGGCAGTCTCATCGCTGGGAAAGTAGTCTTAGACAAAGGCGCCACGAATGCCATCCAAAATCGTAAAAGCTTATTGTCGGTGGGTGTCATCGAATACCTCGGCGAATTCGACAAAGGAGAGGTGATCGAAATCCTGGATGCGAGCAGAAATCCCATCGCCGTTGCCCGTGCTAGATATTCAAAAGTAGAATTGCAGCAAGCTAACCAGGGAATGGAAGTTGCTCATGCGGATGATATAGTCCTTTATTAGAGGTAAGAAGTGAGAGGTAAGAAGTGAGAGGTAAGAAGTGAGAGGTAAGAAGTGAGAGGTAAGAGGTAAGAGGTGAGAGGTGAGAGGTGAGAGGTGAGAGGTG
>CAZUAZ010000013.1:1458-31227 GCA_964618445.1 uncultured Aquirufa sp. | reverse complement strand
TGACGCGGTGCGACACGCTCTTGAGTCGCTTCGGATGGATCGTAATATCCTGGATCTTCTTGTGCGCCAGCTAAGCCACCCAACAGTGACGATAAAGCCTCATCTTTGCTCATCTGTAATTTAGGTGCCTTTTCTTTCGGGGCTTTTGCCGCTGATTGATTTGTCGACTGCACCTCCGGAATCTCCGCCTTCACCACAAAGCTGATCGTATCCATATTCACCCGCGCCACAAAACGCTGGAATAAATTCACCGCCTCAAATTTGTAAATCAATAAGGGGTCTTTTTGCTCGAAAACGGCATTTTGCACCGACTGCTTTAAGTCGTCCATTTCACGTAAATGCTCCTTCCACTCCTGATCGATTAAGGTCAACGTGATGAATTTCTCCATCTCGGTGATTACTTCTTTTCCTTGGGTGGCGATTGTTTTGTCTGCATCCACTACAATTCCAGTCACCATTTGGCCATTTGAAATCGGTACCTGGATACCTGAGTATCCCTGACGTTTGGCTTCTTCCGCCACTTGAATCACCTGATTTGCGATGACCTCATTCTTCGACTTATAATGTTGTTCTGCCGCTAAGAACAATTGTTCTGTCTTGCGATCCGGTGCCAAACGATCAAATTCCTCCGCCGTAAACGGTGGCTCCATTCCCAAAATCTCAATCACCTTCAATTCTAATTCAGCATAATTTGTATAGTTCGCTGATAAATCTTGGCAGACATCAAATAAGATATTAACGATGTCTAAGGACAATCGCTCTCCCAATAGGGCATTTTGCCGACGCTTGTAAATCGCATTCCGTTGGTAATTCATCACGTCATCATATTCCAATAATCGCTTACGAATACCAAAGTTATTCTCCTCCACTTTCTTCTGCGCACGCTCAATCGACGATGTAATCATCGAGTGCTGAATCACTTCTCCCTCTTCCATTCCCAAACGATCCATTACTTTCGCAATACGATCCGACCCAAATAAACGCATCAAATTATCTTCCAACGACACAAAGAATTGTGACGAACCCACATCTCCTTGACGTCCCGCACGACCACGCAACTGGCGATCGACACGACGTGACTCATGACGCTCTGTACCAATAATCGCCAAACCACCCGCAGCTTTCGATTCCGGACTTAATTTAATATCCGTTCCACGACCCGCCATGTTAGTGGCAATTGTCACTTTACCTGATTGTCCCGCTTCGGCAACAATATCCGCCTCGCGTGCATGCTGTTTGGCATTCAATACATTGTGCTGAATCTTACGAATGCTCAACAAACGACTCAATAATTCCGAGTTTTCAACCGAAGTTGTACCCACTAAGACCGGTCGGCCTGCCGTAACTAATTCCTGAATTTCCTCCGCAACAGCATTGTACTTCTCACGAACGGTGCGGTATACTTTGTCCTCGTGATCTTTTCGTTGGATCGCACGGTTGGTTGGGATGGACACAACGTCTAGCTTATAAATCGTCCAGAATTCGCCCGCCTCTGTTTCTGCCGTACCCGTCATACCACCCAATTTGTGATACATACGGAAGTAATTTTGCAGGGTGATTGTCGCATACGTTTGAGACGCATCCTCCACATTAACTCCTTCTTTCGCCTCAATTGCCTGATGCAAACCATCCGAATAGCGGCGGCCTTCCATCACACGCCCCGTCTGCTCATCTACAATCTTTACTTTACCATCAACCAAGATATATTCGGTATCCTTTTCGAATAGGGCATAGGCTTTCAATAACTGACTCACCGTATGAATACGGGATGCTTTTTCATTATATTCAGAAATCAATTGCTCCTTTTGAGCCAAACGCTCCCCATCACTCAACTCCTTATTTTGCTCGATTTTATTTAAGTCAATCGACAAGTGCGGTAACACGAAGAAATCAGGATTTTCTGTATTTCCACTCATGAAGGCTAAGCCTTTTTCAGTCAATTCGACCTGATTGTTTTTCTCCTCAATCGTAAATAATAATGGCTCATCCGCTTGGGGCATCAGTTTTTGGTTCTCTGCCAAATAGATCGATTCCGTCTCATTCATCAATTGCTTCATGCCGCTTTCCGACAAGAACTTGATTAATGGCTTGGACTTAGGAAGTCCGCGGTGTGCACGGAATAAGGCTAAACCACCTTCTTTGCGGTCTCCCGCTGCGATTAGTTTTTTGGCCTCAACTAAGAAATTTTGTACGATTTGTTTTTGGGCTTCTACCAACTTATGAACGCGCGGCTGGAACGTTTCAAACTCTTGCTCATCGCCTTTTGGTATCGGACCAGAAATAATTAATGGCGTACGTGCATCGTCAATCAATACGGAATCGACCTCATCCACCATCGCAAAATGGTGTGGTCTTTGCACCTGATCTTCCAGGCTTCGCGCCATATTATCACGCAGGTAATCAAAACCAAATTCATTATTGGTACCATACGTAATATCCGCCAAATAGGCTTGTCGGCGCTCCTCGGTATTCGGCTCATGCTTATCAATGCAATCCACTTTCAAGCCATGAAACTCAAATAATGGGGCATTCCACTCGGAGTCACGTTTGGCCAAATAATCATTGACCGTTACGATGTGTACACCCCGACCTGCCAAAGCATTTAGATAGGTAGGTAAGGTAGACACTAAGGTCTTTCCTTCTCCTGTTCCCATTTCAGATATTTTACCTTGATGTAATACGATACCACCGATCAGCTGCACATCGTAATGCACCATTTCCCAGGTAATCTGATTGCCGGCTGCTAGCCACTGATTATGCCAAATAGCTTTATCTCCCTCAATCACTACATTCCCCTTTTTCGAGGCGATGAATTTATCCTCAATCGTTGCGGTAACAACTAATTTCTTGTTCTCAGTTAAACGACGAGCTGTTTCCTTCACGACGGCAAAGGCCTCGGGTAAAATCTCTAAAAGCACAATTTCCAATTGCTTGTTGCGCTCTTCGTTTAATTTATCAATTTGTTGAAAAAATGTTTCCTTCTCATCCACATCTGCTGTGGCCATCCCTTGCGCGTGTAATTCGCTGATTTGAGTATCGATATCCGAAAGGAAATCGGCAATGCGTTGTTTGAATTCAATGGATTTGCCCCGGAGTGCATCATCTGAAATCTGGTGCAGCTGGGCGTAAGCTTCTTTGATTTTGTCCACAATCGGTAGGATCGCTTTGATGTCGCGGTCCGACTTGGTACCAAATATCTTTGTAACGGTTTTGCTTAGTATCGAAAACATGTATAACAGTGCCTACCTAGGCTTGGTGAAAATTTAAAATGCAATTTACCAATTTGAATTTTTATCCGTGCTATGTTCGAACAATTAATCCAGTTTTTTTGAGAATTTGCGTGTGAAATTGTTTTGTTTTGCATGTCAATTTAAGATTTTCCATGGCTGATTATCCTGTACCTCCGCGTCGCGCTCCGCGCAAAAAGTTAAAAATGCCAATTTTCGGCAACATGATGGGTGGTTCTTCTTCAGGGCCTGCGGATTCAGGTAAGAATTTTTCGACCTATCTTTTTGGGATTGTTGCCGTGATGATGGTGGCACAAATTTATTTGCCTCAACTTTGGGCTGAAAAGTTATATGATACGCCAGATGAATTGACAGAGTTGACGTTAGATGGAGTAATTCGAAAGAAATACGCGGATGCCTCCAATAAAAATGAAATCCATTACATGCTGGTTGTCAAGGAAAAAGGAGATACCCGTAAAAAAATCGATTTGTATTTAGCGGATCCTAATTTTTTCGACCAGGTAGCCGTACCTATGCGGTTAAAAAAGGAGGCTGGAAGTCTTGCAGTTAGGGTAACACGATATGCTAAACCTGATACCATATTGACTATCAATTGGGCAAAAAAATAATTATCAGTTTTTTGATTATTCGGTTTAATCGCCTAATATTGAGGACATAAACCTCTAGCTATGCCTGTTGCCAGCGCAACTCATGTTAAACACTTACTAGCCAGATCGCTTTTTGGATTTTCCAGTGCTGATTACGAAAAGGCTATGGGCTATGGCTCATTGGAGTCTCTCGTTGATCAGGCTATTTTAGCTCCCATACCTCTTCCTGCTCCTCCTAATGCATGGGTTTCACTCACTCCAGCGCAGGCTCAGCAAGATTCGGGTGATGCGGGCCGCTGGTATACCGAGCTATCTCAATGGTGGAACAAACGCATGTACACACAAGGGTTAAACATGCAAGAGAAGATTGTTCTATTCTTACATAGTCATTTTGCTTGTGAAAGGGATAAAGTAAATTATCCTCAATATATGTACCAGCAAAATCAGTTGTTTCGGAAATTTGCCTTTGGCAATTTTAAACAACTGGTCAAAGAAATCAGTATAGATCCGACGATGTTGATCTACCTCGATGGTAATAATAGCCGTGGGTCTGCGCCTAATGAAAATTATGGCCGGGAATTGTTGGAGTTATTTACCATCGGAATCGGTAATTATTCGGAGAATGATGTGAAGCAAGCTGCCAAAGCCCTGTCGGGATATCAAGTGCGAGGTTTAACGGTTACCTATGACCCAGCCCGTTCCTATACCAATGCTTCACTGACCATCTTAGGTAAAACAGCCAAGTTTAACGTCAATACGCTGGTCGACTTAATATTCGAACAAAAACAAACAGCCGAATTTATCTGCCGAAAGATTTACCAAAATTTCGTGTACTATAAAGCGGATGAAGTTTTTGTCAAAAAAATGGCCGACGTATTTCGAGCAAATAATTATGAGTTGAAACCTTTGTTTCGCTTTTTATTGCTTTCAGATGAATTTTATAAGCCATCCATTTTAGCGAGCCGAATCAAAAATCCTCAGGAATTAATGATTGGAGCCTTAAAGGTATTGCAAATTCCAGCGCCTGATTGGGCGAACGTGGATGCGCTTTCACGTATGTTGCAAATGCAATTATTTCAGCCACCCGATGTGGCCGGTTGGCCTGGACAGCGTGAGTGGATTAGCTCAACTACCTATTCACATCGGGGAGGATTTACGGACTCATTGCTTTCAGGCAAGCGTTATAACGGCGCCAATGTAACAGGAAAAATAAATGCATTGGCGTATGCACGTAGTTTTTCAACGAGTGAAAAGGCTGTTGCTTTTGTGAACCAACTCATTGATTTGTTTATTTTATTTCCAATATCTGACGCTAAGCGGAGCTTTTTGCTTGAGACGATGTTAGATGGAACGATTGCGGCCAACTGGTCAACGAATACAGCCCAGGCAGATGTGCGGATTTTACGTTTATTAAAAGCGATGATGCGGATGCCTGAATTTCAATTGAATTAAGGATGAAAAAGAAGATCAGTCGGCAATCATTTTTACAATCCATGGCAATTTTGTCAGGAGGTGTTTCATTTGGCATTGCTTCTATGCCTGGAAAAGCATTTGCTCAGATTCCTGCTGCCTATGCAGGGCAGGCTGAGCCAGGTAAGATTTTGGTGATTATTCAATTGGGCGGTGGAAATGATGGATTAAATACTGTGATTCCAGGTGAGGATGATTTGTACTACGCGGCCCGACCGAATATTGCGATTCAAAAAACAAATGCTTTAAAGTTAGATCAAGATATGTATTTGCATCCCTCGATGGTGGGGATCAAAAAATTATATGACGCGGGGCAAGTTGCCATTGCCCAAAACATCGGGTACCCGAATCCGAATCGTTCGCATTTTCGCGCGACGGATATTTGGAATACCGGTTCAGCGGCTAATGTGATGTGGGAAGAGGGCTGGGCTGGTCGTTATTTAATGACGCAATACCCCAATTTCCCGATTGAAATGCCCAAGCATCCGATGGCCATTCAACTAGGTTCTGTGGAGTCGCTTGCTTTACAGTCGGACGTGGGCCGTTTTGGTACTGTTTTTGAAGACCCAAACCAGTTTTATCAATTGGTCAATGGGTCCACGGCGGACACGGATGCGCCACCTGCGACGCAGGCTGGCGATGAGTTGGGCTTTCTGAAGCAAGTGGCGGCATCTTCTATTCAATTTGCCAATGTGATCCAGGCGAGCGCAACGAAAGGAAAAAATTCGTTGACCTACCCAACCACAGGTTTAGGTAGACAACTAGGTATCGTGTCTAGATTGATTGCTGGCGGTTTGACCACGCCTGTTTACCTCGTTAATATTGGTGGATTTGATACGCATGCGAATCAATTAACGCAACATGCCAATTTATGGAAGACCATTTCTGAGGCAGTTAGTGCATTCCAAACAGACATGACGAATCAGAATTTAGCTGATCAAATTAGTATCATGACTTTTTCGGAGTTTGGTAGACGCATTAATCAAAACGGTACCCTAGGTACCGATCATGGAACGGCCGCTCCGATGTTTGTCATAGGAAAGACTGTACGAGGAGGAATTATAGGTGCTAATCCGGATTTAAAATTGGTTGATGCCAATGGGGACATCAAGTTTAAATACGATTACCGCCAAGTGTATAGTACGGTTTTGCGGGATCATTTAGGCTTAGACAATGTACGTACAGCGGCGATTTTCCAATCGACCTTTGAGCGCTTGCCGATTTACAAGAACTCGATCGAGGGGATGCCTGAGCAAACTACGATGGAATTATTGGTTCCTTGGCCGAATCCAATTCGTCAATCTGCCTTGATTCAATATGGTATATTTGAGGAGGCTGATATTTTCCTCGGCGTTTACGATATGCAAGGTCGTTTAATGCAGACTTTGTTTGAAGGCAAACGTGCGGTGGGTTCTTATGCTGTTACGTTAGAGGGATCCTTCTTTGCATCTGGACATTATATTTTGAGTTTGCAAGATCGCCGCCGCGGTGGTCGATTGACTCGTAGCATTCAGATTCAAAATGATTAATTTTTTCCAGCCAAGCATTATTTCTTACCTTTGATGATTAAACGGAGGCAACAATTCCTCTTTTGGTTCGTTATTCATCAAATTTTTACAACATGCGTCTATTTTTGCTGCTATGTTTATGCTTGATCGGACTTCCATCGATGGCTCAAAACCCGTTTTGGTTTTTAGGTCAGCGGGATGGTCGGTACGTAGACAAATTTGATGCCCATTCGTCTGTTTCGTTAGGGGTAGGCTCTACCAATTATGTGGGAGATTTAGCACCGTTGGGAGGTTTAACCCAGGTGGGTATTCAGTCCATGCGTTGGAATTTAGGGGCCCAATTTACCCGTCATTTCTCGAAAAATTTTAGTGCGCGTTTTGGATTGTCGTATGTACGTTTGGCGGGTGATGACAATTATTTTGACCAATCGGGAGATTTTGCGGGCAGTTATTACCGGAATCTACACTTCAAGAATGATTTGAAGGAATTGACTGTTTTGGGTGTTTTTGAATTGATGGGAAATAAGGAGTTCATTCGTAAAAGACCACAATTTGCGCCGTACATCATGGCCGGGATCGCGGCATATTCGCATGATCCCATGGCTCGAAAAGATGCCAATGTGTCCAATGGAACAGTAACGAAAAGTGGGTGGATTAGTTTACATGGGCAAAATACTCCATCTGAAGGCAATTCATATAGTTTGGTGGGGCTTGCGCTACCGGTGGGCGTAGGTTTTCGGTACCGCTTAACGGATGATTTTGACGTATCATTTGAACTTATGCATCGGGTGGCGTTTAGTGATTATTTGGATGACGTGACTGATAATAGGAACAAGGTTGCGGCGGCCACCAGTTTTTATACGAATCGTTCGTCGCTTCGGGTAGCACCCAATACCTTAGCTGTTCGTAATACCACGAATCCAGGTGTGTCTCCCGAATATTCCTGGGGAGTAGATCAGTATTTTACGACCCAAATTCAATTGGTATATCACATTCCTAAAAAATAGTCTGTTGAATCGTTTTCTCCTTTTTGTGGGCTTAATCTGCTGTTCGATGGTGTCAGAGTTGCAAGCGCAACGCTGGGCTTTATCGGCCACTACGGGGATGAATCTATACAAAGGAGATGTTAGTGATTGGAAATTAATTCCAAATTTGAATCAATTGAAAGTTATATCTACAGCTGCTAAATTCAATGTTCGCTATCAGCGCACGCAGGCATTTGCTTATCGGGCTCAAATTAGCTTAGGTCGAATTAGTGGGGCAGGAATTAACAATCCTGGTCCAAATCCTTCACTAAGATCTGCCTATTTTACTTCACCTTTGGTCGAGATGTCGGGTATCGTAGATTATAATTTCTTGGATTATCAGACGGATAAGCGCATAAAGAATTGGTCGCCCTATATATATGGAGGCGTAAGTTATCTCTTTGCTAGTCCAAAGGGTAGTTTTGGTTCAACCACACCATTTTTCACTTGGGCTATCCCGTATGGGGTGGGCGTGAAGTATCAATTAACTCCTCGGCTGGGATTGCAATGGGAGTTTGGTTCGAGTAAAGCATTTTCGGATATGCTGGATAATACTCCTTCCGAAGGTGGTAGTACTAGTAACTTTACGACCCAACGAACGGATCAAGTTTTACAGAGTTCAATTACCGTAACGTATGTGATCAAATCCGTTTTTTGTCCTCGCGAATAATCCCTACCTTTGCCACCTATGTGTAAGTTTAGTTAATTGTGAATCAGAATTTAAAAGAATCTATTGACCTTGGCAATCTGCCGGCGCACATTGCCGTTATTATGGACGGGAATGGTCGGTGGGCAAAACAGCAAGGATTTGCAGATCGTATTTTTGGTCACCGTAACGCGTTGACAGCCGTTCGGGAGACGATTGAGGGTTGTGGAGAATTGGGCGTGGGTTATTTAACCTTATATGCTTTCTCTACGGAGAACTGGAATCGTCCACAGTCAGAAGTGAAGGCATTGATGAGTTTATTGATCAGTACCATTCATGATGAATTGCCTACGATGATGAAGAATCAGGTGCGTTTGCGTTCGATAGGTGATATCAGCTCATTGCCTGCTAATTCCCAAAAGGTGTTGCAAGATGCCATTAACCAGACGGCTTATAACACAGGTTTAACCTTAGTATTGGCATTATCCTATTCAGGTAAATGGGATTTGGTACAGGCAACCAAACAAGTGGCGTTGAAAGTAGCTGCCGGTGAATTATCGGCTGATGCAGTTAATGCAGAGGTCATTGATCAGCATTTAGCTACTGCAGGGATGCCGGATCCGGACTTAATGATTCGCACGGGTGGGGATCATCGAATTAGTAATTTTATGTTGTGGCAATTAGCCTATGCAGAGTTATATATTTTTGAGGAGTTATTTTGGCCTGATTTTCGTAAAGTGCATTTACATCAGGCAATTTTAGATTTCCAAATGCGGGAACGTCGGTTTGGAAAAACAAGTGAACAAGTTAAACGCGAGGGCTAAGCCTATCCATGAAAAATATCAAGTGCATGCAGTGTAAAAAAGAATCTAAACGTATCAATTTATTCCGCTTATTTTTAGTGGGATTGATTCTTTTTAGTGGTCAATTAAGTTTTGCTCAGATTCGTGGGGGACGATTATTTTCATCAGCTACCCCTTCAGGTCCTACGTTTTCATTTGCGGATCCGCAAGAATATGAGATTGGCGGAATTGAAGTTACGGGTTCCCAGTTTTATGATGGAAACTCCATGATTAATATCTCGGGTTTACAGGTAGGGGATAAGATTAAGGTTCCTGGAGATGCCATTGCCACAGCGATTCGTAAGATTATGGATCAAGGAATTTTGGATGAAGTTGAGATTTATGTAGCGAAAACGGAAGGGACTAAAATATGGTTGGGAATCCAGCTGAAAGAGCGACCACGTTTGTTTGCGCTTAAATATACTGGTATTCGTAAGGGAGAGACGGAGACTCTTAATGAGAAAGTGAAGACCTACAAGGGTAAGATTATTACGGAAACGTTGCGTAAAAACTTAGAATTGGTAGTGCGTAAATACTACCAAGAAAAGGGGCGATTAAACATCAAAACGAAATCACAAATTATCGTGGACACGTTGCGTGGAAACAATGCAACGCTGGTTATTGCCATAGACAAAGGTCCTAAAGTTAAGGTGAATAAGATTATTTTGAATGGCATTGACCCGAAGCAGCGTGCATTGATTTTGCGAAAAATCAAGAATACGAAGCAGCAGCGATTTGGTCGGGTATTTAAGCCGTCAAAATTTGTGCCTAAAAAATGGGATGAGGATAAGGAGAAATTACTGGAGGCGATGAATAAATTAGGCTACCGTGATTTTCAAGTTGAGTCGGATTCTATTTCTCGATTTAATGATGAGTCTGTGAATTTGACGATTAATTTGGTTCAAGGAAAAAAATACTTCTATCGTTCCATAAACTTTGAAGGTAATTACATTTATCCTGATTCTGTCTTACATGATGTTTTGGGTATTAAAAAAGGTGATGTGTACAACACAGAGGAGTTAGATAAGAAAATGGCTGGAAATCCAGGGGAGGATTTGAGTTCCGTATACATGGACAATGGGTATTTGTATTACAATGCGGAGCCGGTAGAAACAGCTATCGTGGGCGATTCGATTGATTTAACGATACGTATTAGTGAGGGGAAACAGGCGACCATCAACAAGGTAATTTTGAATGGAAATACCAAAACGTCTGATCACGTGGTGATGCGTGAAATTCGTACCCTTCCTGGTCAGAAATTCAACAAGTCGGCCATTATTCGTACCGTTCGTGAGTTATCTACCATCGGTTATTTTAATCCGGAAAAGATTACACCCAATCCTCAGCCTAGACCAGATGGAACGGTGGATATTGAATATAATGTGGAGGAGAAGCCCTCGGACCAGATTGAATTATCCGGTGGTTGGGGTGGATTTATTGGATTTGTGGGAACACTCGGGGTGGTATTCAACAATTTTTCTGCGAAGAATTTAACCAATTTATCTGCATGGCGTCCATTGCCAGCTGGGGATGGTCAAAAATTAGCTGTACGTTTTCAAGCGAATGGTGCTGCCTTTCAAAACTATAGCTTAACATTTACAGAGCCTTGGTTAGGGGGTAAAAAGCCGAATTCATTTTCAGTTTCATTGAATCGTAGTGTATCGTATCCATATCAATTCCGTAATACGGGATTTGGTGGCCAAAATCAATTTGGTGGCGGTTTCGGTGGAGGCGGCTTTGGTGGCGGAGGCTTTGGCGGACTGGGTGGATTTAATGGTGGCTTAGGTGGATTTAATGGTGGCCTGGGAGGGTTCAATCAGTTTGCTGTACCTGATTCATTACGCACCGCTCACTTTAATGTGACAAGTGTTACATTTAGTTTGGGTAAACGTTTGAAATGGCCTGATGATTATTTCTCATTAAGTAATTCACTTGCTTTTTCTTCGTTTGATGTTGATCGATATTATACTTGGGCATATCCTCAGGGTATATCTACGTCGATCACATTCATGACGAATTTTTCACGTAACAGTATAGATAATCCTACTTTCCCACGTAGTGGTTCTAGCTTTTCACTTACGGGTTCACTGACACCCCCATTTTCTTTGTTGGGCGGTAATAGATCAGGCAACTTAATTGAATACCATAAATGGATGTTTGATGCGAGTTGGTTTACACCACTTATAGGCAAACTTGTCTTACACACACGTGCCCATTTAGGTTTCTTGGGTTCTTATGGGAATCGGGAGACGACACGATTTGAGCGATTTGATGTAGGTGGTTCTGGAATGGTGCAAGGATTTCAGTTTAATCGCGATATTATCGGGTTAAGAGGGTATAAAGATCGGGTGATTGGGCCATCAGGTTCATATGGAAATGGTGGAGTAGCATACAATAAGTTTGTATTGGAAGCACGTTATCCAGTTTCGTTGAATCCGTCTGCGACAATATTTGTTTTAGGATTTGCTGAGGCGGGGAATAACTTCGCTACGTTGAAGGAGTATAGTCCGTTTAATTTATATCGGACAACAGGTTTCGGTGCGCGTATTTTTATGCCGGCATTTGGTATGATTGGTATTGATTATGGATTTGCGTTGGATAAGCCGAGACCGGGTGATTCGGATTTTGGCCGACAAGCCTTTACGTTCTCGATTGGCCAGCAAATTAGATAAGCATGAAAAAGTCGATTTTTTTCTTAATTTTGGTGCTTGCTTTGATAGGTCAACGGACCTATGCGCAGAAATTTGGATATATCGACACAGAGTTTATCACCTCTAAGATGCCAGAGTATCAGAAGGTTCAAGTCAAAATTGACCAAATGACGGAAGCTTGGATGAAGGAAATCGATGTATTGAACGAGGAAGTTCGTAAGCTGGAGAAAGACTATCATCTGGAGGAACTGTTACTGACAGATGAATTACGTCGGCAGCGTTTAGAGCAGATTCGAATAAAGAATAAGGAGGCTGTAGATTTTCAAAATAAAATCTTCGGATCAGAGGGAGAGTTGTTTAAAGCCAAATTAAATGGATTTAAGCCCATCTTAGATGAGATATCCAAAGCAGTGGAGCGTGTTGTGCGCCAAAAGCGATTGGACTTTGTCTTCGATAAAGCAAGTGAGGGTTTAGCGATGATCTACACGAATCCAGTACATGATTATTCTGATTATGTGTTGGAAGAGCTTGGATTAGAACTGGATCCCAATTTAAAGAAGTAACGATACGATTATCGTACCCATAGTAGATAAAAAAACAAAAAACAACTAGAT
This sequence comes from uncultured Aquirufa sp., assembly GCA_964618445.1. GTDB lineage: Bacteria > Bacteroidota > Bacteroidia > Cytophagales > Spirosomataceae > Aquirufa. The sequence continues at coordinate 18,636 of CAZUAZ010000013.1, read as the reverse complement.
TAAATTTTTATGAAAAACAAACTATTCTTAGCTATGAGCCTTGTGTTTGGTATGGCTATCTTACCTGCAAAAGCACAAGTTAAAATTGGATTTATTAACGCGGATTATATCTTAAGCCAAATGCCAGAAGCAAAGCAAGTGGAAGAGGATTTGAAAAATACGCAAAAGCAATACGAGACCTTGTATCAAGGAAAAGTGAAAGATTTTCAAGATAAATTAGCCGCATTTGAAAAGTTAAGTGCAGATCCAAAGGCAGCTGATATCATCAAGCAAGACAAGGAGAAAGAATTGCAAAACTTACAGACTTCGATTCAAGAGTTTCAACAAAATTCACAGTCTTCTTTGCAAAAGAAGCAAGCGCAATTATTGCAACCTTTGTTGAAGAAAGTAGAAGAGAACATGCATGCAGTGGCTAATGAGAACCAATATACATACGTATTCAATTACGATGCAGGTATGGGAACAGCTCCAATTTTGTTGCATTACCCAACGGAGGCGAACATTTCGGATTTGGTATTGAAGAAAATGGGTATCACGCCAAAGCCAGCTACGCCGGCAGCAGCTCCAGCAGCAGCACCAGCAGCAGCTCCAGCAGCAGCACCGAAGAAAAAATAAGATTTCTTAGAATCTTTTAGAAAGCCCTGACTATTGTCGGGGCTTTTTTGATTTGTAGATACGCGATATTTTGCGTCTTTAATATTTCGTCTGTATTAATTTAGACGTGAGGTATCGTGTCTTTAGATGTTACCAGAAATACTTGATGGTTTGTAGTAGAGCGGTCACGCCAATGACACTAAGCACCACATAGTGGAAGGCTTTTTCTGGAATGTGACGCAAAACTAATTTACCCAGATAAGAGCCTGCGATACTGATTAGGATTAAAAAAGGGATTAGGACGAGGTGTTCTTTCGTAAAATAACCATTGGCGATGTAGACCGCAGCACGGCTTGAATCCACGCCTAGGTCAATGATCGCGGAGGTGGCAATAAACACATTTTTTTCCAAGCCGAAAGCGGTTAAGACGATGCCCCGAACTGCCCCACCAGTGCCAATTAATCCAGCTAAAAAACCAGATACGGTTCCTCCTACATACAGGTTTGTGTTTGTTTTTTGTAGTGATTTTGCATGTCCGGAAATTAAATAAATCGCAAGGGCAAGAATGAGGATATTCATTGCTAATTCGATCGACTTCTGCGGAATGTAATTTGTTAGCAGGGCACCTATGGTAACGAAGATAACGGCAGGTATGCCAAGTTTGATAACTATTTTTTTGTCTATCCCGTCATGGAACAAATAGATTTTTGCCAAGTTGCTAAACACATGAAATACAGCAGTTATGCCGAGAACCAATTTGAAGTCTAGAAAAATAGAGGCTATGGGTACAAAAAGAATGGATGAGCCAAATCCGCTGACCGTGCCAATGATCTCTGCAAGCAGCGCTAGAAATAGGAATAGCGAATAGTCGCCCATGTGCGTCATTCTTCTTTTTGGAAGAGTTTATTTTGGAAGAGTAAGATAATGACTACTCCACAAAATATCGCAGCATCGGCAAAGTTAAAAATAGGGGTAGAGTAATAGCTACCACCCCAAACGGGTATCCACGTAGGCAAAATACCTTCCCAGAAATCAAAGAAAAACATATCAATGACTTGGCCATGAAAAAGTCGCATGGGTGACTCAATAGGCGCATTATCAAACCAAATTCCGTAGAATACGGAGTCAATTAAATTCCCTACGGCTCCTCCTAAAACGAGTGCAACACTGGTAAGCAAAAGGGGCTTATTATTCTTGGTGGTTAGTTGGTGTAAGAAATAACCAATCGCAAACATGGCCACAATTCGAAACAAGGTAAGGATCAATTTGCCATACTCGGAGCCTAATTGCATCCCAAAAGCCATGCCTGGATTTAAGGTATAATGTAATTTCACATAGGGTCCAATGAGTTCGATCTGTCCGAAATAACCAGGTTCCATGAAGAAATGAACACTAATCTTGATCAATTGATCTAAGAAAATAATGAGTAGACTAAGCAGAAAATAACGATAGTTAGATTTCATTAGGCAGTTTTTCTACGACGTACTTCTTTTTGTAGGAGTGAGAATTCACGGGATGTCTGCCCGGCAATTGAGCTATTCTCGTCTGCTCGACGGAACAAATAGGGCATCACCGATTCAACTGGGCCATAGGGTACATATTTCGCTACATTATATCCGGCAGCGGCTAAATTATAGCTGATGTTATCGGACATACCTAGCAATTGGGCAAAATAGATATGCGGATGGTTGTTAGGAATATGTACCTCAGCCATGGCTTGGGTTAATTGGAGGCAACTTGCTTCGTTATGTGTTCCGATGCAAAAATTGACTAACTCAATGCGCTCCAAACACAAAAGCATGCCTTGGTTGAAATCGTGGTCGGTTGCTGCTTTTTCCTTGTGTAATGGCTCTGAATATTCGTCTTCATGAGCTCTTAGTCTTTCTTTTTCTAAATAGGCGCCACGAACAAGTTTTACACCTAAATGGTATGCTTTCGTTTCAGCGGTAGCGATGGCCTCGGTAAGGTTTGCTAGCATATCTACGCGGTACATTTGGTAGGTATTGAAAATAATGGCTTCGTCTTTATTGAACTTTTCCATCATTTCGTACGCCAAAACATCGATCGTGGTTTGAATCCAACTTTCTTCGGCGTCGATGAATAATTTTACGTGCAAATCAGCGGCTAGTTGGCAAATCTCCGTTAAGATATCTTTGCTATGCTGAAATGCAGCTTCGTTTTCTTCTGATAGTCCGGATTCGGTTTGAAATTCTTCTAGGAGTTCTACTTGAAAAATTCCTGTCATTTTAAAAACAGCGAAAGGAATTGCTGAATCTTGGTGGGCTTTTCGGATCGTTTCCTGGATTTCGGATTTAGTTTTTTGGAAAGATTTTTCGCTTTCTTCGCCTTCCACGGAGTAGTCAAGGATAGTACCAATCTTACCTTTGTGAAGTTCGTCTATAATTTTTTGGCACTCATCAATGCTTTCGCCACCGCAAAATTGCTCAAAAAGGGTTGATTTGATGAGTTTTTTGATTGGAAAATGTAGAAAAAGGAGCAATTTGATGAAAAAAGTCCCTAACTTTACAATCCAAATTTGATTCATAGCAGCGAAAATCCAATAGGATTTGCTGAGTTTAAAATCAGTTTTTGATGAGAAGGCAATTTTTGTGTCTTCGAATGATAATTGATTCAAGGTCTTTGAATACGAAGGTTGATTCATTTATTTCAAAAGTAGGGTGCAAATATAAGCGATAATATCTTCCGATTTTCGGAATTTTTAGAAATTAATAAACAAAAAATTAGGGGCCTTGGGTCCTTGTTAATCCAAAAAATATGAATGCCAATTTAGACATAGTACCTATGCAGGAGTGGATTCAGACAGGGGGAAAGCCGTTGATTATTGCGGGTCCTTGTTCTGCTGAGACTGAGGAGCAAGTATTAGAAACTGCTCGCCGTATTAAAGCGGAAGGATATGCACACATCATGCGTGCAGGTGTGTGGAAACCACGTACACGTCCTGGTAGTTTTGAAGGGATGGGAGAGCCAGCATTAAAGTGGTTGGTCGAAGCGAAGAAAGAAACAGGATTGCCGCTTGCGATTGAAGTAGCGACTCCAGAGCACATTGAATTGGCATTAAAATATGGTGTTGATGTTTTGTGGATTGGAGCACGTACGACTGTTAATCCATTTAATGTACAAGATTTAGCGGATGCGTTGAAGGGCGTTGATATTCCTGTATTGGTTAAGAATCCGGTTAATCCAGATTTAGCGCTTTGGGTTGGTGCTTTCGAGCGTTTGCAAGGGTCTGGTATTAAGAAATTAGGGGCAATTCACCGTGGTTTCTCGAATGCGCAAGAAACGAAATACCGTAATTCACCTATGTGGGCAATGGCGGTAGAATTAAAGCGTTTGTTCCCACAAATGCCTTTGATTGGAGATCCTTCGCACATGGCGGGTAAGCGTGCTTTGTTGATGGAATTATCTCAGCGTATTTTAGATTTGAATTACGATGGTATGATTATCGAGACGCACCGCGATCCGGATGCGGCTTGGTCTGATGCTTCACAACAAGTTACACCTGAGAAATTAGGGGAGATGTTGCGTGAATTAGAGGTTCGTAACGCCAATTACGGGGCCGACTTCTCAGATGAGTTAGCGGGTCTTCGTGAGAAAATTGACAATATCGACCGTGAATTGTTAGAGGTTCTCGCAGCTCGTATGTCAGTTGTTGAAAAATTAGGCGAGTACAAGCGTGATAATAACGTAGCGGTTTTACAATTGGATCGTTGGAAGCAATTGCACAATGATCGTGCGAACCAAGCGAAAGGCTTAGCCTTATATCCAGAATTTGTTGAAGAACTATTTAAATTGGTGCACTTAGAATCTATCCGTAAGCAAACGGAAGTGATGAATGCTGCAACTGCTTAAATTTTGATATTTATCATTTAAGGCCTCAGGAGAATTCTTGGGGCTTTTTTTATGCAAATCAAGGTAAGAGGTGAGAATTAAGATGTAAGAGGGAAAAAAATAATCGTTAACCTCTTAACTCTTACCTCTCACTTCTCACCTCTTCCCTCTCACCTCTTACTTACTTGATAGCTTCCCCACACCACCAGTCCCATCCCGATACAGACGATTGCGGAAGGGAAACCGTGTCCTAAGCTAATTTCAATGAGTATGGAAAACAAAACGGCACTATTGCCTGCAGCGCCTACGATGTTTGTATTTTCATGCAACAATGCTTGTGTTGTGAAATATTGGACGCCCAAGGCCAATAAGCCCATGATTAATGCCCAGACCCATTCCCAGCCTATGGGTGTAACCCATTGTCCCGTGAAAAAGCTGTTGGGGTATTCACCCCAGGTACCCAAGGCTAAAGAAATACTGGATGCCACAAAACCTGCGGCCATAAATGAAACGACCACCCAGCGCGAATCATAATATTTTTGAGCCTCTTTAATGGCTATATATCCCAGCGCAGTTCCCATCGCGTAGATGATTCCGGTTGCGTGATGGACTAGTTGGCCTTGCGCCTCTGGTTGGAAAATGAGGATGATTCCGAAAAAGCCAACTAACAAAAACAAAACTTGCTTCGTAGACAGGCGTTCATTGGGGAAAATAAAGAAACTAAAGATGGCAATGAAAAGCGGAAATGCTTGGCCGTAGGTATTTGTTAAGGAAAGGCCTAGGTGCTCCAATGTGTAAAATAGACAATATAGCGTAAATGCACCTAATAGTCCGCGTAGTATGATGAAGTATAGCTTACCGCCTTTTTGAACCGCTGGTTTTTGATAAAGACTTGTCAATAAAAATGGTAAACCCACCGCACTGCGGAAGAATACAAGTTCAACGGATCCGAACCGAGAACTCATGGATTTTGCCATGGCAGACATGAGTGCGAAACATAAGGAGGAAATTAGCATGTAGCCAATTCCTTTATTTCTGATAATTAGTTTTCTGAAGTCTTTAAGCATGAAAAATCAGTCTCGGGCTCTTCGGGGATTCGAGCAAATTTTGGTAACTTGCATCTTAATTTCAAAGGTATGACAAAAAAAATCATTTTTTCTCCTGATGCCCCCGCTGCTATTGGTCCATATTCTCAGGCGGTAGAAGTAAACGGCACGTTGTATGTATCTGGTCAAATTGCAGTCGCTGCGTTTGAAGCTGGCGCAACGATCGAAGACGAGACGAATCAGGTGATGAAAAATTTAGGTCACATCTTAACTGCTGGCGGTTATTCCTATAAGGATATTGTAAAATGCACCATTTTTGTCAAAGATATGGGGCACTTCGCTCAAATCAATGAAGTTTACGGTTCTTTCTTTAGCGATCATTTTCCTGCACGGGAGACTGTCGAGGTGGCTCGTTTACCTAAAGATGTCCGCGTTGAAATTTCTTGTATTGCCTATAAATCTTAAATTATGTCTCAAAAAGTTCGCGTTCGGTTTGCCCCAAGTCCTACGGGACCATTGCATATTGGTGGTGTACGAACAGCTTTATATAATTATTTGTTCGCCCGTAAAACGGGCGGTACGTTTATTTTACGTATCGAAGATACCGATCAAACGCGTTTTGTTCCTGGTGCGGAACAATACATATTGGACAGTTTAGCATGGCTAGGTATTAGCCCTGATGAAGGTGTAGGTTCCGATGGTCCCCATGCTCCTTACCGCCAAAGTGAACGAAAAGCAATTTATAAGCAATATGCGGATCAATTACTTAAAGAAGGTAAAGCTTACTACGCATTTGATACATCGGAGGAATTAGATGCCATGCGTACGTTATTTGAAAGCAAAGGTTCTGCTTTTCAATATAATGCCTTAACGAGGGTAAAATTACGCAATTCGCTTGCTATGTCTCCTGCTGAAGTGGACGAATTGCTAGCCTCTAACACGCCTTATGTGATTCGATTAAAAGTTCCTGCCAAAGGTGAAATTCGCTTTCAAGACAGTGTACGCGATTGGGTACATGTACATACCTCAAGTATGGACGATAAAGTTTTAATGAAGTCGGACGGCATGCCCACGTATCATTTGGCCAATGTGGTCGATGATCACATCATGGAAATTACCCATGTTATTCGGGGGGAAGAATGGTTGCCATCTGCACCTTTGCATATTTTATTGTATCAATCTTTTGGTTGGCAAGCACCACAATTTGCCCACCTTCCACTTTTGTTAAAACCCGAGGGAAATGGTAAGTTATCCAAGCGCGATGCTGATTTAGGCGGTTTCCCTGTTTTTCCAATGGAATGGCTAGATCCTCAAACTGGAACGGTGTCAAAAGGATTTAAGCAAGAAGGTTATTTACCTGCAGCAACGTTAAATTTTTTAGCCTTTTTAGGTTGGAATCCTGGAACGGAGCAGGAATTGTTTAGCTTAGCAGAACTCGTAGATGCGTTTTCATTAGAGCGTATCAATAAAGCAGGTGCTAAATTTGATGTAAATAAAGCTAAATGGTTTAATCAGCAATATTTAAAGCAAGCGGATATCGCTGAACTAGCTCAGGTCCATTTACCTAGTTTGCCTCCGAAAGATGCTGAGGCATTTGTTCATTTGTTTTTAGATCGGGTTACGTTTCCTCAGGAAATCGGGCAGTTGGTTCATGAATTTTCGAATAGGCCTGCCGTATATGATGAAGCTGTAATGGCCAATAAATGGAATGTAGAAGCTAAGAATGGATTGGAAGTGATTGCAGCGCAGTTGCCTTCTTGTACTTCATGGGAAGCTGAAGGAATTAAGCAAACGATTCAAGTATCTCTAGAGGAATCAGGAATTAAGATGGGAAAAGTAATGCAAATGTTACGTGTCGCTTTGAGTGGTAATGGTGCTGGTCCCGATTTGATGATATCTATGCAATTGTGGGGGAAAGAGGAAGTGATTGAACGATTACATGTGGCTTTGTCCGTTTTCCCTAAACTTGCGTCATGAAAAACAAATCTAAAGTAGCTCGCAAGGGACCTAAGGTACACCCTGATTTAGTAGGATTTGAAATGAATATTGATTCATTTGGACAGATAACCACGACATTTAATCGCGATGTGCTCAATCGTTTTTTGGATAAGGAGATGCCAGAGGATAAAAAGTTAAAGCCCCAAAAAGATGAAAGTAACGAAGGATGATGTAGTCAAGATTGCGCATTTAGCTCGCTTGGAGTTAAAGGAAACGCAAGTAGGGGAAATGCAGGATTCCATAAACAAAGTGTTGGATTGGATGGAAGCATTGAATGCCATAGATACAACGGGTGTTGCACCTTTAGTGCACATGACTTCCGCCTTAAATCATTTACGTGAGGATGTTGCCTTGGATGGGTTAGATCGCTCAAAGGCCCTTGCTTTAGGTCCTGATGCGAACGAGAAATACTTTAAAGTTCCTCAAGTAATTGAGTAATTATCCGATGTAATAGGCGATCGCCTTTTTCATTTCAGTAGCTGTCACGGGGATATCATAGCCACAATCCCCGATACCCGTGAGTAGTGAGAATCGAATTTCACTTCCTTTGTTTTTCTTATCTTGAGCGGTCAATTTAATGATGGCAGGAATTTCGTCTGCAGTTAATTTCACTCGTCCGTAGGTTTCAAAGAGATAAATCTCTATCGACTCAAGTTCTTCTTGACTAATTAAGTTACGATCAAAGGCAATAAATGCCTCCATGATCATGCCTACAGCGATTGCTTCGCCGTGTAAAATGCGTCGTTTACCTAAATTAAGTAGATACGTTTCCACTGCATGACCTAGGGTGTGGCCAAAGTTTAATATTTTTCGCAATCCTGCCTCTTTGGGATCTTCGGCAACGATCGCCTTTTTTATGTCAACGGAATGGCTAATCAAGTCGGCCAGGTTAACTTCATCAAATGCTTTGTGGCTAATCTCTTCCCACTTTTCTTCGTCACGAATTAGGCAATGCTTTATGATTTCGGCATATCCAGACAGTTTTTCGCGTTCAGGAAGTGTTTGAATAAATTCTGGGTCTATGAGTACCGTTTTGGGTAATTGGAATACACCAATATGGTTTTTGTAATGTTGAAAGTCAATGCCTAATTTGCCACCAACACTAGCGTCTACTTGGGCTAATAGGGTCGTTGGGATTTGAATAAAATCGATTCCTCGTTTGTAGGTTGACGCACAAAAACCGCCCATATCACCGATTACCCCCCCACCTAGATTTATCACCAGGGCGTGTCGGTCCATATTAGCTTTCGTCATCGCATCCCAAATACGCGCACACGTTTGAATGGTTTTGTGTTCTTCGCCAGATTTAATAATGACTTTAGTGAATTTGGCAGGAAGTAGTGACTTTATCTTTGGTAAGCAATATTTGTTTGTATGTTCATCCACAATGACCGCTAGGTGCGAATAGGTATTTTCGGCTAAGTAGCGAGTAAGTGATGCGGAAATTGGGCCGATTTGAACAGACATGTGCGAAATATTTCGATTTAAATTCAAAAATACGAGGAATTTGGCAAAATGGGTGTTTCCTAACCTGAATTTTGGTTTTGTGGAATGCTTTTTCTTACCTAATTTTGTTCCCGCTTGGGTAGTCCCACAACTAAGAACATATTATGAGAGAAATTCAATTTAGAGAAGCCTTACGTGAGGCGATGCAAGAGGAAATGAGACGTGATGATACCATCTTTTTGATGGGAGAGGAGGTTGCTGAATATAATGGTGCTTACAAAGTTTCACAAGGTATGTTGGATGAGTTTGGTCCAGATCGCGTGATTGATACACCGATTGCTGAATTGGGTTTTGGAGGAATTGCCGTAGGTGCAGCCGCCAATGGCCTTCGTCCGATTGTTGAATTTATGACATTCAATTTCTCATTAGTAGCTATTGACCAAGTGATCAATTCTGCGGCGAAGTTGATGTCTATGTCAGGAGGTCAATATTCATGTCCAATTGTTTTTCGTGGGCCAACAGGTAATGCGGGACAATTATCCTCGCAACACTCGTCAAACTTCGAGAATTGGTTTGCCAATACGCCCGGTTTAAAAGTAGTTGTTCCATCTAATCCAGCAGACGCAAAGGGATTATTGAAATCATCTATTCGTGATAATGATCCTGTCATTTTTATGGAATCAGAAGTGATGTATGGCGACAAAGGACTCGTACCAGATGGTGAATATTTAATTCCTATCGGGAAAGCTTCGATTGTAAAAGAAGGAAAAGATGTAACGTTAGTTACGTTTGGTAAAATGCTTTCACGCGTGGTTATGCCAGCGGTGGAGGAATTGGAGAAACAAGGTTTCAGCGTAGAGGTAATAGATTTAAGAACTGTTCGTCCGATTGATTATGCGACGATTGTCGAGTCAGTAAAGAAAACGAATCGTTGTGTTGTTGTTGAAGAAGCTAATCCGCTGGCAGCTATTTCATCTGAAATTACGTATCACTTGCAGCGTTGGGCGTTTGATTATTTAGATGCTCCGGTTGTTCGTGTTAATTCACGTGACTTACCTTTACCGTATGCACCTACGTTGATCGATGAGATTTTACCTAGTGTTGAGCGTACGATTGCAGCAGTTAAAACAGTGACATATCGGAAGTAGTAGTCAGTCGCTAGTCGTCAGTCATTAAGTTAAATTAAAAGCCCTACTTGGAAATCCAGGTAGGGCTTTTAGATTACTGGTCACTAGCGACTGACTACTGTCGACTAGTGACTAGCGACTATAAGACATAAATGAATCGAGAACCATCTACATCGACACCTTCTAATTTCGTTCTTCCTTTACGAGCTTCTAGTAATTCAGCTGCCTCTTTTGGATTCGTAACCGCTTTATCATTGATTTTGGTTATGATCGATCCCTTCGATAAGCCATACATTTCTAGTCGGCCATCTGGCAATACCTCAACCACCTTCACTCCTGCACTCACATTGAATTTCTCTTTGTCGGCATTGGTTATCGGACCAAATTTCGCTCCCAGGAACTCTGATTTGTAAGATTCGCCTGTTTCGCCTTTAATGATGGATGTATTTCCGTCTTTGTTTTTAAGCGTCACATTGAACTCTTTGATTTGACCATCGCGGTTAACTGTTACGCGCACTGGCTCGCCTGGGCGTTTGCTGCCAACAATCTCCATTAATTTAGAAGTTGATTTTGTTTCTATGCCATCTACTTTTATAATGACATCATTGATTTTTACTCCCGCATCTTTAGCAGCTGAATTCTCAGAGAATCCACCTACATAAATCCCTGTGGTTGTTTTTAAATCTTTTTCCTCTACTAGTTTAGAATTGACCTCTGAGATGTTTACCCCAAGGAATCCGCGTTGCACATTACCATATTTGATCAAATCTCCTGAAACTTTTTTAACGATGCTTACAGGAACGGCAAATGAATATCCGGCGAATTGACCAGTGCGTGAATAGATGGCCGTGTTAATTCCGATTAATTCTCCTTTGAGGTTGACTAAGGCACCTCCAGAATTTCCTGGATTTACAGCTGCATCTGTTTGAATGAATGATTCTAACGGGTTGGTGGCACCATCGCGATCGATGATATTTTGCCGACCTTTTGCTGAGATAATACCAGCGGTAACAGTCGATTCTAAGTTGAAAGGATTGCCTACAGCTAGTACCCATTCGCCTACTTTTAAGTTATCGGAATCACCAAAATTCAAGAAGGGTAGGCCTGTTGCCTTGATTTGAATTACTGCTAGATCAGATGAAGGATCTGTTGAGATTACTTTTCCTTTGAATTCACGTTTGTCATTTAACATCACGGTAATTTCAGAGGCTTCTGCAACCACATGATTATTCGTCACGATATATCCATCTGAACTGATAATTACACCAGATCCAGATGCTTCTTGTTGCTGAGGTGATTGTCTGCGCCCTCCTCCGCCAAATGGATCACCGAATCCGCCAAAAAAATCATCAAATGGGCTTGAAAATTGACGTGCACGTTGTTCCATTTTAGTTTTAATGTGCACAACGGCAGGCGTGGTTTTTTCAGCGGCATACGTGAATTCACCTGGATTGCCTGGTGTATTAATGTTGGAAACGTTACTTGTGAAGGCGGATGGCGCATCGCTAATTGACGCGGGTGAGCCTAAATTGAATAATTGGTAAGCCCCTAGTGTGGCGCCACTAGATAATAAGGCAATGACTACATAGGATTTTAACTGATTTTTCATTTCCATTTTTTGCTTGTTTAATGATTCACGAATTTAACGCAAAAATGAATTGCATATTGAGTTGTTAACAAGTTTTAAGAATTTTGTTAAAATTTTATTTGCCAAGGGAATTGGCTATTTTTGTGGCTTCATTTTACCCAACGAACATTCGAATGATTTTAAGTGAGCAAGAACAATTAAGACGACAAAAGCGAAATGAGTTGATGGCATTAGGTATTGATCCGTATCCAGCGGCTGAATACCCTGTAAATGTACATTCAGCTGAAATTTTGGCTCAGTATAAACCGGAAACGAATAATTATCAAGAAGTCGTTTTGGCGGGCCGATTAATGGGTTTTCGTATTATGGGAAATGCTTCTTTTGCTGAATTGCAGGATGCAGCAGGACGCATTCAATTGTATTTCCGTCGGGATGATTTGTGCCCAGGGGAAGACAAAACCCTATATAATACCGTATTCAAGAAATTGTTAGACATCGGTGATATCATTGGTGTCAAAGGATACGCGTTTACTACCCAAGTAGGCGAGATTTCAGTTCACGTTCGTGAGTTTACGATCTTATCGAAGGCTTTACGTCCATTACCTGTTGTTAAGGAGGCTGATGGCCAAACCTACGATGCATTTTCTGACCCAGAAATGCGTTATCGTCAGCGATATGTGGACCTAATCGTGAATCCTCAGGTTAAAGATATTTTTATCAAACGTGCCAAAATCGTTTCCACGATGCGTCAAATGTTCGATTCGCGTGGCTGGTTAGAAGTAGAAACTCCTGTGTTGCAGGCTGTCCATGGCGGTGCTGCTGCGCGACCATTTAATACCCATCACAATACATTAGATATGCCACTTTATTTGCGTATTGCAAATGAATTGTACTTGAAGCGATTGATCGTAGGTGGTTTTGATGGAGTATATGAGTTTGGAAAGATGTTCCGTAATGAAGGGATGGACCGGACGCATAATCCGGAATATACCGCTTTGGAATTCTATGTGGCCTACAAAGACTATCATTGGATGATGGATTTGACAGAAACGATATTTCAAACTGTTGCGCAAACATTACATGGTCAAACCAAGATTCAGGTAGGTGAAAATCTAATTGAATTTGCAGGACCATATCCGCGTTTAACTATATCTGGAGCTATTTTGCAGTATGGAGGAGTGGATGTAGATGCAATGTCGGAGTCTGAGTTACGCGCACATTGCCTAGGATTAGGCATGGAAGTAGACGAGCAAATGGGGAAAGGTAAGTTGATCGATGAGTTGTTCGGTGAAAAGGTGGAAGCGAATTTGATTCAGCCTACGTTCATCACCGACTACCCAGTTGAAATGTCGCCGTTGACCAAGAAGCATCGTTCAAAGCCAGGTTTGGTTGAGCGATTTGAATTGTTTGTCAATGGAAAGGAGATTGCCAATGCGTATTCGGAATTAAATGACCCAATTGATCAAAAAGAGCGATTCGAAGATCAATTGCGTTTAGCTGAGAAGGGCGATGATGAGGCAATGGCCATGGATTTCGATTTTTTAAGGTCGCTTGAATATGCGATGCCGCCAACTTCCGGTATTGGTATTGGGATTGACCGTTTGACTATGTTGATGACCAACCAATCTTCTATTCAAGAAGTATTGTTTTTCCCTCAAATGAGACCTGAAGTGATTAAAGAAGTTTCTTCTGACAGTGATTTTGTTGCAGCAGGTGTGCCTGAAGTATGGATCCCAGCTTTGCAAAAAATGGGAATTCTGACATTAGATGCTTTAAAAGAAGCAAATCCGAATAAAGTATTTAATGATTTGGGAGGTATGCGGAAGAAATTGAAGATCGATGCAGCAATGCCGACGAAAGATGAGGTGACTGCCTGGATTGGATAAGCCACCAAATAAAAAAGCCTTCGAAAGAAGGCTTTTTTATTTCTCTTTAACTAGAGATCAATGGGGCAATAAATATATATTGAAATCTACTGATTTGCTCTAATCAAAAATCCGTAAGAAAATTAGATTTTCTTTACGTTGATAGCGTTTGCTCCACGCTTTCCGTCAGTAACTTCGTAAGATACTGAATCATTTTCGCGAATTGTAACACCTGAAAGGCCAGTTACGTGTACGAAAATGTCTTCACCTGTTTGATCGTCAACGATGAATCCAAATCCTTTAGTTTCGTTGAAAAATTTTACTTTACCAGTTTGCATAAAAAAAAATGTTAAAAATTAATACCTAAATAAACCCTTCTGCGATCAAGTCAAACTTTGCAAACTGTAGAATCAAAAACTAATTAAAGAGGAAGATACTAGAGAGGGAAGGTCTGAGCTATGGCTGAATTAAATCTTTTAAGTGCTCAAATGTATAAAAAATTAAATTGTATGCAAGCTATTTAAAATAAATTATCAGTTTACGAAAAATAATTTAGTATTTTTTTTATAAAATATATAATAATTTCAATTATTACTATTTTGATTCTGCAAATACCTATTTTTCAAGTATTTTTGGGTTCTAATTTTTTTCACTTTATGAACAGATTAAAATACTTCGTTGAAAATCAAGCCTTTGGAGTCTGCACACATATCGGTGAAAAGTTTAAAATCTCTACCAGCAGTATCCGATTGTATTTCATTTACACGTCTTTTCTGACGTTAGGCTCACCCATCATTATTTATTTAATCCTTGCTTTTTGGATGAATATTCGTCGCTACTTACGCCAGCGAAATAATCCATCTGTTTGGGATATCTAGAACTTTAATGATTGGAAGGATTTTAATCCTTGAATGAAATAGGCCCAAACAATCGATTTTGGATAGCTATTAACCCAATTTTTTTGTTGGTTCACGGATAAATTCGACTTCCCTTTTTGGCTAAAAATATATCCGTAAAAATCGCGATGTGCTTTTAATACGGCCATTAACTGCTTAAACTCTCCTTTTAAGGTAAATTGAAAACCTGCGATTCCATCTAATACCATGCGACTAATAATGGTACGCCATTTTGATTGAGGATCCCAATTTTTATAAAGTAAAATCAAGTTGTTGCGAAAATTCAAATACGTTTTATGCGGATTGCCTTGCGGAAGTGTTCCTCCGCCCACGTGCATGACTTCGCTAGTGGACACTGCAGCTATGTGGTAGCCGGCTCGTTGTAGGCGCCAACAAAAATCTATTTCTTCCATGTGGGCGAAAAAGTCGGCATCTAATCCACCTACTTCCCAATAAGCTTTAGCCCGTACAACTAAACAGGCACCAGTGGCCCAATTAACCAGACTAGTAGGGTATTGCCCACTATTTTCTTCGACTGTATTAAAAATTCTACCTCGGCAAAATGGGTAACCAAAGGCATCCCAATATCCCCCGGCTGCACCCGCATATTCGAATGTAGATGGATTATCAAATGAAAGTATATAAGGTTGAGCTGCTGCAACGTTTGGATTACTTTCCATATATGACATGATTCCATTGAGCCAGTTTGACTTAGGCTCGATATCGGAGTTCATAAGTACATAGTAATCTGCATCCACTTGTGCTAAGGCCGTATTGTAACCGCCCGCATATCCTTCGTTGATAGAAGAGCGAATTAATCTAACCTGTGGAAAATTTTCTTCCATCCAGGTTACTGAATTATCCGTCGATCCATTATCAGCTACAATCACCTCAGCTTGTGTACTTGTTTCGAGTACTTTGGGGAGAAATTTCGCCAAGAAATGTTGGCCATTAAAATTTAAGATAACCACTGCGATCGACATGTTGCAAAGGTAAGTGTTTTCGTTTAATTAGAATTTCTTTGATAAAGATGTATTTTTGTTGCTTAGTCAACAAATGAAACTTATGTGGGAATCCTTTTTTAGAAAAAAGTCTATCGATAAAATTCTTTCTGATCAGTTGGAAATGGAGAATTTGGCAGGAGATCATTTAGTCCGCAATTTGGGCGTACGCGATTTGACATTCATGGGAGTTGCCGCAATTATTGGTGCAAGTATCTTTTCTGCGATTGGCCAAGCATCTGCGAATGGTGGTCCGGCTGTCTCGATGTTGTTTGTCTTTACCGCATTGGCATGTATGTTTACAGCCTTTTGTTACGCACGTTTTGCTGCTACTGTTCCAATCTCAGGTAGTGCTTATACCTATGCGTATACAAGTTTAGGTGAAATTGTGGCTTGGATTTTGGGTTGGAATTTATTGTTGGAATATGCCATTTCAAACGTTGCTGTGGCTATTTCCTGGTCAAAATACTTTGTTGATTTAGTCGAAGGCCTTGGTTTTCATGTGCCGGAATATTTAACCATGGATTATTTGTCGGCAAAACGTGCCTATTCCGCAGCTGAGGTAGGTATGCAATCCGGCCAACCACTTGAATCTATGTCGGTTAATATTCGAGAAGGTTATGCTGCCTTTACTTCAGCACCCACCATTTTTGGATGGCACTTTGTTGCAAATATTCCCGCTTTAGTCATCACCGTTGCCATTACCTATTTAGTGTATATAGGTATAAAGGAATCAAAAAATACCAACAACGTATTAGTAGTATTGAAATTGGCCGTTATCGCCATTGTTGTTGGCGTAGGTGCTTTTTATGTTCAAGTTGAAAATTGGACACCTTTCGCACCGAACGGAATTTCAGGCGTATTGAAAAGTGTGGCTGCCGTCTGTTTTGCTTACATCGGCTTTGACTCCATATCAACCACAGCGGAGGAGTGTAAAAACCCACAACGAGATATCCCTAAAGCCATGATGTGGGCTTTGCTAATATGTACTGTATTGTATGTGATGGTTACATTGGTCTTAACGGGTATTGTTCCATCTCATTTATTGGCGGGTATTGAGGACCCTTTGGCCTTTATGTTTATGAAGGTAAATTTGCCCGGGGTAGCCGGAGTTGTGGCTGCGAGTGCAGTCATCGCGTTAACTTCTGCTCTGCTTGTCTATCAATTAGGTCAGCCGCGTATTTGGATGACGATGTCACGTGATGGTTTATTGCCAAAGGCTTTTTCTCGTATTCATCCTAAATACCATACGCCCTCTTTTTCCACGATTATGACGGGTGTATTGGTGGGTGTACCCGCCTTATTTGCGAATTTGGAAGAAGTAATTAACCTGAGTAGTATCGGCACGCTTTTTGCCTTTGTACTCGTTTGTGGAGGGGTGTTAGTATTGGATTTGGATCCAGAAAATCAGAAAAAATCCAAGTTTAAAATTCCTTATGTCAATGCGGGAATTTGGGTAGGTGCTGCGTGGTTAATCGCCCTATATCTTTCATTGCCTGATGCGGCTTCATGGTCTGCGTGGATTCAAGGCTATTTTGAAGGCGATGCCAAAGCGGATCATGCAATCATGACTGGATTTTTTATCATTTGGTTAGTCTTGTCGGCCTTTAGTATTTCACACAAGCTTTCATTGATACCTGTGCTAGGTTTACTTGTTAATTTGTATTTAATGACGCAGATGGGCGCCACGAACTGGGAACGTTTCTTTTATTGGTGTCTAGCTGGGGTGATTATCTATTTTGGATATAGTTATCGGAAGAGTAAACTT
>CAZUAZ010000013.1:0-1358 GCA_964618445.1 uncultured Aquirufa sp. | reverse complement strand
CCTAGTGCAGCGACTACGTAGGTCATGGCTGCCCACCAAAGTGCATCTTTGGACATACTGTATTCAGCTGGGGTAACAATATTGTTTGCTTTAATCCATGCTAATGCCCGATTTGATGCATCAAATTCAACCGGTAGTGTCACAAAGCTGAAAAGTGTAGCCATTGCAAAAAGGAGTACCCCGATTTGTAATACGGTGGTATTTCCAGTGGAATACAGCAACATCATGCCTCCCATTAACAATAAGGGCATAAATCCATTTGCAAAATTTAGCATCGGAACCATTGCACTGCGGAATTGTAAAAAACTGTAAGCGCGCGCATGCTGCACAGCGTGTCCACATTCATGCGCAGCAACTGCCGCTGCCGCCGCATTTCTGCCATGAAATACATCTGCACTCAGATTGACTGTTTTGTCGGCAGGATTATAATGATCTGTCAACTGCCCATCTACTGTAATGACACGGACATCGGTGATTCCGTGGTCGGCCAACATTCGATTTGCAATTTCTTCACCTGAAAGATTGCTTTGAAGGCTTTGCTCTGAATAGGTTTTGAACTTAGATTTTAAGCGCCACGAAATGAGCATGCCCATAACACCGAAAATAATCGCAATGATATACATATGATTTATTGTTTTAGTTTTTGAATAATTCCTGTGGTTGAATAACTAGGTACAAGTGGAATGGTTTTTACGTGTCCACCGGCAGCGATGACTTCTTTGGCTCCAACAATCGTATCGATGGTATAATCGTCTCCCTTAACTAATATATCAGGCAGGAGATGATTGATTAAATCCAAAGGTGTTTCCTCATTAAAAACGATAACTAGGTCAACAAATTGTAGGGAGGCGATTAATCGCGCCCGTGCATATTCCGAGTTGACTGGACGCTCAGGTCCTTTTAACGCGCGAACGGAAGCGTCTGAATTTACCCCAACAATCATTTTAGTGCCGGTTTGGCGTGCCTTTTCTAGGTAATCAACATGTCCTAAATGTAGAATGTCAAAGCACCCATTCGTAAATACGACTTGTTCGCCTGCCATCTTCCATGCACTTCTGCGTTGAACCGCGTCGGCTAATTCACAAATTTTATCACTCGTTGACATGGGCATGTTTCTTTGGTAAAAAGAGCGTTAATAAAAAACTTAATCCGCCCAATAACAAGATGAGGGCCATTTGAGTTCCGTGAAAAAAGGTGGCAAGTAAAGTGGCTTCCTTTAGTGGTATGAGGTAAAACCCGAGTGCGGATGCCACCAGGCTATGATATGCGCCTATTCCACCTTGTGTAGGTGTTGCCATACCAAACGTACCCATGACCAGCACAGTTAATGCAGCAGAAAGGCCTAATGATGCACTTAC
>CAZUAZ010000012.1:31754-38827 GCA_964618445.1 uncultured Aquirufa sp. | reverse complement strand
GCAGAAGATGAAAATAGGGGACCGATCATAGCTGCACCGAAAAGCGTTAGCATCGCGGGTGTAGATACATCTTCAAAGATTTTACTTGTTTCGTTGTATGTTTTTCCCGTTTGGAAGAAATTGGTGAAGTGGATCCAGTCATTGGAAATGCCAACGTATAGTCCGATGAGTACGATGGCAATGATAGCGCCAATCTTTGTAATTGTAAAAATATTTTGAATGAACGATGCGAATGAAATACCCTTTAGGTTTGCCAGTGTAAGGACAGCAATCAATAATGCAGCCAGCATTTGTTGCGGGGTAATGTAGTTTCCGATTAATGGGATATCGGTAATTGTATCTGGAAATATAAAGCCAGTGTATCTGGCGAAAGCGACCGCTACGGCCGCAATGGTTCCTGTTTGTATGACGAGAAAAGTGGTCCAGCCGAATAGAAATCCGGTTAATGGATTGTAAGCTTCCTTCAAATAGATGTATTGTCCGCCCGTAGCAGGGAACTTGGCAGATAGTTTACCATAGGCATAGGCGCCCGTTACGGTTAGAAAACTAGTTAGAATCCAGGTGCCTATCCACCAGATGGGAGAGACGAGTTGGCGCCCTACCTCCGAACTAACCAAAAATATACCTGAACCAATCATGGATCCCATGACCAATAGTGAGGCATCCGTTACATTTAATTTGTTTTTCATTGGGTTATTTTTCCTGAACTACAATTAATACAATTGTTAGAACTAGTTACATTTTTCAAAGTTGCACTTATTTTTTTCAATATTTTGACCTCTAAATGACTAATTCAAAATTGTAAACGTTTCCGTAAACGTTTACGGAAAAAAATTAAATAAAATCTTTGATATTTAATAAATAGCATGGCTATATTAGAATGCTTACCGAAGTATAGTAATTACTAAAATGTAGGTTTTAATTAAATAGTCCAAATTAGTTTTTTATGTTAAAGAAGCATTCTGCCATTGATGAAGTACAAGTTTGGGATCAGTTTCGTTCAGGTGATCAATCTGCTTTTTCTTCGCTGTATCAGCATTTTGTACAGCCATTGTATTCCTATTCGTTAGGAATAACGAATGATAAAGAATTAATTAAAGATTGTTTGCATGATTTATTTGTTGAATTATGGCGGAATCATGCTTCGATTGGTCCCACGACCAGTGTAAAATTTTATTTGATGGCCTCTATTAAACGTAAGTTGGTCCGTCACATGGAAACTAATTTAAAGCACATGAATCATCATGTAAATTATACCAAGGATTTCATGGAAGATGAGGTGTCACAAGAAAGTTTGTTGATTCGTTACGAAGAGGAGATTGTTGCCAACAAACAATTAAAGGATTGTATGAATTTATTGAGTAAGCGTCAGCGGGAAGCTATTTCACTTCGCTTCTTTCATAGTATGGATACGGATCAAATTTCTAGTTCTATGCGTATTAATCCACAATCAGTTTACAATTTGATTTTTGGAGGTTTGCGTGTCATGAAGGAAGGTTTACAGGTTAAAGCATTGGCTTAGTATAAATAGTATATATTTTATAATTTTTTAAGTATAAAAAGGATGTGCACTGCTTTATAGGGTAAAATAAAACCTTATCATTTAGTACATGTCTACGTTTAACCACAGAAGATTACTAATTCGGGCTCGGCTAAACAACAGATTACTAGTTAGTTATGTGCGTAAATTGTATAAGAATAACCCTAAAACATTGTCCCAAAATGAGTGCGAAGCGTTGTGGGCTCAAATTAACTTTACTTTGCAAACCTTAAACTAAATTTTTTTATACCATGAGAAAACAATTACTTTCCAAGGTTCTTTTTAGCCTATTTTTTGTGCTAATTGGAATTCAAATGCTTGCTCAGGATCGAACGGTCTCTGGACGAGTTACAGCTTCTGATGATGGTTCCGGTGTTCCTGGAGTTAGTATTGCTGTTAAGGGTACTTCTAAAGGTACTTCTACTGATGCAAACGGAAATTACAAAATTACCCTTAGTGGAAATGCTGTTTTAAGTTTCTCCTCTATTGGATTTATTTCACAGGACATTACTGTCGGAAACCAGTCGCAAATCAATGTGGTACTTGCTGCCGATACCAAAGCTTTAACTGAGGTGGTTGTCGTAGGTTATGGTACGCAAAAGAAGAGTCAGATGACGGGAGCAATTTCTTCCGTAGGTTCGAAAGAAATTCAAGAATTGCCGATTACAAACGCACGTCAAGCCTTACAGGGTAGAGCTGCGGGTGTGGACGTAGTTCAGCCAGGTTCTAAACCAGGTGCGGGTCCTCAAATTCGTATTCGTGGTCGTCGTTCATTTAATGCGTCAAATGACCCTTTATATGTTGTTGACGGTATTCCTTTATCCAGTGGTATCGATGATATTAACCCGAATGATATCGTTTCTATGGAGGTATTGAAAGATGCTTCTGCTACAGCAATTTATGGTGCGCGTGGTGCAAATGGTGTTGTTATCATTACAACTAAACGCGGTAAGGCGGGATCTACAGTTGTTTCAGTAGATTCATATTATGGTGTGAACCAAGAGTTGGGTACAATTGGTGTTATGAACGGTGCTCAGTTTGCTGAATACAAGCGTGAGTCTCGTCGTGCGGTAGGTCAATATCCTTTAGGTGCAGGTACTGCAGCCGATGATGCGAGAATCTTTGAACCGCGTGAATTAACTAGTATTGCCACGGGACGTTCGACGGATTATGTAGCTGGTATGTTGCGTCCAGGTGCTATCCAAAGTCACCAAGTAGGTGTTTCTGGTGGTAGTGAGAAAACAACATTTAATATTTCTGCCAACTTTTTCCAAGATATTGGTGTGATAAAATCTCAAGATTTCTCACGTACAACGTTCCGAGTAAACTTAGATCATCAAATTAATAAGAAGATTAAAATAGGTTTATCTACGTTAATTGTTAATTCAGTTCGTAATGGTGAAAATCTAAACTTATTAGCGGGTGCTATGCAAGAGAATCCGTTGGGAGAGCCATATGATGCTCAAGGAAACTTGGTATTCTTGCCAACAAACGACGGTTTGCGTACTAATCCATTCTCAGAATTAGTTCCAGGGGTTAATGTGGATGAGAACAAGCGTTACAGAACATTCAATAGTTTGTATGGTGAGTGGGATATCGCCAAAGGATTAAAGTACCGTGTGAACTTTGGTCCAGATTTAACTGTTGGAAGAGCTGGTCGATTTACTGGTGCATTCACGAATGCAAATCGTGGTGGTCTAGCAAGTGGTAGTATCAGTGAGCAATTCTTGTTTAACTGGACTCTAGAGAATATCGTTACTTACAACAAGAAATTTAAAGATGTTCATAATTTAAATTTAACAGGTTTACAATCTATTCAACGGGATCGTGATGAGCGTAGTTCAATTTCTGTGAATGGAATTCCATCTGAAAAAGCATCTTACCATCGTTTAGGTGATGCAAACCAAATTACAGGTGCTAATACAGATTTAATTGAATGGACTTTACTTTCTTATATGGGTCGTGTGAATTATGACTATAAGGAGAAGTATTTATTTACCGCAACAGTTCGTATGGATGGTTCATCTCGTTTCGGTACCAATACGAAATTTGGTCTCTTCCCTTCTTTTGCATTAGGATGGAACTTGTCAGAAGAGCCATTTATCAAGAATATTTCGTCAATCGATCAAATGAAGTTGCGTGCTTCTTGGGGTGCTATTGGTAACCAAGCCATTACTCCATATCAAACGCAAGCTTTGTTAGGTCGTACAGCATATGCTTGGGATAACACGGCAGCATTTGGATATCGTCCAAATTCTATTGGTAACCCAGATTTACGTTGGGAAACTTCAACAACATCAAACATCGGTTTAGATTTTAGTTTCTTCCGTGGTCGAATTTCGGGATCTGCTGAATACTACCAAACTAATACAACAGACTTGTTAGCTCCACAACCACTTCCAACATCTATTGGTTTTGGTGGATTTACAACTAACGTTGGTGAAACTCAAAATACAGGTATTGAATTAACTTTGAACACAGTTAATGTCGATCGTGGTGGTTTCCAATGGACATCTGACTTAATTTTTAACCGTAATAGAGAAGCAATTGTTTCTTTGGCAAATGGTAAGGTAGATGATATTGGAGCAGGACGTTTCATTGGTCAACCTTTAAGCGTTTTCTTTGACTTAAGAAAAGTAGGTATTTGGCAAGCTAACGAAGCTGATGCTGCAAGAGCTATGGGTGAACGTGTAGGACAAATTAAGGTAGCCGATTCAAATGGAGATGGTAGAATTAATGCATCTGACCGTGAGATTTTGGGTTCTGCTGTTCCGGCATTCACTGCAGGTTTAACTAACCGTTTCTCATACAAAGGTTTTGATCTTTCCTTCTTTGTATTTGCTCGTGTAGGTCAGTTGATTCGTAGCCGTTTTCATGATGGTGTAAACCAATTAGCTGGTCGTTACAATAACTTAAACTTGAATTATTGGACACCAAACAACCCAACGAATGAGTTCCCTCAGCCGGTTGTTACGCAAGAGTTTCCTAAGTATGGTAGTTCATTAACTTATTTTGATGGTTCATTCTTTAAGATTCGTAACATTAACATCGGTTACAATTTGCCAGATAACATGGCTAAAAAATTGAAGATGCAAAGCGTTCGTATTTTTGCAAGTATTCAACAACCATTGATTTTGGCTGAATATCGTCAAAAATATAAAGGTATTGATCCAGAAACATTTGTTGATGGTGAGCAAGGTGTAGGTGGTGGAGAGGTAAATACAAACGTATCACCTGCTACAAGTGTCACTACATTCGGTGTAAACCTTAAATTTTAATCAAATTAATTAAATAGTACAGATATGAAAAGCTTTAAATTAGTTAGAAAGTTAAGTTTTTTAGCAAATATTAGTTTGATTGGAGTAGTCGCGTTAAGTACTCAATCATGTAATGATTTGTTAACAGAGGATGTTGTTTCTCGCATAGGTAATGACTATATCAATACCGCAAAAGGTTTGAATGACGCTACCAGTGCTGCTTATTCAACGATGCGTTCGTGGTATGGTACAGAACGTGGTATGAACCTTACTATATTTGGTACAGATTCATATACGAATGGCTCTGATGGAAGCTGGAAGTTTATGAATACGTATACCACAGATTTTGATACGCGTAATGGCCAATTAGCTGAGGTATGGAATGATTTTTATCAAGGTATCAATACTTGTAATGCTATTATTGAGCGTGCGCCAAAAGTAACGGGTCTTACAGAAACAGTTAAGAAACAACGCGTTGCAGAAGCCAAGTTTATTCGTGCACACCATTATTTCATTCTTACTCAGTTGTTTGGTGGCGTAGATTTGCGTTTGACTGAGACATTAGCGCCAACAAAAGAGGTTAAAAGAAGCACAATTGCAGCACAGTATGCACAAATCATCAAGGATTTAACGGAAGCTATTCCTGATTTAGAGAATAAAGCTCGTTCGACAGATTATGGTCGTATTACGCGTGCTGGTGCTGAGCATTTGTTAGGTCGTGTGTTTTTAACAAAAGCAACATCAGCAGCTAAAGCTGGTGATGATTATGCCAAAGCAATTGCTAGTTTGAAAAATGTTATTTCTAATTATGGTATTACATTATTACCTGATTTCGCAAATGTACACAGACAAGGTAATGAAGCAAATAGCGAAGTTATTTGGTCAATTCAGTATACGCGTGATCCATTAACGAATGCAGGCGGAAATAACGCCCATGTGTTCTTTTTAATGGAATACGATACACAACCAGGAATGCAACGTGATACCGAAAATGGTCGTCCATTTAGACGTTACATGCCTACGAATTATACCTTAAATACAGTGTTTGCTGATAGGGAGAATGATAGCCGTTATAAGAAGACATTTAAGGATACGTTCTTTTCAAATAGACCAGGCACTTTCAATACCAATTTTGATACATCAAAGAGAACAGTAACTTTTGCTCTAGGAGATACTGCAATCTTTATTCCTGGTTTTGAAATGTCAGCTGCAGAACGTGCTAAAAGAAGATACCAAGTTTTGGTTCCTTCGCGTTATGCTGAGAACCTTTTCTTATCAGTAAATAAGCATTTTGATGGTGGACGCGTCGATCGTACACAGTTTGAAGGAGGTCGTGATTTTATCGCTTTCCGTTTAGCTGATACGTATCTGATGATGGCTGAGGCGCAATTCTTTTCAGGTCAAATTGCCGATGCGGTGAATACCTATAATGTGGTTCGTCGTCGCGCGGCATGGCCTGGCAAAGAGTCAGCTATGTTGATTACAGCTAAAGATTTAAATATCAACTTTGTGATGGATGAACGTGAGCGTGAATTATTAGCTGAACAATCACGTTGGTTTGATTTAGCACGTTGGGGTAATTTAGTTGAACGTGTTAGGGCTCATAATCCACAAGCAGCACCTTTTATTAAACCTCATCACATCTTGAGACCTATCCCTCAATTGCAAATTGATAGAGCTGAAGGTACTTCTACAGCTTTCCCTCAAAACCCAGGATACTAGTTTCTAGTTGTTTTCCTTATTTTTGTATTAATTCCGGAGAAATTTTTCTCCGGAATTTTACTTTAAATCATGTCTATGAAAAATTTGGTTATTCTTTGTTCTCTGTTTATTTCTTTTTCAAGCTTCGGACAAGATCGCGTTACGTTTGAGAAGAAATCTGACAAAATTGATGTACTGGTTGGCGGAAAGTATTTTACTTCTTATTATTTCCCTGGGGAGTCCATACTCAAAAAAGCTGTTCTATTCCCGATTCTTTCTGCGCAAGGAAGCACAATTACACGGGGTTATCCTATGGCTCCTCGTGCAGGA
Organism: uncultured Aquirufa sp.; assembly: GCA_964618445.1. Lineage (GTDB taxonomy): Bacteria > Bacteroidota > Bacteroidia > Cytophagales > Spirosomataceae > Aquirufa. The sequence goes on along the minus strand of CAZUAZ010000012.1, from coordinate 31,999 downwards.
GAGCGCGTTGATCATCCTCATCATGTAGGGATGTGGTTGAATTATGAAGATGTGAATGGATATGATTATTGGAATAATTCCACCAACATTATTTCTTCCTTGCAATCTCATAAAATGGGCACAATCAAGCATGAAAAGATTGTATCTACAAAACCTGGTAATTCTGGAGAACTAGTGGTTACAGCTGCTTGGGTTGATGAGGATGGAAAAGGAAAGCGCGTATTAGATGAGACGACAACTTATGT
>CAZUAZ010000012.1:21440-31654 GCA_964618445.1 uncultured Aquirufa sp. | reverse complement strand
CATCCTGCGAATGTGAGTTATCCTTCTTATTGGCATGCGCGTGGGTATGGTCTATTTGCCGTTAATCCACTCGGAGTTAAAGTTTTTTCAAATGGTAAGTCAGAATTAAATTATAGCCTAAAGAAAGGGGAGAAGCTGACATTTCGCTATCGTACGCTTATTGCGGATCGTAGTTTGAGTAAAGTTGAATTAGATGAGGCTCAAGCTAAATTTGCTCAGGAGGTAAAATAATTCGTATTTCAGGAAATATAATGTATTTTTGCAGTGCATTGGGGCCTTTATAGGCCCTATTTTCTTTAATTTATGAAGTTACAATTCTTAGGCGCTGCCAAACAAGTGACAGGATCCATGTCATTACTTGAGTTAGCAGATGGGTATAAAATATTAATTGATTGCGGTACGGATATGGAGCGGGAGATTGATTATGAATCTCCGATCGAACATACATCCTTTTTTCCTTTTGATGCATCGCTGATTAATTTAGTTGTTTTGACGCATGCACATATTGATCATTCGGGAAACATTCCCATGTTATATCGAGAAGGTTACGAAGGTCAAGTATTATGTACACCACCTACTGCTGAGCTAGCCGAATTACTTTTGCTGGATTCAGCGAATCTACATTTACGCCGACTGCGTTCCGCGCAAGGTGAAAGTAGAAAGAAGCACAAACAAATGGATCGATTGCTGCGTAGGGGTGACCTTTACCTTCAAAAAGATGTCGAAGATTCGTTAGATAATTTTGTCACGCTTCAATTCAATAAGCGATTTGTCATTAAACCAGGCCTTGAAATCACGTTTATACCTGCTGGACACTTATTAGGTGCCGCGCACGTGTATTTTTCGATTACGGAGGAGGGTGAAACAAAAACGTTAGGATTTAGTGGAGATATTGGTCGTTTTGATTATCCCTTGCACATTGACCCACATCCTTTACCTGCCTGTGATTATCTAGTTTGCGAAAGTACCTATGGAAATCGAGTTCATGAGGATAAGACTTCGCCGATGGATGCTTTGGCAAAAGTTATCAAAGAGACGTGTATTGATAAACCAGGACGTTTAATTATTCCTGCTTTCTCCGTAGGTCGGACGCAAGCCGTTTTATATACGCTCAATCGATTAATTGAAGAGCAGAATTTTCCGGCAATCCGTGTGTTTACGGATAGCCCTATGGGTCGCAGTTCCACTCGGATATACAGCAAGAATCTTACCTACCTAAATCCAGAAGCGCGCGCGTTCCATAAAGAATACGATGATATTTTTGATGTTGAGAATTTAGTCTTTCTTCAAACAGAGAAAGAGACGCGGGCAATTAAGAATTACCATGAACCATGCATCATTATTTCTTCTTCTGGAATGATTTCAGGTGGGCGTGTTGAACAGCATATTGCCGACAACATTGCTAATTCATATTGTACCATTTTGTTGATTGGTTACTCGGCAGAAGGGACGCTTGGAAAACAATTGTTAGAAGGTACAGATGTTATTCGAGTGAAGGATCGTGAATACCGCGTTAATGCCCAAATCAGGAAAATAGATGTGTTTTCTGGACATGCTGACCAAACTGGGCTATTGCGGTTTATTAAAGACCAGAATCCTACATCGCTTAAAAAGATATTTTTATCTCATGGTGAAGAAGAAAGTATGTTGGAATTCAAAGATAAGATTCACGAACTTGGATTCAAGGAAGTTATTTTACCTTCGAAGCACGATACTTTCGACTTATAATTTTTTATTTTTGTATTGAATTTAAAATCCTCTTATGAGAACTTTATTAGAATTTGAAAAGCCAATTGCGGAATTAGAAGATAAGTTGATAGAAATGCGCAAATTAGCTCTCGAGAATAATGTGGATGTAACCAGTGCGGTTGCCTCACTAACTGATAAAATTTTAGAATTGAAAAAGGAAACCTTCGCAAATTTGACGCGTTGGCAACGTGTTCAACTATCGCGTCATCCAGATCGTCCCTATACATTTGATTACATTGAGAAGATGTGTACCGAATTTATCGAGATTCATGGTGATCGATCTGTGGCAGATGATAAAGCGATGGTGGGTGGATTTGGAAATATTGATGATGAGTTTTCGGTGATGTTCATAGGCCAACAAAAAGGTCGGAATACCAAGCAGCGTCAATTGCGTAATTTCGGAATGCCGAATCCAGAAGGATATCGCAAAGCGCTTCGCTTAATGAAAATGGCGGAGAAATTTAATAAACCAATCGTTTGTTTAATTGATACACCAGGTGCTTTTCCTGGCTTAGAAGCTGAAGAACGTGGTCAAGGAGAAGCAATCGCACGAAATATTCGGGATATGTTTATGCTGAAGGTACCCGTGATTTGTATCATTATTGGTGAAGGTGCCTCAGGCGGGGCTCTGGGTATAGCTGTAGGTGATCGTGTCTTAATGATGGAAAACACGTGGTATTCTGTTATTTCTCCTGAATCTTGTTCATCTATTTTATGGAGAAGTTGGAACTATAAAGAGCAAGCAGCTGAAGCTTTAAAACTTACCGCTGACGATATGTTAGTCAATGGTTTGATTGATGGCATTATTCCTGAACCATTAGGTGGTGCTCATTTAGACATGGATGCGGCCGTTGGCCTAGTTAAAGCAGTCATCAAAAAAGAATTAGCCATTTTAAACAAAATGGATCCACAAGAACGCATCATGTCTCGAATTGAGAAATTCGGTAAGATGGGCGTTGTCGTAGAATAAGTGTATGGAGGCTGGCGTCGCAGTAGTTTTCGATTTAGGTAATGTATTGTTGCCCATACGGTTGGATTTAACGTATGCTGCATTTGCCAACTACACTTCTTATTATTCTCCAGAAGAAATTCATTATATCACTGAGCAAGAAGCTTTGTGGGTTCCATATGAATCAGGTCTTGAATCATGTGTTCAATTTAGAAATCGTTTAAGATCTCGTTTTCAGATGGAATGTACCGACGAAGAATTTGATCATGCTTTTTCTGCTTTGTTATTGGATTTTCCGGTAGATGTAGTCAAATTAATTCAAGAGGTTAAGTCTAACTTTCCAATCTATTTACTGAGTAATACGAGTAAAATTCATTCCGATCGATTTTTAACAAATGACTCCTTGTTTACTTTATTTGATCAGGTACACCTTTCTTATGAGATGGGTGTTTCGAAGCCTGATCAAGTGATCTACCAACAAGTCGTTGATTCCAACCAATTACAGAACCAACGGGTGGTGTTTTTTGATGATAATCAATCCAATATTCTATCTGCATTAGATTTTGGTTGGGATGCAGTATTAATTAATCCCTCAACTTCATTTACACAAATTAGAAACCATTTACATCAATATGTTAGTTAAATCATCACTATTCGATTTAGTTTTCCGCTTATCTGGCTGGAAATTAGTGGGCGATGTGCCCAGGCACCTTCCGAAGAGTTTGATTATTGTTTGTCCGCATGCGACTTGGAAGGATTTTCCTATTGGTCTTGGAGCGCGTTCGATGATGAATATGCCTGTGAATTTTTGGGGTAAAAAAGAATTATTCGATGGACCCTTTGGTGGATTATTTAGCTGGTTAGGTGGTTATCCAGTTGACCGTGCAAAGAACAATAATTTAGTAAGTGCCATTGTTGACATTTACCATTCAAAAGAATCATTTCATGCTGTATTAGCACCAGAAGGAACACGAAAAGATGTAGCCGCTTTGAAAACTGGTTTTTATTACATTGCGGTTCAAGCGAATGTACCCATCATTATGATTGGTTTTGACTATGTAAATAAGGAAATTCGGATTCGTGAACCGTTTACACCAACGGGTGATTTTGAAAAGGATAAGTTAGTTATTGCTGAATATTATCAGTCGATTCCAGGTGTTCAAAAAACTTGGATTGCGAATTATTTAGCTGATCGCGTGTAGTTAACTATTTTTTCAGCCGTTTTTTGAGAAGCACCGCTGGTTCCAATAATTTTTTCCAAATCGGTATAAGAACTTAATTGAGCTTTTCTAATCGGATCTTCTTCGTTCAAAAGAGGTATTAATTTTTCCGTGATATGTTCACTCGAAAATGCTGTTTGAATTAACTCGGGAACAGCTTTACGGTCTAATATGATATTGACTAAAGAGATATATTTTATCTTGACAAGTAGTTTGGCCAACGAGTAAAATAACCAATCTGTTTTATACACCACGACCTGTGGAATATGTAATAAGGCTGTTTCTAATGTAGCGGTACCTGATGTTACCACGGCCGCTTTAGCTTGTGATATGACTTGATAGGTATTGTCAACGATGTAGTTAATGCCCGATTGCTTGATCAATTCACTCCATTCACTCACACCAGCAACTACAAAATTTACGTGCGGATTTGCCTGAACAAGTTGTTCAAAGACTGGCATAGCCGCTTTAATTTCTTGTTTTCTACTTCCGGGTAAAAGCGCTATGTAAGGTGAATTTAATTGTAATGGTTCCTTTTTGCTCTCTTTAAAGGCATTCACAGCATCTTGTAGTGGATTGCCCACATAATGGGTAGCAATGCCATAATCTGTAAACATTTTTTCTTCAAAAGGAAAGATAACGTATAATTGATCTACCCATTTACGTATATCCTCTATACGTCCTTTATTCCATGCCCATACTTTCGGAGCGATATAGAATTGCGTTAGAAAACCTTTTAATTTGGCTATTCGAGCGGCTTTTAGATTAAAGCCACCATAATCGATGAATATGATGGTGTCTGGTTGGAAGTCTTCAATCTGATGGCCAAACTTACTGAATAAGCCTTTGAGTCGACTTAAGTTTTGTATTACACCTAATAGTCCCATGATGGCTAATTCCGTGTGATGAATAAGAATTTCAGCACCTTCTTTTTTCATAAGGTCACCACCCCAACCCATTATTTTAGCTTCTGGGTCTAATAGCCGAATTTCACGAATTAAATTAGATCCATGTAAATCACCTGATTTTTCCCCAGCTAAAATAAAATACTTCATTTAGTCCTCACCGTAGTATTCGACGGAATTTTTATTGGTTTCAATAAGATGCAATTTGTGCAATTCGGCAGTTTGGGAAACGGCTTTGATGGCAGGAGCTAATATTTTCCAAAATTCCATGATTAGCACTTCACAACTTGCTAATTTACCCTCCATGAAATCTACATCTAGATTCAAATTTTTATGATCTACTTTGTCGATGATCTCTTTCTTGATGATGTCGCCAAGTTGTTTTAAATCAAATACAAAGCCTGTATCAGCATTAGGTTTGCCTTTTACCGTGACAATTAATTCAAAATTATGTCCATGCCAGTTGTTATTTGCACATAGACCAAAGACTTCTTGATTTTTTTCCTCGCTCCAGGAAGGGTTGAATAGGCGGTGAGCGGCGTTAAAATGTTCCTTACGGATTACGTATACCATTGTTTTCAGTTTGTGTGACGGATGTCTGGGAAAACAATAGCAGACAATCCAATTATTCCACAAAGGTACAAAAGCTATTTAGAATATGCTTAAATTTGTTTTTTAATACGCTTATATGATCATTGTCACTGGTGCCGCAGGATTTATAGGGAGTTGTTTAATCGCTCGATTAAATGAACTTAATTTTAATTACATCATTGCGGTGGATGATTTTTCCTTTCCAGCCAAGAATAAGAATCTTGATGGCAAAAAGATTAAGGAACGTGTAGAGCGCACGGAGCTGGCCAACTGGCTGGATCAGCATTACCGCGAGGTTGAGTTTTTCTTCCACATTGGTGCTCGTACCGATACCACGGAGTTTGATAAATCAATTTTTGATGAACTGAATGTCAATTATTCAAAAATGGTTTGGCAAAAGTGCATTGATTATCAGATTCCTCTCGTGTATGCATCTTCAGCTGCTACGTATGGCTTAGGTGAGTTAGGCTATGATGATAATGAATCACAAATTCCCAATTTAAAGCCCTTGAATCCGTATGGAGATTCAAAGAATGACTTTGATATTTGGGCACTACAGCAGGAAGAAAAACCTTTCTTTTGGGCGGGGCTTAAGTTTTTCAATGTATATGGTCCGAATGAATATCATAAAGGTCGAATGGCTTCCGTTATTTGGCATGCATTTAATCAGATTTCAGAAAAGGGAAGTTTACGTTTGTTCAAATCTCACAAACCGGAATATGCAGACGGAGAGCAAATGCGGGATTTTATATACGTGAAAGATTTGATTTCGGTCTGTGTCTTTTTAATGGAACACCGGAAGAATTCCGGAATTTATAATCTAGGTACGGGTATTGCACGTTCCTTTAATGCCTTAGGTACATCTACATTTGTAGCCATGGATAAGCCGGCTCAAATAAATTACATCGATACCCCCGTGGACATTCGTGATACGTACCAATATTTTACGGAGGCCAATATGTCTAAATTAAGATCGATTGGTTACGAAGATCCATTCTATACCTTAGAAGCAGGTGTGAAAGATTATGTACAGAATTACCTTATTCCTGGGAAGTATTGGTAATTTTCTTTAAGCCTTCTTCGATAAATCCTTGTCCGTAGGCCAATAATTGTATGTTGGCAGCCACCAATCCTAAAAGACTAACGTGTAGGCTTTTTGTTTGCTTTAGTGCATCGATAAAAATGGCCAACCAGTAAATGGATAATCCTAAAAATAATAGGTTACCTATGGGTGGTACAAGTATATTTAAAATAATCGTATTCCAAAAGTAGATAAAGTAACAAGCAGGGAAGAAGTGTACCCATTTAAGTTCACTTGGGTAAAACCGACTGATGTTTATTCGTGCGCGACCAAAGAAATGTATTTGCTTGTAAAATTGCTTGAAGCTTGTTCTTCTTTTATGGTATATGAATGCTTCTGGGATTAAGCCCGATTTGAATCCTAATGATATACAGCGAATGCTGAATTCAATGTCTTCTCCCATGCGGGTAATGACAAAACCCTTCGTAGCCTCCCAAACCGTTCTTGAGATACCCATATTAAAGCTTCGTGGGTGAAATTGACCACCTACGTTTTTTGCTTTCCCTCGAATTCCACCTGTAGTGAATAAACTAGTCATGGCAAAGCTGATGGCTTTTTGCGTCACTGTAAAGCTTACGTGGTCTTTGTCTGGACCGCCAAAGAGATCTAATTGTTGATGCTCTATTCCTTTTTTTACTTCTTCTAAATAGCTAGGTTCAATTAATGCATCTGAATCAAGTATGACAAAAAAATCACCTTTTGCGCGTTCAAAAGCGTAATTACGTGCAAAACCTTGACCGCCATTTTCCTTGTAGAAATAGTGGATAGGAAAGGATTTGGCATATTTTTTAGCAACAAGGTCAGCTTTATCAACGCTTCCGTCTTCAATGATGATTACCTCGTAGTTTGTGTAGGTTTGTTTGGCCACACATGCCAATAGCTCATCAAGTTCCTGTGGACGATTGTATACGGGTATGATGATGCTGAATAACATAGTTACGCAAACATCTGTTGGAGTGTTTCTTCACTAGCTTGTAAAATTTTAGCTAGCTCTTCCTCCCGAATGGCATCTGAAATAAACCAAGATTCGTATTGTGATGGAGGAAGGTATACTCCTCTTTCAAGCATGCCATGGAAGTATTTACCGTATAATGTTGCATCCGAGGTTTTGGCATCTGCAAAATTGTTGACCGCTTGATCTGTGAAAAACAAGGTGAACATGGAGCCAATTTGGTTGATGGTGTAGGATAATCCTAAAGCATCTAATTGGGACCGAATGCCCTTTTTTAATTTTAATCCTTGTTCGGATAATCTTGTATAGACTTCTAAATTCTCTGTGATCATATTTAACATCGCTAAACCTGCGGTTGTAGCGAGTGGATTTCCACTTAATGTTCCTGCTTGATACACTGGTCCAGCGGGTGCGATCATATCCATAATTGCTGCTTTTCCACCATAAGCGCCCACAGGTAAACCTCCACCAATAATTTTACCTAAGGTAGTTAAGTCAGGTTGAATATGGCATATTCCTTGATATCCGCTAGGGGATAGACGGAAACCTGTCATTACCTCATCGAATATTAATAAAGCTCCGTATTGATCACATAGCTGACGAACACCGGCTAAATAACCTTCTTTTGGAATGACTAAACCCATATTACCTACAACTGGCTCAATAATAACCGCCGCGACTTGGTTTCGATTTGCTTCAAATAAATGCTGCAATGAATCTAAGTCGTTATAAACTGCCGTAAGCGTGTCTTTTGCTGTTGATTCAGTAACTCCAGGGCTATCCGGTGTTCCTAATGTGGCTACGCCACTACCGGCTGCAATTAGAAATGAATCACCGTGTCCATGGTAACAACCTTCAAACTTGATGATTTTATCACACTTGGTGTACGCACGTGCTAAGCGAATAGCTGCCATGGTTGCCTCAGTGCCTGAATTGACTAAACGAACTTTTTCAATGGATGGAACCATCGAACAAATTTTTTCAGCGATTAATACTTCTTTATAGGTAGGTGCACCGAATGAGAATCCATCGTGCAATGCTTCTTTTACCGCATTTTCTATGACTGGATGTGCTTGGCCAAAAAGCATAGGTCCCCAAGAACCAATTAAATCAAGATAGGATTTGCCATCTACGTCATGTAAATAGGCCCCTTTTGCCGATTTCATGAAAACAGGAGTGCCGCCAACTGATTTGAATGCGCGAACGGGTGAGTTAACTCCACCCGGAATTAATGTTTTTGCTTTTTCAAAATAGCTAGAACTCAGTGAACTCATTATTTCTTTTTAGTTTTCTTTTGTGTGGCTGCTGCTTTTTGTTGTTCTTCCATCGTCTTCAATTGCGTTTGAAGGTATTGAGAGAAACGTGATTTTTTAGCGCCACCACCTGCAGCAATTTTAATGCGATTCGCATCTAATAGCGCTTTAATTTTATCTTCATTAACAAAATAGCGAATCGCTAGTTGTTGGCCTATCGTAACTAAATTGGAAACAAAATAATAGAAACTTAAACCTGCAGAGAATGAGTTCATCACAAACATAAAGATGACAGGTGTAATGTAGGCCATCATTTTCATGTTGATGGGTTGGCCCGGTTGATCTGGAGTTATCTGATTATTATAATAACCATACGCTAGTTGAGATGCGGTCATTAATAAACAGAATAAACTCACGTGAGTACCATAAAATGGTATCGCAAAAGGCAAGGTTAAAATCGAATCAAATGTAGATAAGTCATTTGCCCACAGAAATGATTCCTGACGAAGATTTATCAAATTCGGGAAGAGCATAAACACAGCCATCAAAACAGGCATCGTCGCTAAAACAGGTACGCAGCCACTTAATGGATTGACACCTACTTCACTATAAAGCTTCATGGTTTCTTGCTGTACTCTTGCTGGATCATCGCCTATTTTCTCTTTTATGGCAGCGATTTCAGGAGCCAAAATCCGCGTTTTAGCCATAGAAACATATGATTTATATGTCAATGGTAATAAGGCGGTTTTGATGATTAATACTAATAGTATAATCAACAAACCATAATTAGATACGATACTCTCCAAAAAGTCAAATAAAGGAACGAATATGTATTTGGTGATTGGTAATAAAAAGTCATAACTCAACTTAACATTTTTACCAAACGAAGGTGCAACGGTTTTAATGATTGAGTAATCATTAGGTCCAAAATAAAACTTGAATGCTGATTTACCTTGAATCAAATCTTGGGTTGACGCGGTTAATTGGGCATCTAAAGTTTTAATATGTAAGGAATCGGTAAGGTTAGGTGTACTTGTTAGGTTAGCCTTTTTAATTTCAAATCCTTGAGGAATTAAACCTGTTAGAAAATACTTCTTTTTGAAGGCAACCCATTGCGTAGATTTTGTCAAATTCTCTGCTTCCATGGAACCTGGATTTTCAGATAAATTATCAAATTCCTCATCTTCAGTAAGTAGATAATTAATCGTAGCCTTACGCTCTTCATTGATGTCTTTTTCGTTTTGAACTAGATTTTCTTTCCAATGAATTGAATATTCAGCACCAGTAATCAGGCTTGCTGCGTCTTTAGCGTCTATGGTATATCCAAGTTCGAAGGTGTCATCCGCCAATGTATAGGTTTGGGAGACTTTTTTGCCAGACGGTAATGTACCGGTGAAAATTACATTTCCTTTGTTCTGTTGGACTTCATAAGCTAAAGCTCCCAATCTAATCTTCGAAGTTCCACTTGGAATTTCTATGTCAAATTGATCTTTCGATGCATTAAACATGTAAAG
>CAZUAZ010000012.1:16329-21340 GCA_964618445.1 uncultured Aquirufa sp. | reverse complement strand
TTCCACTTGGAATTTCTATGTCAAATTGATCTTTCGATGCATTAAACATGTAAAGGCCGTCCGTCTTACCTGCATTATATACGGCGTAACTACGGTAATTCTTTAACTGTACAGATACAATTTTACCACCATAATTTGAAAGTGTTACGATCAGATTTTTATTTTCAAGTTTGACTAATTGTTCTTTCACTTGAATACTTGAATCAGATGTTACAATTGCCTGCGTTTGGATAGCTGGTGTAACTTTTGATTTGACAGGTTCCTCCTTTTTGGCAACAGTTTCTGTTTTTACAGGCTCGACTGGTGCAAAGAAATATTGATAGCCAAGTAACATGGCCATAATTAAGACGATACCTGATATTGAATTCTTATCCATAATCTATTTTGAATTTTTAATGAATGGAACTGCATGTTGGTACGCAGCCTTAATAAACTGCACAAAAATAGGAGAGGGGGCTTCTACCGTAGATTTGTACTCAGGGTGAAATTGAACACCCACAAAAAATGGATGATTCGGTAATTCCACAATTTCAACTAAATCAGCTTCTGGATTAATTCCTGATGTCACCATTCCTGCTTGGTGAAATTGAACTAAATAATCGTTGTTAAACTCATATCTATGGCGATGTCTCTCTTGAATGGATGTTTTACCATAAATCTTATAAGCCATTGTTCCCTTTTCGATTTTACATGAATAGGCACCTAATCGCATGGTCCCACCTTTTTCCGACACGTCTTTTTGTGACTTCATTAAATCAATGACTGGATAAGGTGTTTCTGAATTCATTTCAAACGAATGTGCATCTGTTAATCCCACTACATTACGCGCAAATTCAATAACGGCACATTGCATTCCTAAACAAATACCTAAGAATGGAATGTTATTTTCGCGTGCATATTTAACAGCATTAATTTTACCCAAAATACCTCTTTCTCCAAAACCAGGAGCAACAAGAATTCCATCTAATCCAGTTAATGCTTCTGCAACATCAACATCCTCCATCGTTTCAGATGAAATCCATTTAACATTTACCTTAATTTCATTTGCTACTCCGGCATGTATAAATGCTTCAGCAATTGATTTATATGAATCTTTTAATTCAACGTATTTTCCGATTAGGCCAACGGTAATTTCAAACTTTGGATTTTTTAATTTGTCTAAGAACTTAGTCCAAGCTGCTAAATTACTGTCTTTATCATTGTAGATATCTAGCTTATAAAGCACACGACTATCCAGACGTTCTTGTTTCATCAACATGGGAACATCGTAGATTGTTTCCGCATCTCTAGCCTCAATAACATCTTGCTCACTCACGTTGCAAAAAAGGCCTATTTTCCTTTTCATTTCTTGTGGAAGTGGGTGTTCTGTACGGCAAACAAGTATATCAGGTTGAATACCTGATTCAGATAATTGTTTTACGGAGTGTTGAGTTGGTTTTGTTTTTAATTCCCCTGCTGATGCTAAATAGGGAACCAATGTCAAGTGTATAAATAGTGTGTTTTTTTCTCCTAAATCCCACTTTAACTGACGTGCAGCTTCAATAAATGGTAAAGATTCAATATCACCTACGCAACCGCCAATTTCTGTGATTACGACATCAAATTTTCCTGTTTCACCTAAAATCAAAATATTACGCTTGATTTCATCCGTGATGTGTGGAACCACTTGAACGGTTTTACCCAAATAATCTCCTCTACGCTCTTTGGTGATGACATTGTGATAAACACGCCCGGTTGTAATGTTATTTGCTTGACTCGTTGGGGTATTTAAGAAACGTTCGTAATGTCCTAAATCTAAATCAGTTTCTGCTCCATCATTCGTTACATAACATTCCCCATGTTCATAAGGATTTAACGTCCCTGGATCAATGTTGATATACGGGTCAAATTTCTGAATGGTACAGGTTAATCCGCGAGCTTGTAGGAGTTTGGCAAGTGAAGAGGCGATGATGCCTTTTCCGAGTGAACTGGTTACGCCACCCGTAACGAAAATATACTTTGATTTTTTAATAGATCCCTTGCCAGACATTCGAATAATTCATTATTTGGTTACGGGAAACAAAGATAGGAATAATTACCACACCGAATTAATCCTATTTTTATTTTATCTTGCATTCGTCTCGAATTTTTGATTAATCTATGTCCATAAAACTCTTTTCTGCATCAGCGGGCTCTGGGAAAACATTCACACTAACCTTAGAGTATATTAAATTAGCGTTGAGAGAAGAGGATCGTCGCGGATATTTTCGCCGCATTTTAGCTGTTACTTTTACGATTAAAGCTGCGGAAGAAATGCGTTCGCGCATTATTGAGTTTTTGCATGGTATTTCAAATCCACAAACGGATAGCGATCAAGAGATTTTAGAGTTAGTTTTTACTGATTTTCAAAAAGAAGGAATTAATCTAACTCGTACAGATATTTCAAAGCGTGCGTCCGTTGCCCTTCAACAGATTTTACAAGACTACGGTTTATTTTCTGTGATGACGATCGATAGTTTTGTTCAACGCCTGAGCTCAACCTTTATTGAGGAACTGAATTTACCCAGCCAATTTGAAGTTATCCTGGATTCAAATGGTTTGGTGGATCAGTTGATTGATCAATTGTTGGATAAAGTAAACCGACTAGGTGACCCAATCCTCACCGACTTATTAATTGATTTTGCCAAAGCAGAGGTTTCAGAAGGAAGGTCATGGAATTTGTTGCGAAGTAATTTACATCAGTTTTTACGAATCTGTTTAGATGAGTCGTATCATCAAATTAAACCACACATGGATGTGTTTTCCATGGCTGATTTTAGACAGATTGAAGGCCAAATACGAAATCAAATTAGATTCATTGAAGATGAATTAATAGAAATAGCTCAGGAGTTTATTCGCTATATTGATCCGCTTCAATTTCCAGATGATTATTTTAGTGGAGGACGTTACAGTTCAGTTCATTATTTTAGGAAATTTCTATCAACTAAAAAACCGAGTGATTTTGTATTCACTTCATTGAAAAAATCATTGGAATCCAATCAATGGGCGGCAAGTAAAATAGATAAAAAGTCGGCATCAGAAATTAATGATTTGGCTGATTCATTGCAGTCAATTGGACATTCTTTTGTCGATATCTATGAGGCTAACTATAGTAGAAACTTACTTCTTGGATGGATTGCACGTGATATTAAGAAAATTGCTTTGTTGGCCTCTATTTCAGAGGAACTTATTGAATATCAAAATGAAAATTCAGCTGTTTCCATTTCTGAGTTTTCAAAAAGATTGTACCAAGTGATTGCTAATGACCCGGTTCCATTTATTTATGAAAAATTGGGTGATCGATATACTCATATTTTGATTGATGAATTTCAAGATACCTCCATGCTTCAGTGGCAAAATTTCATGCCCTTATTGGAGAATTCAGTTTCGCTAGGCCATCAGAACTTGTTAGTTGGCGATGCCAAACAATCCATCTATAAATTCAGAGGAGGGGAAGTTGGCCTGATTGCTTCCCTTGCCCAATCGGACAAATCCATTGTGCAATCTAAGCTTAACCAAGGCACGTTTGATGAGGAGCGTTATGATTATTTATTGGAATCTATTGAGACGGAGAATTTAGCTTACAATTACCGAAGTGCTGCTGAAATTGTAAACTTCAATAATGCATTTTTTAATTGGATTGCTGAACAAGATTATTATACGGTTAAATCGGATTTGATTATACCAATATATGGCGAATTACTGACGCAAATTCCTCGCGTTAATGCCGACAAGTTTACGGGCTCAGTTGATTTAACCGTCATGCGAAAACCAAAATTAGATGCTGAATCAATGGATTTGGAACAAATTTGGATGCTAGCGCAGGTCGTTAATCAGATTGAAGAGAATATGCGTTTAGGTTTTTCGTTTGCAGATATAGCTATTCTGACGCGAAAGAATAAACATGCTAGGTTCTTAGCTATCCAACTGAAGGAAAAAGGGTATCCGGTAATTTCTTCCGATTCCTTATTAATTCATTATTCATATCTGGTCAGTATTATCATTGCTTTTCTTAAGCTGAAAGCGAATCCCCAAAATGAATTTTTAGCGCTTGAATTATTATTTCAAACGCTTGCCTTAACGAATGAATTGATCACGCCGGAACAGGTTGCTGATATTAAATCTGAAATGAAGCGTGCAGATTCAAACTTGGAGCAAGTATTCAAATTTGTGGATTGGCCCATTACCGTAGATGAATTTAAAGAGTTTACCTTAATTCAAACCGTATATGCGGTTATTGATCATTTTGAACTCTTTAATCAGCAAGAAGGGGCAGAATATGTGCTCAAATTACTAGATGTTATTCAGGAATTTTTGATAACTAAATCGGAGGATTTACATGAATTTTTAACTTTTTATGAGGCAAATAAAGGGACAATGACCATTTCCAGTCCTGAAGGTTTTAATGCGATTACAATCACCAGTATTCATAAGTCAAAGGGTTTAGAATATTCAGTTGTCATCGTACCTTTTGCTAATTGGACGCATCAAGCTAATCATGAGCGTATTTGGTATAACCTAGCTCATTCAAGCATTCCAGAATTGGAATGGAATGATCATAAACTTTTATATACATACGGTAAGGTGGCGGCTAAGGAAATTGCTGATGTGAGTGAATTGAAAAGTCAAAGTGTCCAAGAACGACATAGTATCTTCTTGGATTCGCTTAACATGATGTATGTAGCTTTTACGCGTGCCAAACAACGTCTACATATTTTGACCACATTGCCCGATGAAGATACGCCGCATCAAACTCAACAAATGTATCGGGATTCGCTCGCAGAGATATTGGTTCAATTTGCCTTAAATACATCAGAAAAATCTGATTCATTGCCTACGTATCTGGAAGGATTGTATAGTGAGCTAACAGATTATTATAAACTGACTGAGGCTGAACAAATTAAGTATGTTTCTAAGTCTTTTGTACATCAGATTGACCGGAATGTGAATTTACAAGTTGAATTAGTTGCAGCACCTGAATTTAGATTACAAG
>CAZUAZ010000012.1:10586-16229 GCA_964618445.1 uncultured Aquirufa sp. | reverse complement strand
CGGAATGTGAATTTACAAGTTGAATTAGTTGCAGCACCTGAATTTAGATTACAAGCTAAATCCGCAGATCTATATACGCAAAGTAAAGCGAAGCGGTCACAAGGTGAATATTTACATCATATCCTTGCTCAAATACGTGGGGTACAATATTGGTCTGATAACCAAACAACCATTTTTCAATATTTGGATGACGATATAAGGATGTTGGTCAATCAAGTTATGAACGATGCTACGCTCGGGCAGTTATTTATAGATCAAGAATTATTGTTTGTAGAACGTGATATCCTCAGCCCCGATGGTTCCATTTTTAGACCGGACCGTGTCATTCGTAAAGAAGGCAAAAGTATTATTGTAGATTTTAAGACTGGTAAACGTAAAGAGGAGCATCAAGAGCAAATTAGTCGCTACAAAACTTTACTAGCACAACTAGGCCAAGATGTTGGACCTGCTGTTTTACTTTACTTAGATGATTTAACTACGGTTTATGTATAGGTTCATTGCCCTGGTTATTGTTGTGTTTTTGTTTGTGGGTTGTCAATCCATTCGCAATGTTCGTTCTTTTTTCGGTTCTAATAGTTCGCTAGCAGGTCAATTTACCACTAATGAGGTTGATGAATTAGTTAAATCGGCCAAACGTTATCAAGGCGTTCCTTATGTAGGAGGTGGTTCTACTGAAAATGGAATGGATTGTTCTGGTTTGTTATTCCGTGTGTATGTAGATAACAACTACAGTATACCACGATCATCTGTTCAGCAAGCGCTTTTTGGTTTATCCATACCTATGAACAAGATTCAGAAAGGAGATTGGCTATTTTTTCGTACTAATGGGTCTTCTATTATTAATCATATCGGATTAGTGATTGAAGTGAATGGGAATCAAGATGTTCAATTTATGCATGCAAGTACGAGTAAAGGGGTACGCTCGGATCAATTATATGCGAATTATTGGTTTAAGGCATTTGATAAAGCGATTCGCCCCTTTAAAAATAATTCAAATTGATTGTTTGATTCTAGCGCTTGTTGGGTTATTTTTGCATTCTTTTTTAAATAAATCATGGGAAAAAAAGTAATAATTATTGGAGCTGGTGGCGTAGGAAATGTAGTGGCAAAGAAATGTGCCATGAATCCAGCGTTTTTTTCTGAAGTAATTTTAGCTTCACGTACATTGAAAAAATGTGATGCAATTGCTGCTGAAGCAAAACAAATTGGGTTACCTACTGTCATTCAAACACGACAAGTCGATGCAGATGACGTACCCGCTTTAGTTGACTTATTTACAAAAGAGAAGCCATTTATGGTGATCAACGTGGCTCTCCCATACCAGGATTTGACTATTATGGACGCATGTTTAGCTACAGGCGTACATTATATGGATACGGCTAACTATGAGCCGAAAGATGAAGCTAAATTTGAATATTCATGGCAATGGGCATATCAAGATCGCTTTAAAGAAGCTGGTTTGATGGCGTTGTTGGGTTGCGGTTTTGATCCAGGGGTGACAGGTGTTTATACGGCTTATGCCAACAAACATTATTTTGATGAAATGCATTACCTCGATATCATCGATTGTAATGCTGGTGATCATGGAAAGGCTTTCGCCACGAATTTTAATCCAGAAATTAATATTCGTGAAATTACTCAGAAAGGTAAGTATTGGGAAAATGGGGAATGGGTTGAAATTGAGGCTATGTCTATTCATAAGCCGATTTCATATCCTAACATAGGCCCGAAGGAATCATATTTGTTATATCATGAGGAGTTAGAATCATTGACCAAAAATTATCCAACGCTCAAGCGGGCTCGTTTTTGGATGACTTTTGGGCAAGCTTATTTAACTCATTTGGAAGTTTTACAAAATGTTGGAATGACTTCCATTCAGCCAATTAAGTTTAACGGAATGGATATTGTGCCTTTAGAGTTCTTAAAGGCAGTGTTACCGGAGCCGGGTACCTTAGGCGAGAATTATTCAGGACAAACATCTATTGGATGTCAGATCAAAGGTGTGAAGGATGGAAAGGAAACGACTTATTACGTTTATAATAATTGCCATCATGCGGATTGCTACAAAGAGGTTCAGGCTCAAGGGGTATCTTACACCACGGGTGTTCCAGCGATGATTGGTGCTTTATTAATGTGTGAAGGAACTTGGTTTAAGCCGGGTGTATACAATGTGGAAGAATTCAATCCTGATCCGTTTATGGAACTTTTAAATGTACATGGTTTGCCATGGAATGAGGAGGTTAATGGAGAATTGCCTCATACATACTAATGATGGCTGTTCAATATCCTGCTATTCATTCTCCTGCCTATGTGCTTGAAGAATCATTACTCATAAAGAATTTGACATTGCTTCAGCGCGTACAGCGCGAAGCTAATGTTGAAATTATTTGCGCCTTAAAAGGATTTTCATTCTATCATGTATTTCCTTTAATACGACAATATTTAGCTGGAGCTACTGCGAGTTCATTAAACGAAGCTCGTTTAGCTTTCGAAGAAATGGGGGAGAAGTGTCATGCATACACTCCAGCTTATTTACCGAATGAGTTTGACGAATTTATGCAGTATGCGAGTCATATGACATTTAATTCGCTTAATCAAGTTGGCCAATTTGCCCTTCAAGCCAAATCCAATGGCATTTCCTGCGGCATTCGAATTAATCCCGAATATGCGGAAGTAGAAACTGATATGTATAATCCATGTATTGCAGGATCTCGCTTAGGTATTCGTCGTGGTGATTTAGGCGATACGTTACCTGAGGGAATTGAAGGATTGCATTCACATACTTTGTGTGAGAATGATTCATTTGTGCTTTCTAGAACACTAGATGTAATTGATGCCAAGTTTGGCGATTTATTGAATCAAGTAAAATGGTTGAATTTAGGTGGTGGACATTTAATTACGCGAGCTGATTACGATGTAGATCATTTAATTGAAACGCTAAAGAAGTTCAAAACTAAGTATCCAAATTTAGATATTATTCTAGAACCAGGTTCAGCTGTGGGCTGGCAAACTGGTTTTCTTAAGTCCACTGTTCTCGATATAGTACATTCTGCTGGTATTGATGTGGCTATTTTGGATGTTTCATTTGCGGCGCACATGCCAGACACATTGGAAATGCCATATAAGCCGCGTATTCGTTTTGCTTCGATGGAGCCTGTGGCGGGTAAACCTACGTACCGATTTGGTGGGATGACGTGTTTAGCTGGTGATTATTACGGCGATTATTCTTTTGATGAGCCACTAAAAATAGGAGATGAAATCATTTTAGAAGATATGATTCATTATACCATGGTCAAAACGACTACATTTAATGGGGTTAATTTACCTGATATAGGTATGATTGATCGAACTGGAGAATATGTTCGATTCAAACATTTTGGATATGAATCTTTTAAGGATAGACTTTAAAAAAAGGACTTCGAAATGAAGTCCTTTTTTGTGGAGAAGATCGGGCTCGAACCGACGACCTCTTGCATGCCATGCAAGCGCTCTAGCCAACTGAGCTACATCCCCATTTAAAAATTTACACGAACACCAATTCCTCCTTGTAAATGAAAAAAGAATGGATTGGGGGCTATTTCCGTATAAAAACCAATTTCAGAAAAGAAAGATAAATTGGGTGCATCGATGGGGAAATACTCGATACCACCTACTGCCGTCGCGCCCATCGCCGAAGCTCTTTTGCTAGCTGCTAAGTTGTTGCCCACTTTATTAGCATACCAATCTCTTGAATTTAATTGAGGTCCGAAACCGTAATACGTGTGTAAATCAGAATTTATAATCGTTGGATGGTGCCACAGATACAGCACGTTTATCGAATAACCTATATTATTAAACGTTCCATCTTGGTACTTACGATCCGTACCCCACAATCCGCCATATGTACCAATATTCACCTCTAACGCATTAATTCCATTATCTGAATAACGTCTAGCCATAAAACCTCCTGGTTCCCCGATTCGGAAACCAGCCGCCCATTCTTGAAGTTGGCTATACGCAGGTGCCGTACAACAAACAAAGAAGAAAAAGAAAGCTAGTTTTATGTGTTTGAATTTCATGCGTAAAAGCGCTTAATCTTATCTAATAATAGGTTATTCTCTTCGGTTGTACCAATAGTTACTCGAATTGAATCTTCACATAAAGCAACCGTAGACCTATTCCGTGTTATAATTTTCTGTTCTATTAAGTAAGCAAATAATTTTTGAGCTTGCTCAAATTTCACCAAAATAAAATTTGCGTTAGATGGGTAAATATGTTTAGTACCCGGTAAACTATTAAGTCCTGAAATTAAGGCTTTCTTAGCATTATTTAATGTTTCAATAGAGCTTTTTACAAATTCTTTGTTAGCCAAGGCTTGTTCAACTAATGCTTGAGTCGCCCCACTAATATTATATGGTGGTTTAATTTTATTCAATAATTGAATGATTTGTGGATTAGCATAGGCCATTCCAAGTCTTAATGATGCCAAACCGTATGCTTTAGATAAGGTTTGCAAGACTATTAAATTTGGGAATTTAGCTAATTCGTTAATGAAACTTGGTTCATCTGAAAAATCTATATAAGCCTCATCAACAATGACAAACCCTGAGGTGAACTTATCCAAAATAGCATAAATTGAATCTCTGTTCAATTTATTTCCAGTTGGGTTATTCGGAGAACAAATAAATATCAGTTTTGAGTTTGTATTGATATTACCACAAATTTCATCCACATTCAGTTGGTACTCATCAGTTAAATTTATGCGCTTTATGGGTACGTTATTAACTGAAGCACTCACTTCGTACATGCCATAGGTAGGAGGGCAAATAATGACGTGATCTTTAGCTGGATTACATGTCATTCGAATCAGTAAGTCAATAGCTTCATCGGATCCATTTCCCAGAAATATTTGATCTTTTGAACAATGTTTAATTTCAGCCAATTGTTCTTTAATATTCCATTGCATCGGATCTGGATATCTATTCCATGAAGCTATATTTCCAGAGCCCAACGGATTTTCGTTAGCATCTAAGAATACGCCTTCCTTTCCTTTAAATTCATCTCGAGCGGAAGAATAAGGCTTTAAATTCCAAATATGAGGGAGTATAAATTTTTGATAATCCATCAGTCCATTCTATATTTTACAGCATTTGCATGAGCTTGTAGTGACTCAGCCTCTGCCATGATCACAATGCTTTTTCCTAAATTGTTAAGACCTTCTTTGGTGATGAATTGTAATGTTATTTTTTTAACAAAACTATCCAAATTTACACCTGAGTAGGCATGTGCAAAACCGTTTGTTGGCAAAGTATGATTCGTTCCAGAAGCATAATCACCAGCCGCTTCAGGCGTATAATGACCTAAGAAGATTGATCCCGCATGTAGTATCGCATCTGCAAATTGCTCTGGTTTTTCACAAGCTAAGATAAGGTGTTCTGCTGCGTAGGTATTCAATATGTCGATTGCTTCCTTTTCTTGATCGACTAAAATAAATTTAGAATAGTCTAGAGATTTTAGCGCATAGTCTTTACGCGGAAGTGTTTCTAATTGACTCTTAATCTCAATGATAGTTTGACGAATAATTTCTTCATCTGTGCTAATTAACATGACTTGAGAGTCATTTCCATGTTCTGCTTGTGATAATAAATCGGCAGCTACATAAAC
>CAZUAZ010000012.1:0-10486 GCA_964618445.1 uncultured Aquirufa sp. | reverse complement strand
GTTCCACCAGGAATGTAAATTCCAATTTTGTCGATGGGGGTAGATTTTTGCCAACAAACTACGCCTGGGCTCGTTTCGATGCGTTTTTCAACCAATACCTGCGACTTATGAAAAGCATAGATGTTAGCGTAGGCAACACGGATGGCTTCTTGTAATTCAGGATCAGTTTGTAGTGCGAGTTCACTTATTTCTGAATCGGAATAAGTGATTTCTGTGATATCTCGCTTTTCAAATTGTTTGGTATAATCAATGAGCGCTTGATCACCATGTTGCTTAACCTGTGCATAAATAGCATCAATCAGAGATTCCATGGAGTTGGATTCAAGTGAAGGACGTTCACATAGTTCAGAATATGTGGTAGCAGCTGGAAACCTGATTATTTCAAACATATTATAAGATCATTTTTTCAATAGGTAACACAAGTATTCCCTCTGCACCAGCAGTACGAAGAGATTCTATGATTTCCCAAAAATCATTTTCTGAAATCACGGAGTGTAGTGAATACCATCCTTTTTCAGTTAACGGCATCACCGAAGGTGATTTCATGCCGGGTAATAAGGCTGTTATCTTATCTAAATTATCTTCATGTGCATTTAAGACAACATATTTTGCATTTTGGCCACGTTGTACCGAGTCTATTCTAAACAATAATTTAGCTAAAATATCTCGTTTAGCTGAGTCTAATGTATTGTTGGCAATTAATACAGCTTGGCTATTAAACACGGTTGCCACTTCCTTAAGTCCGTTACTTAATAAGGTTCCACCTGTAGACACGATATCACAAATAGCTTCTGCCAAACCTATACTTGGAGCTATTTCAACCGAACCTGAAATTTCATGTGTAGTTACTTTAATTCCTTGTTTGTCTAAAAATGCGTTGGTCAAGTTAGGGTAGGACGTGGCAATGTTTTTACCTTGAAAGTATTCCAAGCCTGTATAAACTTCATTTCTGGGAATCGCTAAGGATAATCTACATTTCGAGAAGCCTAATTCTTTAACAATATCTACATTACGCTTGTGCTCCATTAACACATTTTCGCCAATAACCCCTAAATCAGCAACTCCATCTTCCACATAGCCTGGAATATCGTCGTCTCTTAGAAATAAAAACTCAATAGGGAAATTGCTAGAAACAGTTTTTAATTTGGATCCGCCGGATTCAAATTTGATACCACATTCCTTAAATAGCTTAAGTGATTCTTCACTTAAGCGTCCTGATTTCTGGACAGCAATTCTTATTTTAGTTGGCTCCATGCGTACAATTTGCTTTAAATAATCAAGCCCCGAAATGATTCGAGGCTTGTCAATTTGAATGTTATAAGAACATTTTAATGGGATCCTCGAGATATTGTTTCAATGTTAACAGGAACGCAGCTCCTGCAGCACCATCAGCAACACGATGATCACATGTTAAAGTTAACTTCATGATATTGGTTGCATAAAATTGTCCGTTTTTAACGCCAACGGTCTCTTTGATGCCACCAACTGCCAAAATACAAGATTCAGGTGAGTTGATGATTGATGTAAATTGATCAATTCCGAACATGCCTAAGTTACTTACTGTGAAGGTATTACCTTCCCAATCCTTTGGCTGCAATTGCTTATTCTTCGCTTTTCCTCCTAATTCTTTTGCTTCTGCAGAAATCTGTGCGATAGATTTTTCATTTGCAAAGCGAATAACAGGAACTAATAATCCATCTTCAACAGCCACAGCCATACCGATATGTACATGCTTGTTGACACGAATACGATCCTCCATCCAATACGAATTAATCTTAGGATGCTTGGTTAATGCTAGTGACGTAGCTTTAATCACCATGTCATTAAATGAAATCTTAACTGGAAGTATCTCATTCATGCTGACACGCGCTTCAATAGCCTTATCCATATTGATTTCCATCGTCAGATAGAATTCTGGAGCGCTAAACTTCGATTCTGATAAGCGACGCGCAATGGTTTTGCGCATTTGGCTATTGGGAATATCTTCAAAACTTTCTACCCCTGAGACAAATGTAGACATCGCTCCACCTGCACTTGGGTTATAATCTTCAACATCATTTTTAGTAATACGGCCACCTTCACCAGTACCTTTAAGCCAGGCTAAATTGTATCCTTTCTCTTTTGCTAACGCACGCGCTAAAGGAGAAGCTTTGATTGAATCTTCTGTGATTCTAGCTTGTGTTGTGTCTGGAGTAGTTGATTTAACTTCAGCAGTTTTGGAAGCCTCAGGTGCCTTTACAGCTACTGGAGCAGGAGCTGATGCTTGTACAACTTCAGGAGCTGGAGCAGGTGCAGCTGATTCTGCAGCTAAAATTGGATTAAAATCTGTACCTGGCTCACCTATAATAGCAATAATACCATCTACGATAATTCCTTGGCCTTCTTTTGCACCAATATATAATAATGTGCCGTCTTCGTAGTTTTCAAGTTCCATCGTTGCTTTGTCTGTTTCAACTTCAGCAATGATATCTCCACTTTTAACGACATCACCTTCTTTTTTTAACCACTTAGCAATCACACCTTCAATCATCGTATCGCTCATTTTAGGCATACGAACTGCTTTTGCTTTAATTCCACTAAGGTCAATTGCTGGTGCTGAAGCAACTGGTGCAGGTGCTAAAGTAGGAGTGGCGGCTTGTGGTGCCTCAGCTACTGGAGCCGCTACGGTAGTAGAAGCTTGCAATAAAGATGAATAATCTTCACCTGGTGTACCCACAATGGCGATAATACCATCAACCGGTACTGCTTCGCCAGCTTTAATGCCTATATATAGTAAAGTTCCGTCTTCGTAATTCTCTAATTCCATCGTTGCCTTATCAGTTTCAACTTCGGCAATGATGTCTCCGGACTTAATTACGTCACCTTCTTTTTTTAACCAATTTGCTATAACACCTTCTACCATGGTGTCACTCATCTTGGGCATTCTTATAACTTCAGCCATGCTTTTTATTTTTCAGTTTCAAAAATACGCTTTAAACGCTTCTTTTTAAAACATTTTAGTAAAATATTTTACGTTAATCTAGTTTCAAAACGGCCATAAATGCTTCTTGAGGTATTTCAACATTACCTACTTGACGCATTCGTTTTTTACCTTTCTTCTGTTTTTCTAATAATTTACGCTTACGCGAAATGTCACCACCATAACATTTAGCTAATACATCCTTACGCAATGCCTTAACTGTTTCGCGTGCTATAATTTTCTGGCCTATAGCCGCCTGAATAGCTATTTCAAATTGTTGGCGTGGTAATAACTCTCTTAATTTTTCACACAAACGCTTTCCCCAGTCATATGCTTTGTCTCGATGAACAATGGCCGATAAAGCATCTACTTTTTCTCCATTCAGCATGATATCAAGTTTGACCATGTAACCAGGTTCATACCCTTTGTATTCATAATCTAAAGACGCATATCCTCTTGAAATTGTTTTCAATCGATCGAAGAAATCAAATACAACCTCAGATAATGGCATGTCAAACGTTAATTCAACGCGATCTGTTGTCAAGTAAATTTGATTAATTAAGATACCGCGTTTATCCATACACAAGCTCATGATCACTCCCGTGTATTCAGATTTGGTAATGATTTGAGCTTTAATGTAAGGCTCTTCAATAACATTAATCAAATTGGGTTCAGGGAGTTCACTTGGAGCTGATACCCATTGGGTTTCACCAGCTGTTGTTTGTACCTTAAATTTAACTGAAGGCACAGTGGTAATCACAGTCATGTCGAATTCGCGTTCTAAACGCTCCTGCACAATTTCCATGTGCAACATGCCTAAAAAGCCGCAACGAAATCCAAAACCTAAGGCAGCTGATGTTTCTGGTTCCCAAACTAATGACGCATCATTGAGTTGGAGTTTTTCCATCGCATCGCGTAAATCTTCAAATTCAGAAGTTTCTACCGGATAAATACCGGCAAAAACCATAGGTTTTACCTCTTCGAATCCTTGAATAGCTGTGGTACATGGGTTCGCGACATGCGTAATGGTATCACCTACTTTAACTTCTTTGGCTTCTTTGATTCCTGAAATTAAATAACCTACATCTCCCGTTTTAATGATTGATTTGGGTTCTTGTTCCAAACCTAATGTTCCAATCTCATCAGCATAATACTCCTTACCCGTATTTATGAACTTGACACGATCTCCTTTTTTAATTTCACCATTATATACACGGAAAATAACTTCAATTCCACGATAAGAATTAAAGGTTGAGTCAAAAATCAAGGCTTGTAATGGTTCGTTTGGTTCTCCTTTAGGAGCTGGAACTCTAGAGACAACGGCATCTAAGATTTCTTGTATACCAATACCTTCTTTTCCAGATGCATGTATAATATCTTCTTTTTTACATCCAATTAAGTCTATAATCTGGTCAGACACCTCATCTGGCATAGCTCCCGGTAGGTCAATTTTATTTAATACGGGGATGATTTCTAAATCATGATTGATGGCTAAATATAAATTTGATATGGTTTGTGCTTCGATGCCTTGAGATGCGTCAACAATCAAAAGAGCGCCCTCACATGCTGCAATAGAACGTGAAACTTCATACGAAAAATCGACGTGACCAGGTGTGTCAATCAAGTTGAATGTATAAATCTCGCCATCTTTTGGATATTGCATTTGAATGGCATGGGACTTTATGGTGATGCCACGTTCACGTTCTAAATCCATGTCATCCAATAATTGATTCATCATATCCCGTTTTTGAACGGTATTGGTAAACTCAATCAAACGATCAGCCAGGGTGCTTTTACCATGATCAATGTGTGCAATGATGCAAAAATTCCGAATGTTTTTCATTTATGTATTTTACTACTAATTAGATTGGCTTTAACACGTTACGTATAGCCAAATGTTATTCTCAACAGGTTTATTAAATGTAAACCAATAAAGAATTAACTGTTTTTGAGGCTTGTGTAGATCTATTTGCTTAGTAACACGAACTTCATTTTACAAATATAGTTAAGCAGCGATTGCATATCTATATAAATGATGCAAATAGTAGGAGAGAGGTTTAAATTATATTTCTAAATACAAACTAGCTCAAAAAATAATACAAGTTTACCGTGACATGAGTGCTTCGATTTCATCGATGTCAATGGGAATATTTGCCATCAGATTAATCGGTGCTCCTTCGGTAATTAATAAATTGTTCTCAAGTCTAATTCCAATTCCTTCCTCGCGTATGTAAATGCCTGGTTCACAGGTTAGTACCATGCCCGGTTCAAATGGTTTGTATTTGTCCCAAACATCATGTACATCTAATCCCAAATGATGGGCCACCCCATGCATAAAGTATTTCTTAAACATTGGATTGTTGGGATCTTGATTGTCAACGTCTTTTTGGGTGAATAAACCTAAGCTGATGAGTTCACCTTCCATGAATTTTTCAACTTGTTTTTGGTAATCAACCCAGTAAATACCTGGTCGCATTAAATCTGTTGCAAAGTTTAATACAGCTTGTACGGCTAAATACACTTGCCGTTGACGAGCAGAGAATTTCCCATTAACAGGAATCGTTCGTGTCATATCGGCATTATAGTTACCATAACTAGCTCCCACATCTAATAAGATTAACTCTCCTTCTTGACAGATTCGTTTGTTTTCAATGTAATGAAGCACGCATGCATTGGCACCAGAGGCTATAATGGGAGTATAGGCAAATCCCCCGCTTCGCATTTTAATAAACTCGTGTATAAATTCTGCTTCGATTTCATTTTCCCAAACACCAGGTTTTGTAAATGCTAAAATTCGTCTAAATCCACTTTCTGTGATATCAATGGCTTGTTGGAGCGCTTTTATTTCTGCTGGTTCTTTCCTCATACGTAACGTATTTAGTATGGGAGCCAGGCGTCCTAACTTATGTAGCGGATATTTTGCTTTAATTTCTTTTACTAAACGAGCATTTTGAGTTTCAACTAATGAACTATTGCGCATATGTTCATTATCGATCATATAGATTGTTTCAGCGGAATATATTAGTGTTTTTAATACTGCTTCAAAATTACTTGTCCATTGAATATTTTTAATTCCACTAATTGCGATTGCTTCTTCCTTGGTGTATTTATGTCCTTCCCAGATAGCAATCAATTCTGAAGTCTCTCGAACAAAGGCTATTTCCTTTAAATGTTGCTCAGGAGCATCCGGATAAATTAATAATAGTGTCTCTTCTTGATCAAGTCCTGTTAAATAAAATAGGTCGGTCTGCTGTTTAAATCCCATACTGCCATCAGCGTTTGTTGGCATAATATCATTTGAACTAATAAGTGCAATTGATTTAGGTGGGAGCTCTGCTACTAATTTAGCACGATTTTTAACAAACAGATCGGATGGAAAGGGTTGGTAGCGCATCTTATTTTTTACATTGGTAAATTATTTCTTCTAGCGGTAGGGCCATTCGATTACTTTCGTCTAGTCCTAGTTTGTCGATTAAGTTGAAGGGTATTACGGTAAATCCAGATTTCTCTAATTGTGTACCAAAATCACGTCCATAGATACGCAAATGATCATCCTGCAAGAAATGAATCTCTCTATCTCTGGGATCGGTAATACTAGCATCTTCATACGTGGTTTCAAGATCATATCGCTGTGGACTTTGGCACAAGGCAAAACCATCTGGTTTTAGTACGCGTCGAATTTCCTGCATACAGCGGACATCATCATGTACATGTTCTAACACGTGGTTACAAAATACCACATCAAACGAATTGTCTTCAAATGGAATATTATGTAAATCCATTTTAACTTTTGCTAAAGGAGATTCTATATCAGCCGTGATATAATTGTCGCCTAAATACGTCTCAAATCGATCAATAAAACAATATTCCGGAGCAACGTGAAGTACACGTGGACGACTTGTATAAAATGAGGTTTCGTTTTTTAAGAATAAATGCATCAGGCGATGTCGCTCTAAACTTAAACAAGAAGGACAAAGCGCATTTTCTCTAGGTTGTAACCGACCGTAGGGTAAAAATTTAACGAATTTATGGTCACAGACAGGGCAGTATACTTTATTTCCAGATAGAAACAAACTATATAATTTTAATAACCTATGGGCAAATAATTGGATAATTTTTCTTGGAATGTGACGTAGTACCCAGCTGATAATATATTTCATAAAACAAAAAAAAGGAAGGTAATGCAGGCAATACCTTCCTGTAGGATAATAAATTACATTTCGCGTAACCAAATGTTACGGAAACTAACAGGATTGCCATGATCTTGTAAACTGATTGGTCCTGCACCATGTACTGGATTTTTTGGTTGGCCGATGTATTCGGTAGTTCCTTGAATCTTCGTATGGTTTTGAACGACTATTCCATTGTGAATAACCGTTACATAAGCAGGCGTTTCAATTCCTCCATTTACTGTAAATACAGGAGCGGTGTAAATGATGTCATATACATTCCACTCACCCATAGGACTTGTAGCATTAACTAAAGGAGCGGTCTGCTTGTAGATACTTCCAGCTTGACCATTTCGATAGCTACGATTATTGTATGAATTTAATACTTGAATTTCGTACATGCCTTGCATGAAAATACCACTATTGCCTTTTCCTTGGCTTTTCAAGGTTTCTGGTTCGATAGGAGATTGCCATTCAATATGTAGCTGGTAGTTGGTGAATTTTTGCTTAGTAGAAATATGGCCAGCTCCTTTGACTACGGTCATTTTGCCGTCTTCTACTTTCCAAGCGGCAGGTCCACCATCTTTAATTGATTCCCAATTATCTAGATTTTTACCATCAAACAACACAATTGCGTCAGATGGAATTTTACCAGGTGTTACTACACGTACTTCTGGATCCCAATACTCCGTGTTTCCAGGTTTAGTTGGATTTGTAATTACATGCCGATGGTCTTGAGCAAAAGATGTACTACTTATTGCAATTCCTGCCAATGTCGCAAGTATAATTTTAGTTTTCATAAAGTAGGATAGATTTATTTTGAACAAAAAAAAACCGGTATTAAATACCGGTTCCAATTTCAAGAATTATTTATTATTTAGCAAATGAAGCTTTGATAGCCTCAATATCTACTAATTTAATAATTGGTCTTTGTTTTAAGATTTTGATAGCCTCCACTTTATTGTTAGCTACTGCTTTATTTCTTCTGTCTTTTCTTTTTAGTCTAGTTACGGCCATGTCGATAATAATTTTGGTCTGCAAAAATAGGAATTATTGCGTATATATCAAATAATCTGTCTTGATTAATTAAATTTGTTTTATGAAAATAATACAGAAGCCCAATAATGCTAGAGGTACGAGAGATTTTGGTCCGAAAGAAATGGCCTTACGGAATTATGTTTTTTCAATAATTAAAGGACATTTTGAGGAATTCGGCTTTCAAACAATTGAGACTCCAGCCATGGAGAATCTATCAGTATTAACGGGAAAATATGGAGATGAGGGAGATCAGTTGTTGTTTAAAATACTTAATTCAGGAGATTATTTAAGTAAGATATCAGGCGATCCATTGAAATTGGAATCAAAGGCTTTACTTCCTCTAATATCAGAAAAAGGCCTTCGGTATGATTTAACTGTACCATTTGCTCGTTTTGTCGCGATGAATCGCAATGAGATAGCTTTCCCATTTCGACGCTCACAAATTCAGCCAGTTTGGCGGGCTGACCGTCCACAAAAAGGTCGTTACAGAGAATTTTATCAATGTGATGCTGATATTATTGGATCAGAATCTTTAGTGAATGAAGCGGAGTTAATTGCTTTGTTCCAAGCGATCTTTCAAGGTTTAGGACTAAAAGCAAAACTGATAATTAATTCGCGTAAAATTCTCACTGGTATAGTTGAGGCAGTAGGAGCCGCTGATTTATTTACCCCTTTTGCAGTTGCGATAGATAAGTTAGATAAGATAGGTTGGGATGCAGTTGCTATTGAATTAGAATCTAACGGTTTTTCTTCTACACAGATTGAATCATTAAAAAGGCTTTTTCATTTTGAAGGTACCAATGATGAAAAGCTTCAGCTATTAACTGATTTCTTGGTTGCAAATCCTATAGGTTTAGCAGGTCTCGCTGAAATCAAATCGGTTTTGTATTTGTCTTCTTTGAATGGATTTGATAATTCAAACGTAATTTTTGATTTTAAATTAGCCAGAGGATTAAGTTATTATACAGGTTTGATTTATGAGGGTAAAGCGTCCGACCTCCCATTTGGTTCGATTGTAGGCGGTGGCCGTTATGACAACCTGACTGAAGCATTTGGATTGCCGAATATGAGTGGTGTCGGTATTTCATTTGGTATCGAACGAATTATCGATGTCATGCGTGAGTTAAATTTGTTTCCTGATATTCAATTAAGTGCGAGTAAATTATTATTGACCTATTTTGATGAACAAGGTCAGTCTGTCGCCATAAGAATAGCAAATGAATTACGTAAGGAGAACTTAGCTATCGAAGTTTATCCTGATATAGCTAAAATTAAGAAGTCCTTTGAGTTCGCCGACAAAAAAGGTATACCATTTGTGGGCGTGATTGGGGAGCAGGAAATAAAAGATGGGACGGTGACGCTAAAAGATATGAAAAATGGAGAACAACATGTGCTCTCCATTTCAGATTTAGTGCGAGCGCTTAACTAGCGCCATGCTTTAAATTGATTGATTAATCCATTCGTAGAACTATCATGCGAGTGGATTTTTTCATTATTTTCTAATTCGGGTAAGATTGAATTGGCTAATTGCTTCCCTAATTCCACACCCCATTGATCATAAGAAAATACATTCCAAATAACACCTTGTACAAAAATCTTGTGTTCGTACATGGCAATTAATGCGCCAAGGGTTTTAGGTGTTATTTGCTTAACCAATATTGAGTTAGTTGGCTTATTGCCCTCAAACACCTTAAATGGACTTAGTTTAGTTATTTCTGCTTCACTTTTACCGGCTTTTT
This sequence comes from uncultured Aquirufa sp., assembly GCA_964618445.1. GTDB lineage: Bacteria > Bacteroidota > Bacteroidia > Cytophagales > Spirosomataceae > Aquirufa. The sequence goes on along the minus strand of CAZUAZ010000012.1, from coordinate 581 downwards.
TCAGTTCTTCTTCTACCACTTCTTTGGTTTTTCCATTCATCAAAGCTTCTGTTTGAGCAAAAAAGTTCGACATGAGAAGTGTATGGTGGTTGCCTATGTTGTTATGCGTAATGGCTGGTGCAATAAAATCTGCTGGAATTAATTGAGATCCTTGGTGAATTAATTGATAAAAAGCATGCTGTCCATTGGTACCAGGTTCTCCCCAAATAACAGGTCCAGTAGCATAATCTACCCGATTACCATTTCTATCTACTGTTTTACCATTTGATTCCATATCTCCTTGTTGGAAATACGCTGCAAATCGATGCATGTATTGGTCGTACGGTAAAATAGCATGTGTGGCAGCTCCAAAGAAATTTACATACCAAATACCTAACAAGGCTAATACAACGGGCATGTTTTTATCAAAAGAGGCTGTTGCAAAATGCGTATCCATTTCGTTTGCTCCTGCTAATAGAAGTTCAAAATTTTCAAAACCAATGGATAATGAAATGGATAATCCAATGGCCGACCAAAGTGAATAACGGCCACCTACCCAATCCCAAAACTCAAACATATTTGCCACATCGATCCCAAATTCA
>CAZUAZ010000011.1:0-48462 GCA_964618445.1 uncultured Aquirufa sp. | reverse complement strand
TTTTCTTTCCAGATCGACAACCATTTCAGATAGTCATTTCCTTTCCCTGCTTTGGCCAAAGCTAGATGTAAGTAATACTTAAAATAGATGGTCGTCTCCGCCATATTTTTATCAGCAATTAATTTATCCGCTACACCAGCAGCCGGCATCCCCGCCAAAATCGCCAAGGAATTAGCATGCTGCGAATATTTATCGTGCACCTCGGTATCTGCGTACAAGCCTCGTGAGGCATCCCAGTATAAGGCGCGCAAGATAGGTTTCAATGCCTTTACTTTCGCCTCGTAACGAGCTGCCAGTTCCGGATAGCCAAAATACCTTTCTATTTCCGCTGCATTTTGCAAGACCCAGATATACTGAAAATCAATTACAGCTGAGCGTCCTGAAGGTCCCACCGGAGCGATTCCCCTCGGCCACGCATTCACCCAATCTGAGAATGTCCAGTATGGAATCTTCTGCAAGGTTCCATCCGCTCCTTCGAAACGAGCAAAATAATCGAGGATGCCTCGCATGCCGGCCAACTTGTTTTTCAAGAAAGCAGGATCTTTTCCATAGCGCAAATAATCATGCAACATCCCGATGTACCATAAAGAGAATGTGGGGATTTGTTGGTGCAAATCCGTCGGGTAGCGACTCAACGTTATCCCTTCCGCAATGCGTGAATGATCCATGTGATCCAACGCTTGACGCACTAAACGTTCATCACCCGCATAATACATACTCACAAGGGCCTGTATCCGGGCATCACCGATATACTGCAATTGCTCATAATAAGGACAATCCATATAGGTTTCCATGGCACATAGGCGCGCGGTACGAAAACCGACCTCTAGCAATTGAGGAATCAAGGGATTATCTGTTTTCAAAGAAGCCTTCGCCTGAAATGGAAAACCCGTGAACACGCTTTTGAAATCTTGTAAGGTCAAAGCCTCCGCATCTGTCTTCACCGTCAAACGCACATAACGAAACGTGCGATAGGTCATCGTTTCATAGGTATGCGCAGCGCCGTCGGCAATCAGACTGTCCTTACGCCCTAGCCAATATTTGTTATCGATATCATTTCGATTACCCTTGTGGTTGCTATTTTTAGTTGTTGTGCTCAAAGGCTTTTTTTCGTAAAGTCCCTCGGCATAAGTCAATCCAATTTTGGCATCCTTTCCACCGGTAAAAGTTAATTGCGGATACGCATTGGTTAAGACCCCTTGATCAATCCAAAGATCTACAGAGCTATGAGCAGCAACCGTCATCGATTTTCCATGAATCAAATCCCCCTCTCCTTTGCGGATGGAAGCAAATCGTTGCTCCTTCAATTCCATCGCAGGAATCGCAGAAGGATACAGCATCCAACCACGGGCATCAATAGAGGCACCTTTCGTCAATCCTGGACCTAAAGATTTCGCGGAGATGAACGGTGACCAACCTTTACTATATTCCTGTAATTCGCCTGCTCCAGCCACGTAATAACCAGGAACACGAACGGCCAGCGGACTCACGCCCATATTTTTAGCTACCTTCCAATCCATGCTCGTATTAAAAACGGCTTGGCTTGCGTCGTCGGCCTGCAGAATAAATCCCGTCGCATAAGAAATTTGGGCTTCAGACTTCCCTTTCCCTTCATTCCAAACCAAAGCCTCCACCGTATTTTCCCCTGTTTTTAAATAGGGCGCAATGTCAAGCGTTTCAAAATTCCAGAAATACAAATCCCCACGCGCCGGACCTGCAGAAACCCAGGTGCCATTGATATATAATTTATACCGATTATCTCCGGAAACATGAATGAGACAATTGGTAGGTTTTTCAGACAGGGAAATCGTTTTCTGAAATTTAAATACGCCATAGTCTTTTAAACCTTGCAACGAATAAACATGGTTGGCATTTTCAGCATATGTAATCCAAGAAGCCTTCCAAGGTTTATTCCAAAGTTCAGGTTTGATATTTTGGGCGTGGGCCAAAGGGCCTACTAGCAGGAGGAATAGGAGGAGTGTTTTCATAGGTTTACCTTTTACATAATAAACCCCAAGCTAAAGCCCGGGGTTAAAAATTTTAATAACCCCAGGTTTTAACCTAGGAGTAAAGACTATTTCTTTTTCTTCGGCTGAGCCATATCCATATAGTCAACGACCAAGCTACTTAGGGCTTTCACGCCAACTTGGAATTGGCCTTCGTCCAATTGGAAATCGGGTGTATGGTGACCTGCTACTTCATCCGCCTTTTTATTGTCGGGACGTGCGCCTAAAAAGAAGAAGATTCCGGGAACTTTTTGTTGGAAAAAGGAGAAATCCTCCGCACCTGTATGAGCAGGAATAACGCGGACCCGATCTTTTCCATTCACACCTTGTAAGGTTGGCAACATTTTTTCCACCAAGGCTAGATTATTATACGTAACTGGATAGCCTGTTCCAATGGTAACATCTGCCTTACCACCACCACTCTCAGCGATATTGGTTGCGATTTCCTTAATGCGTTTGTGCACTAATTCGCGTTGTTCGACACCAAATGTCCGAATCGTTCCAATCATGTGTGAAGATTCTGGAATGATGTTTTGGCGTATTCCACTATGAATTGCTCCCACAGTTACGATGGCTGGATCCTCGGTAATGTTCACTGAGCGGGATACGATGGTTTGTAATCCCATAATAATTTGAGACGAAATGACAATCGGATCGATACCCGTCCAAGGATTCGCGCCATGCGCTTGCTTGCCTTTTACCTTAATGTCCAATTGGTCTACGGCCGCCATGGTAGCGCCTGGCTTGTATTCGATAACTCCATTGTCTGAACCCGCGGCAATATGTAATCCAAAAATGACATCTACCTTGGGGTTTTCTAAAACACCTTCTTTCACCATCAACTCCGCGCCCGAAAGAATCATTTCTCCCTTGTCATTGTAAACACCTTCTTCGGATGGTTGGAATATAAACTTGACCGTTCCTGCTAAGTTGGCCTTTTCAGATGCCAAAATTTCAGCCACAGCCATCAAAATAGCCACGTGTGAATCATGCCCGCACGCATGCATCACGCCTGTTTTTTGGCCATTGAATTCGGTAATAACTTTGGATTTGAAAGGCAAATCGACGCGTTCTGTAACCGGTAATCCATCCATATCAGCACGTAAAGCAACGACTGGACCTGGCTTACCTCCTTTTAAAACACCCACAACTCCGGTGTAAGCAACCTTTTCTTGCACTTCAATACCCAATGAACGTAAATGCGCCGCCACAATTCCTGCGGTACGCACTTCCTGGTTACCTAATTCTGGATGCTCGTGAAAATCACGACGCCAAGCGATTACCTTATCTTTCAAGGCATCCGCTTTTTGAGCTATAACTGGTTTTAATGCGGATTGTGCAGAGGCAAAAAATGGAACTGCCAGTAAGGCGATAAGGGTTAGTTTTTTCATTCGTGATTTTTTGTTTTTTCAAATACCCCAGGCTGAAGTCTGGGGTTAGCAATTTTACTAAAATCCATTTTTAACCTCAGGCCTAAGCCTGAGGTTATGGGCATACGCCCGAAGATGGTCTATTTATACCCCCAGCCGCGCATGATGCCGATATTTTCCTTCATGCAATCCAATGGCTTTAATCCTTGGTATGATTCTTGCTCGATGATAAAATGCTTGGTGCCTCCTTCTTTATCGCCCAACTTCACTAAAGCTTGTACATCGATTTGGCCTGAACCTTTTCCTAAAACGGTTGATTCGAATTTTTCATGTCCTGCAGCTGATGGAACTTCATCCTTCACGTGCATGGACACAAAACGACCTGGGAATTTTTTCATCACTTCAGATGGTACCCCACCACCATTAATCATATTACCAATATCTAATTGTTGGGCCACTAATTTGGAATCCGTATTATTCAACATGATATCGTATAGTAACTCTCCATCTAATTTCTCAGAGAATTCGAAATCATGGTTGTGGTAGCCAAAACGCATACCTGATTTTTGGCATAATTCACCCGACTTATTAAAGATCTCCATGTATTTCAACAAAAGATTTTTATCCTTACGAATACCCATGTCGATCGATGGGCTAATGACCAATTCTTGGCCCATGATAGCTGCATCTTCAACCGTGTATTTCCATAAATCGGTGAAATCATTTTTGGCATTATCCCAATGCGCCTTACCCATAACCGTGTGACCAGATGGCATTTTGATACCTAAATCGTCCAGGCGCTTTTTGAATTCTTTGGCTTCCCAACCGTAAAACTTACGGTTGATGTAATTCGCATGTTCTACATATTTGTAGCCCATTTCTGCCAAGGCATTTAGCGTTCCTTGTGGATCCCTGCGCATGTCATCACGCACAGAATACAATTGAACACCTACTAACTTCTTGTATTTTACTGCGGCTAAACTTTGCAACACGGGAGAGGCAAAGGCCATTGCGCCTAGCCCAAAGGCCGAATTGCGCAAAAAAGAACGTCTTGATGAATTCATAAAATCATAGGTTTATTTTGAACTCCAAGCTACTCAATCTATTTCTATTTTACAAAAATCAAGTAACTTCGAAACATGATGCAACCACTCGCAGAGCGCATGCGCCCCACTACATTGGATGATTACATTGGCCAGGAAAAGGTCATTGGGGCACAAGCACCTTTACGAAAAGCCATAGAGGCCGGTCATCTTCCCTCTTGCATTCTTTGGGGTCCTCCCGGGGTAGGCAAAACAACGCTGGCAACCTTACTAGCCAGCGCCCTAAAACGCACCATTTATACCCTTTCAGCCGTTTCATCAGGTGTTAAGGATGTCCGTGAAACATTGGAGTTAGCGAAAAAGAACCGGATGTTTGAGGCGCAATCGCCAATTCTTTTTATCGATGAGATTCACCGTTTTTCGAAGTCCCAACAAGATTCTTTGTTGAACGCGGTCGAAAAAGGCATCGTCACCTTAGTGGGCGCTACCACCGAAAACCCATCCTTTGAGGTTATATCGGCCCTTTTGTCTCGTTGCCAAGTGTATGTGTTAGAGGCATTGAATGACATGCATTTACGCCAACTCATCGACAAGGCGATAAGCACTGACAAATTATTCATAAACAAATCCATCACGCTCACCGAAACGGATGCGCTATTTCATTTCTCGGGTGGGGATGGACGGAAGCTTTTGAATTTGTTTGAATTGTTGGTTACCACGGAAGGTGGAAATACGCTAGATGTCACAAATTCCCTCGTGACCGAACGCCTACAAAAAAACCTCGCACAATACGACAAGGACGGCGAACAACATTACGACATCATTTCTGCCTTCATCAAATCAATACGCGGCTCTGATCCAGATGCTTCCGTATACTGGTTGGCGCGCATGCTCGCCGGCGGCGAATCGCTTGAGTTTATCGGTCGGCGTTTATTAATCCTTGCCTCCGAAGACATTGGCCTAGCTAATCCCAATGCATTATTGTTAGCACAATCTTGCTTCGATTCCATTCGCGTCATCGGAAACCCTGAATCGCGGATCATTCTTTCGCAGACGGTCATCTATTTAGCCACTTCGCCTAAAAGCAATTCAGCGTATAATGCCATCAATAAAGCGATGGCCTATGTGGAGCAGACGGGAGATTTACCCGTGCCATTGCATTTACGCAACGCGCCCACACGTATGATGAAGGATTTGAATTATGGTGCTGATTACAAATATCCACATGATTTTCCGGGACATTGGGTGGAGCAAAATTACTTTCCAGAGGTACCTAACCGACCTGTTTTTTACAACCCGTCCGAACAGGATAAAATTAATCGTGGCACTCCATCAAAATAAGCGCCCCGCTTGCGTAAGAAATTTTCACGAGTCCATCTTGCTTCGTTTCATTACTTGAACTTGTTTGCGTACCCAAGCTTAACAAGGGGTGATTCAAATCGTATAAAAGTCCAGCAGATGTTACCTGATGCGCCTCACCATAGGGGATGAGTGAAATGGGTGTTTTCGCCGGATACCACTTCTCAAACACGGGTGGTAATAAATAGGAGGTCGAATAATCATCGAAGAAGACAATCTTCAATTGCCGACCGTACCGAACCATGGAATGAAAATTATTCAACGTATGATCCATCCGTTTCCCTGATGCCCAAACCACATTAACTGCCGGATATCCTTCGGCCAATAAATATTCAAATGCTTTCTCTAAATCCGTTAAATTTTGGTCAGGCGTATGTACTTTTTTCAACGGATAATGACTGAAATCTTCGGTGTTCGTATGGTCAAAATCACCCAACCACACATCCACTTTGATACCTAATGAAATCACACGTTCCAATGCGCCATCTAACACAATGACCGTGGGAGACCACTCAAGCAATTGATCCAACATATCCATCGAACACGCCTCCCCATTCGCAATGATCAGCGCAGGTTCTTGTTTATCTCGAATGATATGATGTGATGACATATTAGGCGCTGAAATCCGATTTACCACCCGACTTGGAAATCAATTTGGTTTCTTTAATGACAATGCCTTTAGAAATGGATTTACACATGTCGTAGACTGTTAAGGCGGCAACTGAGGCACCAACAAGCGCTTCCATTTCGACACCGGTTTTAGCCTCTAGCCGACAAATACATGTAATGATAATTTGATCAGACTGAACTTCCGTTTCAAATTTACACGAATCTAATCCGAGTGGATGGCATAATGGAATTAAATCAGAGGTCTTTTTTGCCGCCATGGTACCGGCAATTATGGCGGTTTGAAGGATACTACCTTTTTTATTTTGCCAACCGGCAGCTTCGAAATGTTGGACAATTTCCGCGCCTAAATACACAATGGATTGAGCTTTGGCTTCACGTACCGTTTCATTTTTGGCACTAACATCCACCATGCCTGGGGTGCCATCCGCTTGTAGGTGAGAAAAATCAATGGACATATTCATTTCAAATTTAGCACACGAAAATACGGTAGATTTGGCAATTTTTAGCGAAATTTATCAAATACGTAAACCCACAAACATGATTAGCCCTATTGAAGCGATTACCCTTTTAAAAAACATCACCATACCTTTCCGAACAGAAAAATTACCCTTAGCGAAAACCTTGGGCATGAACTTAGCTGAAAAAATTGTGGCTGACCGTGATTTCCCACCCTTTGACCGCGTGATGATGGATGGTATTGCAGTAAAAGATATTACGGCGCCAACCTGGAAAATAGAAGGGATTCTGTTTGCGGGTGAACCAGTTAAAGCGATTAAAAAAATAGATGGTGCCTTAGAAATTATGACCGGTGCAACGGCGCCTAAAGGAACAGAGGCGATCATTAAAATTGAGGATCTCAGCATCGAGAAAAAAATAGCTACCTACATTGGCAAAACGGCATTAACAAAAGGTCAATTCATTCATACACAAGGTATGGACGCGAAAGAAGGTACCATATTAGTCAAAAAACGCACAAAAATTGGCCCAATAGAAATTGCCATTGCCGCAACCGTAGGCAAAGCACATATTGAAGTAGAATCAAAACCCCACGTACATATTTTCTCCACGGGAGATGAGATCGTTGGCCTACATGAAACCCCTGCAGCGCATCAAATTCGCAGCTCGAATGTCATGATGATGAAGTCAGTCTTGTTATCGCAAGGGTTTAAGGCTAACTCAAGTCATTTACCGGATTCCGCAGAAAAAATTAAGGCCAACCTAGATAAGGTTTTAGAATCGAATGACATCATTTTATTATCAGGTGGTGTTTCCGCAGGCAAAAAAGATTTTATTCCCGATGTTTTGACTGAGGCTGGATTTGAAACAATTTTTCATAAAATTGCACAGAAACCGGGCAAACCAATGCTGGTGGCCACCCGCCCAGACGGCAAAGTGGTCTTTGCATTTCCGGGCAACCCGATCTCTACACTGACATGTTTTTGGGTCTATTTTTTACCTTGGGTATCAGGTGATTTTCCTGAGTACGCAGAAAAAGAGATTAAATTTCTACCCAAACCATCCGCTGAATTAGACCAATGGATTCCGGTGGAAAACGGTGAGACGTTGGCGCATAATGGTTCCGGAGACTTGATCAACTGGTCTAAAGCAGATGGCTTAGTTTGGCAAAAAGCAGGACAAAAAGACACCAAACTGCCCTTTATTCCACTAAAATAAACGCATATGGAACTGAAGCTTCATCAATTCGACTTGCCGCTTAAACATACGTTCACGATTACACATGAATCTCGTGACGTACAGCCTACCCTCATCGTGGAGTTGACCTGGCATGGCAAAAGCGGTTTTGGTGAAGCAACAGAAACACCCTACTACGGGGTCACCATGGAAAAAATGGTGGCGCAGGTGGAAAGTATTCGACACCTATTGCCGCATGATATTCTCCCGCATCCAACCGATTTTTGGAAGATGCTATCTAAAACCTTATTAGACGATCACCCCTTTGCATTATGTGCCTTAGACGTAGCCTATTGGGATTTATGGGGTAAAACGCATGATAAACCATTATACGAAATTTGGGGATTGGACATCTCAAAAAATCCAATCACCGACTATACGATCGGTATGGATACGGTGAAAAAAATGGTTGCCAAAATGCGTGAAATGCCATTCCCGTTGTATAAAGTCAAGTTAGGCACGGACGATGATTTAGAGATTGTCGAAGCTTTACGAAAAGAAACGGATGCTATTTTTCGGGTAGATGCCAATACGGCTTGGACGCCGGAGCAGACCATATATTTTGCGCCAGAGTTAGCGAAATTAGGTGTTGAATTTATTGAGCAACCCTTGAAAGCAGACAATTGGGAGGGAATGAAGCGCGTATATCAAGAATCTTCGTTACCCATCATCGCAGATGAAAGCTGTATTTTAGAATCTGACGTAGAAAAATGTGCTGGCTATTTTCATGGAATCAATATTAAATTGATGAAATGCGGAGGACTTACCCCAGCCTTACGCATGATTAATAAAGCGAAAACACTTGGATTGAAAGTGATGGTAGGCTGTATGACGGAATCAACCATTGGTTGCTCTGCCATTGCACACTTATTGCCATTATTGGACTATGTTGACATGGACGGATGTTTGTTGGTTGACGATCAAATCTCCCGAGGTATCACCATAGATTACGGAACTGTTAGCTACGCGAAGGCAGCTGGAACGGGTGCTGAATTAATCCGAAAATAATGTCCTACCAAATCCACGAAAATCACATACCGGAGCGCCTCGTTTCTTTCGAGGGAAAAGAATACCGTTGGCTTGGAGGCACAAACTACCTAAACATCGGCACCCATCCCCTATTTCAAGAAAAATTACAGGAAGGGATTCGAATTTTTAGTCAAAATTGGGGCAGCTCCCGGCTGAATAATTACCGCATGGATGTATGGCAAAATTTAGAAGAGGTGTTAGCCAAACGCTTTCAGGTCGAGGCTGCTGCGTTGTGCAGCTCAGGCTTGTTGGCCGGTCAAACAGTCATGCAATACATCATGCAAAAACATCCAGATGCACGTATTTCCTTAGCCCCCAAAACACATCCTGCTTTGTGGCGCCATCCACTTATGCCTGCAGCCGGTGCTTTAAAAGATTGGGAAAAAGAGGCGCAAATACTTTGTATGGATGGCATAGGTTCCCCGTGGGTGGAAGAATTTTTAACGGGATTTGAAGAAAACTTGTTGGCAAGTCAGACCTTGATTGTAGATGAAACGCACCGACTGGGAATTGTTCCCATACAGATTCAAACGCCGGCTCAATTGATTCAAACTAGTTCATTATCCAAGGCTTTTGGCATTCCAGCAGGAATAATTTTGGGAAAAAGCAAGGATATGGAAGCCATCAAACAAGACCCCTTTTGGATTGGGGCATCGCCGGCAAATCCTGCCTATGTGTATGCTTGTTTGCATGCCCAGGAAGCATACGATGAACGAATGATTCAATCCTCTGAACTAGCGAAAGCATTTACCAAAAATGCTTCGCATGTACATTTTGTACCAAATTATCCCGCTTTCAGTTCCGATGAACCAGCTCTTTTTGACCATTTAAAATCTCATGGATTTTTATGTAATCAGTTCGCATATCCTGATCCCAAGTCAGCGCCCCTTTGTCGAGCCATACTACCTTCATGTTTGAATATGCAGGATATTGACGAACTAACCCAAGCCCTCAGCACCTATGAAAACGCTTAAAGGACTCATTTTATTGACCCTACTTTCTAGTACTTACATTCAGGCGCAAGACCAGGTAATTGAACAGTTATTGAAGGCAAATCCAAGCTATTTCAAACAGCTGACAGATAATCCTTCTAAATACCGGTTACAGATTTTATACACGCAAATTGACCGAGATGCGTCCAATCAGGCAACATTTACAACGCATGCGTATCGGGTAGATGCGAATGAATATTTCTATCCGGCGAGTACTGTGAAATTGGCCGCAAGTGTACTGGCTTTAGAGAAAATAAACAAACTAAAAATCGACAAAGCGACGACGTTTCAAACGCTGAAAAATCGGCCTACGCAGCTTGAAGTTTTACGCGACACGAGCGCGGCAAATGGGTTGCCGAGCATCGAACAATACATTAAAAAGATTTTATTGGTTTCCGATAACGAAGCATACAATCGCTTGTATGAATTTTTGGGGCAAAAGAATTTCAATAAAACGATGGCCTCCAAAGGTTTTGAAGGCGTTCGCTTCACACATCGTTTACAGACATCTATTCCCTTACTTGAAAATCAATACACGAATCCAGTGCAGTTTGTGAATGATCAAGGAAAGGTTATTTGGCGACAAAAAGAACAGTTTAACAAGCAGCAAATTCAAGCTCCGAATCCAATGCAAACCATGGTAGGAAAAGGTGTGATGAATGATTCTGGTCGGGTAATGATGCACCCGGTTACGTTTGGGTTTAAAAATGCTTTTCCCTTACAGGCCCAACATGATTTCTTGAAACGATTAATGTTCCCTGGCTCCTTCGCTGCCAAAGATCGATTCAAATTAAATGACGAAGATTATCGCTTCCTGTATCGATATATGTCGGAATACCCCACAGAATCCATAAAGCCATCATATTCAGCCGACAGTACCATCGGACCGGCCTATTGTAAGTTTATTTTATATGGTGGGGATAAACATGCGCAGCTTAATCCGGATGTACGTATTTTCAATAAAGTGGGTGATGCCTATGGATTCCTATTGGATAATGCCTATTTCGTTGATTTCAAGCATAAGGTAGAATTTATGGTTACGGCCACCATCTATTGCAATGAAGATGAAATATTGAATGATGACAAATACGAATATGATGCGGTCGGATTTCCGTTCTTTAAACACCTGGGAGAGGTGATTTACCAACATGAGTTAAATCGGCCTAAAGCAAATCTACCAAACCTAGATCATCTAATATTTACGTATTCCGATTAAATCACGTTGGCTGATTGGCCTTTTTATACGAATAAGCTAACACGAGGACGCCAAAAAGCACGGCGGGAATGGAAAGAATTTGGCCCATATTTAGCGTCAAATTATTCTCAAATGTGCTTTGGTTTTCTTTCAGGAACTCGTAAAAAAACCGGAGTGTAAAGAGTACAATCATGAAATAGCCGGTCATCAGTCCGTCTTGTGTTGCTTGCTTCTTTTTCGACCAAAACCACATCAAAACAAAGAAAATAACGAGGCAGGAAAGCGCCTCATAGAGCTGTGAGGGATGGCGAGCCAACACTAGACTGGGGTCTCCGTATGGATTAAACTCGGTATCTCTTAAAAATTTAAATCCCCAAGGCATTTCGGTGGGTTTACCGATAATTTCTGAATTCATCAGATTTCCCATCCGAATGCAGAAGCCAGCAAATGCGACGGCTGGTACCATACGATCTGTGATGTATAAATAAGACATCCCTTGATGTTTTCGGGCATAGATATAAAAGGCGGTAAATAAACCAATTCCTGCACCGTGCGAGGCTAAACCTGAAAATGGAGGTGTAATCATTTGCACAAAAAAGCGAACGGGGTCTGCTTGCAACAAGGGAAATTCATAGAAAAAATAATGTCCTGCGCGCGCACCTACGATGGTGGCAACCATGGTGTACATGAGTAATTGATCTGCCTGTTCGGTCGATCTACCCTCCTGTTTAAACATATAGCTAACAATTTGGAATCCGGCTAAAAAGGCAGATGCAAAAAACAATCCATACCAGCGTACTGGGAAACCAAATAAATCGATTATGGTAGGATCGGGACTCCAAGAAATAGATGCAAACAACATGAACGTTTGGTTTAGACGCTCAAAATTAACGGAAAATTTAGGATTTAGCGCCCTACTTTTTTAACGATTACCTGAATTGTCTTTTTAATGACTTTGGCTGGATATAAGCGAGTGGGCAATCCTAAGGCCAGGACAGATTGACTGAGTAAGAAAAAGGTAGCGACAAGAAGTAATGCTTTGACTTTCATAGCTGTTGATAATTACGAATGCAAAACTATAAATAATTATAGTACTTTGCAATACAAGGTACTGTATATACTGAATTATATTTTGAATCGGCAAGCTAGATGCATGATCCTCCTGTATGGTTGCATGCTCGTTCCTTGTGAAAAATCTTGCGGATGTGCACCTTTTACACTTATTTTGAGGCTTATGCAAGAGATCGAGCCTTCCTTTCAATGGGAATCCATATACAATGCGGCACATGATAAAAAATCGCCATTTTATGGTCGTTCCTATTCACAAACGGAATATGAGCACGACATCTATGGATACTACATTCATCCCTTATGGGATGAAATAGATTCTGAGACATTGTATTGCAAGATTCTGTATAGCGATTACCACATGCAATTCAGCATCATTGAGATGTTTGGTGAATGGAATGACACCCTGCACAATGACATAATGCTATTCAAACGCCAGGTGATTGATCATTTGCTCGCCGCTGGCATCAAGTATTTTATTCTATTAGGTGAAAATGTATTCAACTTTCATGGCAGTTTTGAGGATGACTATTATTCAGAATGGTTTGAGGAGGTGGAGGATGGCTGGATTGCTGCCTTACAATTTGCTCCTTTTGTGGAAGAGGAATGGAAAAAATACCACGTGGATTACTACATTAATTTTGGGGGAAATTTAAACGTACCCCAATGGCGCACATTGAAACCGGAGGTGCTTTTTGCGGGAGTCCAACATATTTTAGCGCGTCGGTTAAACTAAAATTGTGAGCTTCAGGACAATAATTAACCAAGCAAATCTTAACTTGGGAATTCAAGCTTTTAACAACCTATGAAAAAACTAACTCTATTACTGATGCTCGCTGTTTCCTTTGGCACGTTAGCTAAAAAACCAGATTCTCGTTACTACGAAATGCGTATTTATTATTGCCACCCTGGCCGTTTGGACGCGTTGATTAGTCGGTTTACCAACCACACCACCAAAATTTTCGAAAAACACGGTATGACCAATGTGGGGTATTGGATCCCAAATAACAATACTGAAAATGCCTTATACTACATCCTTTCTTACCCAAGTCAGGTAGCACGTGACTCTTCTTGGAAGCAGTTTGGCCGTGATCCGGAATGGAAAGAAGTCGCTAAGAAATCAGAAGAAAGTGGCAAGATTGTTGCCAAAGTGACTAGCATTTTCATGCAAGCGACTGATTTTAGCCCAAAAATCAAGCCATCGAAAGGTACCGAGGATCGGACTTTTGAAATGCGTACCTATACCGCTATGCCAGATAAATTACCCAATTTATTAGCACGCTTCCGTAATCATACGCTGAAGCTTTTCAAAAAACACGGCATGGAGAACATTGCTTACTTTACTACGCTTCCTAAGGATGGATCTCCAAGCAAATTATTGTATTTCTTAGCCCACAAGAGTGAGGCTGCCGGAAAAGCAAGTTTCGACGCCTTTCGATTAGATCCGAATTGGATTCAAGTGCGCGATGCTTCTGAAAAAGAAGGGAAAATTGTTGAGAAGGTAGAATCTATCTACATGAGCCCGACGAATTTCTCAACTATACGATAAAATCCTATCTTTGCGCGTGGAATTAACATCCACGCGCAATCTATGGAATGGATTAAAAAAGGGAATATTTTCAATGCTTGCCATGCCCAAGTACCCATTGTAGACACACATCACGATGGTTTTTGGCGGGTGTATTATTCCAAAAGAGAAAATCGCGGCCCCAGCAAACCCTATTTTTTCGATGTAGAAGCTGGCAATCCTTCGAACATCCTACGCCACGGCGAAGGTCCCATTTTAGAACCAGGAGAGCGAGGAAGCTTTGATTGGGCGGGTGTCATGCCCACCGAAATTTGGCAAGTTGGCCAGTTAAAATACCTTTACTACATCGGCTGGGCCAACCGCATCGATGTTCCCTACCACAATAATCTAGGATTAGCCATCAGCAAAGATGGTGGTCAAACCTGGGAAAAATTCTCAACTGGTCCTGTTTTTGCCACATCCCATCGTGAACCAGGCTACATAGGCACCATTTCGATTATTGAAAAAGATAATTTATACTACGGCTATTATTTATCTTGCCGCAAATGGGAAGAATTAAATGGGCGCATTGAACCTATATACGATATCAAAATTGCCACGTCCGAAAATCTGATCGATTGGAATCCCCTGAACGTCACGGCTATTGGACTCGATGCTGGTGAAGGTGGCATTTCCAAAGCATCTGTATTGGCTCTGAACGGTACCTATTACCTTTGGTATGCCATTCGAAAATCAACGAATTACCGAGAGGATCCGGCCAACTCCTACCGCATTAAGTGCGCAGTGAGCAGCGATTTACTTACTTGGAACAAAATAGAATCCTCCGGACTAGATATCTCCCCCGAAAGTAATTGGGACAATATAATGGTTGAATATCCACATGTATTTACACAGGACGAATCTACCTATATGTTTTATAATGGAAATGGGTTTGGAGAAACAGGCATCGGTTTTGCCAAATTATCGTAGGTATGAATTATAGTTATTTAGACAAAGACGTACATGGTCATCCGAATTTACCGGAGCAACCAAAATTAAGTATTTGCCTAATTACCTATAAGCATGCGGAATACATTCGAACTTGTTTGGATAATATCTTAAGCCAACAAGTCAATTTTAGCTATGAAATCATTCTTGGAGAGGATCATTCACCGGATGATACGGCAGCGATTGTTACTGAATATGCGAATTTGCATCCTACAAAAATCAAAGCCTATATACGTCCTGAAAATGTAGGTGGCAAGACCAATTTCCTACATTGCTTTTTACAGTGCCGCGGTGAATATGTCATCTTTATTGAAGGAGATGATTATTGGACAGATAA
Organism: uncultured Aquirufa sp.; assembly: GCA_964618445.1. Lineage (GTDB taxonomy): Bacteria > Bacteroidota > Bacteroidia > Cytophagales > Spirosomataceae > Aquirufa. Next base: position 33,226 of record CAZUAZ010000011.1, on the reverse strand, counting down.
CACCAAATTGCAACAACAAGTTGATTTTTTGGATGCTCACCCACAAGCCTCTGCTTGTTTTCATAATGCTGAAATTGTATATGAAGATTCTAGTGGGCGTCTGAACGAATTCATCAATGGGCCCGACCAAGCGCTATGGACCCATACGCATGATTTGATTGGAGAAAAAGAAGCTTGGTTTATGGCGACAGCGAGTGTCATGATGCGCCGCAAATTTGTTTCTAGCTTGCCTGATTGGTTTGTCACCTGCAAAAGCGGCGACATTCCTATGTATGTTATTTTAGCCGAGCAAGGCCCCATCGGGTACATCGACAAATGTATGTCGGTTTACCGCAAAAACTTAGGAGGACAAAGCTTCACCGACAATACGCAATCGAAAGTATTCATTGACAATCGAATCTTCATGTATTCAAAAATTAATGAATACACGCATTTTAAATTCCATGTACTGATTCGTAAAATTTTGGCAGGGTACCATCTTTTATTGATCAATTGTACCGAGAATAAATCAGCTCCATGGAAAAAAGTCTATCATCTTATTGTAGCCTTTTTTATGTTGAATGAGCTTAGTTTTAGAAAATTCAGATGGCTCGTTAGAGACAACCTGTTGACGACAGACGCGACCCTGTCATACCTCAAATTCCGAAGTAAATTAAACCAACTATTCAAAAAATAAGTTGGCCCATCCCCTATTTGGAATTTTGCACAAAAAAAAGCAATTTTAGTGCATAACTCTAAGTAAACACCATTTTTCTATGAACCTAAAATTAACGCGACAGCTAATCGCGGTTTCCTGTATAGGCATGCTGGGAATTAGTGCATTCCAAGTAAACAAAACGCCAACTGCAGCGAAAAGCCTCCTAGACTCCCTGAACCAATTTCACGCTGGCTTAGTCGTACATCCCGACGTTCAAATCACGACATTTGCCACAGAGCCAATGTTGAAGAATCCCACCAATATGGACATCGATTCCAAGGGAAGGGTTTGGATTACAGAAGCCTACAATTACCGACCAGCCATTAGCGGCAATCCCACCAACCCCAAAGGTGATCGTATTTTGATTTTAGAAGACACGAACGGCGATGGTGTAGCAGATTCACAAAAAATATTTTATCAATCACCCGAGCTAAATGCTCCTCTGGGCATCGCAGTGCTTGATTCCATGGTGATTGTATCACAGAGTCCATACATGTGGAAAATGTTTGATGATAATCGTGATGGAATTGCCGACCGCAAAGAAATACTATTTCAAGGCATTGGTGGCGAGCAGCATGATCATGGCGCACATGCCTTCACCTTTGGACCTGATGGTAAATTGTATTTCAACTTTGGTAATGAGGGAAAACAATTACTAGATGCCAAAGGCAAACCAGTCCTTGATCAAGATGGAGATGCCATCGGACCCGCGAAGTATAAGCAAGGAATGGTGTTTCGTTGTAACCTAGACGGATCGCAAGTCGAATGCCTTGGACACAATTTCAGAAATAACTTTGAAGTGGCTGTTGACTCCTACGGGGCGCTTTGGCAATCCGATAATGATGATGACGGCAACAAAGGTGTACGTATAAATGCCGTATTCGAGCATGGAAACTATGGCTATACGGATGAAATGACCGGAGCAGGGTGGTCGGCAAACCGAACCAATATCGAATCTGAAATTCCCTTACGCCACTGGCATTTAAATGACCCGGGGTCTATGCCTAATTTATTGCAAACTGGATCAGGTTCGCCCACGGGTATGCTCATCTATGAAGGCAATTTATTGCCCCCTGTATTTCAAGGCCAAATGCTTCATGCGGATGCAGGACCCAATGTCGTTCGCGCCTATCCCGTTAAACCAAAAGGAGCTGGATTTGAAGCTAGTATAGTTAATCTGATTGATGGTTCGAAAGATCAATGGTTTCGTCCAGCCGACGTAACCGTAGCTCCGGATGGGTCCATTTTTGTCGCAGATTGGTATGATCCAGGCGTAGGCGGACATCAAGCAGGTGACCAAACAAAAGGACGAATTTACCGCATTGCACCCAAAGGCCACGCATATCGCGTACCCAAACTAGATTTAACGACACCAGCTGGAGCATTGGCGGCATTGAACAGTCCAAATTTAGCTACACGTTATCTTGGCTACCAAAAATTAAAGCAATTAGGTTTAGCTGGTTTGGAAGAAGCATACGCGACTGAACAAAATCCTCGCTTGAAAGCGCGTGCCCTCTGGTTGTTGATTCAAGGCCCAAAAGGTACATCCTATCTTGAAAAAGCGATTCAGGATTCAAATCCCGACTTCCGCATGTTAGGTATTCGTGCGATGAAAAGGATGCCCTTCCCGCAGTGGTTAGCACATGCCCAAAAACTACAAAATGACGCTAATCCACAAGTAAGACGCGAGTTAGCTATTGCCCTACGTCACATTTCAGCACCTGAAGCAGATGCTATTTGGACAAAATTAGCCTTGCAATATGAGGAAGGTGACCGCTGGTATTTAGAGGCTTTAGGTATTGGAGCAGACGGAAATTGGGACCAACGATTCAATGCCTATGCAGCTGCTAACCAATTAAATCGGGATGTCGTTTGGCGTGCACGCACCACGAAATCTGTGCCCCACTTAATCGCTTATGTGCGTGAAGCAAAACCTTTAACTGAAAAATTACGCTATTTCCGTGCCTTTGATTTTGTACCTGGAAATGAAAAATCGGTACAATTAATGCAGCTGATCAATGAGTCCATGCAAAAGGAACCAGCACTAGCGATGGTTGCTTTACGTCATATTTCAGTTGAATATATCCAACAAAATCCCGCGGCACGTAAGACAGTCATTAGCATGTTGGCAAAGGTAGAAGGAAATGAATATTTGGAATTGATTGAAAAATATAATTTAACTGAAATGGCTCCTAGCTTACTTCAAGATTTATTGAAAGGTAAAAATAGTCGATCAACTGCCAAAGCAATCTATTCCTTAAACAGCGGCGCACTGATTCAACAAAAATTCAAAACGGGTACTGTCGCTCAAAAAAGAGCCATTATTGAAGGAATTCGTTGGCAAGGCAACAACGAAAGCCTAAACCTGCTTTCAGGCGTGGTTAAGGATACTAAATACCATGCATTAGTTCGAAAAGATGCCGCTCGTGGCCTAGGTAATTCTTATCCAAAAGGGGAGGATTTAGTTTTGAAAATGTTGAAAAATAAAGAAATTCCATCGGATTTGATTCCATCGGCGGTCGAATCCGTAAGCAAGGCGTGGCGGAAAGGTGTACGCTTGGAGGCAAACGGATATTTAACCGGAGCACTCGCACAAACAAAAACAAAACATCCCCCATTAAATGATTTGTTAACGATGAATGGTGTGGCTGTGACAGGCAAAAAGGTGTTTGTCGAACAATGCTCGATGTGTCATCAGGTAAATAATGAGGGCATCGATTTTGGCCCTAAATTATCTGAAATAGGCTCAAAATTATCCCGTGAAGGCATGTATATGTCGGTGCTTCACCCGAATGCCGGAATTGGTTTTGGCTACGAAACATTTGAACTGATCACTAAAAAGGGAGATACGTATCAAGGAATCATTGTCTCTCGAAATGAAACAGACATAATCATGCGATTACCGGGAGGTCTTTCGCAAAGTTTTAAAACGTCCGCATTAAAATCAGTTAAGCAATTACCTAATTCAATGATGCCAGAAGGTTTGGCAGATGGTATGAGTACCCAAGAGTTAGTTGACCTGATGGAATACTTAAACACACTTAAGAAAAAATAAGATGGATCGCAGAACATTTTCACAACTAATCAGTGCTGGGCTATTTACGGCTGGCATTCAAGCATCTGCAAAAGCACAGTCGGCCGGACAAGCGCCATTTAACTTAAAATATGCTCCACATTTTGGTATGTTTCAACAGCACGCTGGAAAGGATGAAATTGACCAGTTAAAATTCATGTATGACATGGGGTTTCGGGCACTGGAAGATAACGAGATGATGGGCCGACCAGTTGAAACGCAAGTAAAAATTGGCGAAACGCTAGCGCGCCTGGGGATGGATATGGGTGTATTTGTGATCAAATTTGATGGATTTTTCGATAAATCACACATGACCACGGGTGACAAAGCATGGACAGATACGTTTCTTCAGGCCTGCCACAAAGCTGTTGAAACCGCTAAGCGCGTTAATGCCAAATGGGCAACGGTGGTTCCCGGCAATTTCAGTCGGCAATTACCCATGGGCATTCAAACCGGCAATGTCATCGAAGTACTCAAGCGAGGTGCTGAAATCTTAGAACCCCATCGCTTGACCATGGTGTTAGAACCACTGAGTGATAATCCAGATTTATTTTTACGCTATTCAGATCAAACGTATAGTATTTGTAAGGGTGTAGGAAGCCCATCTTGCAAAATCTTATTTGACATTTACCACATGCAACGCAATGAGGGGAACTTAATCGCGAATATGAATCGGTGTTGGGACGAAATTGCCTACATCCAAATTGGCGATAACCCAGGGCGTAAAGAACCAGGAACCGGCGAGGTGAACTATCAAAACATCTTTAAACATTTGAAAACAAAAGGCTATCCAGGTGTATTAGGTATGGAACATGGTAATTTTCATCCGGGAAAAGAGGGCGAATTAAAATTAATTGAGGCTTACCGCAAGGCAGACATTGTGTAAATCAATTTTTATTTAGATATTAGCCTAATTATTTAATAAACTCCCATGGAAGCAGCATTCAAAGCCATAAATGACCAAACAAGGCGAGAGATTTTACAATTATTGGTGGAAGGACCGCGCAACGCAGGTGAAATTGCTAAGCAATTTCAAATGACGAAGCCCAGCATATCGCATCATTTGGATTTACTCAAACAAGCTTCATTGATTTTAGCTGAAAAAAAAGGCCAATTCATCCTTTATTCACTAAATAAAGAGGGATTTGCCCAAATTCATCACTGGTTTCAGGGCTTCGCCACCCACTTTGAATTCCCTAAACCAAAAATCAGATTATAAAATAAAAACGGTATTTTTGCCCAAAATATAGATACGTATGTGTGCTCAACTTGCCCCATCATTTTCATTTCTTGCTTCAGCAATTCCATCTGATTTTATCGGCTTAGGCGTAATTCAATTACCGCCGCGCAATTTCTTTCAATCAATAGGTGATTATTTTGCTGAAAAATCAGGGAAACAACGTATTTCTTTCATGGCGATTGGGGCACATGAAATCAAGAAAATCCATACCCAAGGTTCGAGTATCCTCGAGTCAACTAGTATCCCTAAAAATTTAATTGAATCCATTTCATTCCGAGAAGATAAAACGTCTGACGGATTAGTGGGCATCACGCATGTAGACGTCGTTGAATGTGTTTCCGTGGACAAAAAAGGAAACAAAAAAATCAAGTCGCATTACTTTAAATTGATGCCCGCTTTACTAGGTGAAAACACAGCACCCATTCAAAATGTGACTGAAATAACGACAGCTCACAGCTCAAAAAAGGCAATTATCGAGACATTAGCTGCTTGGGAAGCGGCTATAGAGGCCTAATTATTCCATCTCTTTTTGAACATCTAAATCCAACAAATCCTTGGATTTATATGCCACAATAGAGACCAAAACGAGCGTCGCACAAGCGCCCAAAATCACGGAGGGCACCGTGCCAAAAAACTTAGCGGCAACCCCCGATTCAAAAGCACCCATTTCATTCGAGGTACTCACAAAAACGCCATTCACTGATGACACGCGTCCCCGCATCTCATCCGGCGTGAATACACGCAAGACCGTTTGGCGAATCACCACACTGATCGAATCAAATGCTCCCGTAAAAAACAGAGCAACGACTGAAATCCAGAAATTAGTTGAAAAACCAAAAACAAATGTAGCCACCCCAAATCCGGCGATGGCCAATAATAAATTTCGCCACGCATGCTTGAGCGGTGGAAAATAAAGCATCATCAACATGGTCAATACAGCTCCCACTGATGGTGCTGCACGAAGTACACCCAAACCCTCTGCTCCTACATGTAAAATATCTTCCGCATAGACCGGTAAAATCGCAATAACTCCACCAAATAACACCGAAAACAAATCAAGTGAAATCGCATACAAGATGATTTTGGTCTTAAATACATACGCAATCCCTTCACGTAAACTCAGCCAAATTGAATCATGCTGCGTGTTTTTAGGTGGGATAGGACGACTATCTATAAAAAACAAGCAAGCCATCACGATCAACAAAAACACAATTACCGTAATCAACGAGCCCGCTAAACCTGCATAGGCATACAAAAATCCAGCAGCACCCGGTCCTAAAATCGAACCCAATTGCCAAAACGAACTATTCCACGTAGCGGCATTCGCAAACACTTCCTTAGGAACTAAAAAAGGATTCAATGATGATGCTGCAGGACTGAAAAATCCCTTCGCTAAACCGATCAAAAAGATGACAAAATAAATGGCATAAATATGAAAATCAGCATCCTGCGAATCCAATTGCAAGGCAGAATACAACAATAAACAAGAACCCAGGATAATCACCAACAATGAATTTTGCATGATTTTCTTCTTATCCCGATTGTCGGCAAAATGCCCTCCAAACAACACCAACGATATATAAGGAACCGCTTCAGCTAGACCAATTAAACCCAAAGCCAGCGGATTATGCGTCAAATGGTAAATTTCGTACGCTAAAATCACCTCTTGCATTAATAAGGCAATCGTGAAAAATGTGTTTCCCGTTACATAAGCCCTAAATTCCGGGAAACGTAAGGCCTGATAGGCATCCTTATTTTTAAAATAGCTCATAAACGAAATATAATACGGGACTTAAAAAGGCAAGTTCACCCACCCACCGGTACTGCAAATTGGGACTAAAATAATAAATCCCCACATGAATCCCCTGAATTATCGCAAGACATAAGGCAAGTTCCCATCCATAAAACCAGAATATACTAGGCAAAATAGCCAGCAAAGCCCACTGAAGCCCCATAAATAATGTGCGAAATTTCAAATGACCCTCTAGCCAGGTAAATAAAGACAAATTCATGAGGGCCAAGACTACCACATGGATGAATAAAAGCCCACTGAACTTGCCGGCCGCATAACTCGGCAAAAATAAACCTGCTGCGTAGAGTAGCGAAGTAAAAAATTCCTTCGGTAACCAAATGTGATCCCAATATTTTAAAACGGAACCATATAGCACCATGCCTATGGTTATGCAAATACCTAAACGAATTAAATCGGCCGAAAGGAAGGCCAACAAATACCCTAAGCAACCAAGCAATACCCCTATAAGTCCACGAATAAACAACGGATACCTATCGTGAAACAAATGAATTTCATTCGTAGGCCGGTGTACAATATTATCTAATTGCCGATCAGCTAAATAAAAAATCCAAACGGAAACCCCTAAGACCACTTGCTCAGCCCAAGGCTGCCTACCTCCTACCAACACGCTCCAAAGCAACGCCTGCATGGCTACAGCGCCAAAAACAACATCCAAACTACTGATATGTAATATCCTAAAAAAGCGCATCCTTGCTTTTCTCGACGTGAATTTCATCTCCTACTGACAATCTCCCCAGCACTACCGGAACGGCTTGTTGGCCGAAATACACCTTATTTTCCGCTTTTCGAAACGTACTCAACGCCGCCAGCATGGATGTATCTACCTCCCCTGTCGACGGTTCCACATTGACCAGCTGGCACCGTGCACAAGGTTTTGCCCCCATCAATCGGACAGGCCCCAGCGTAAACTCGGACCAGGTATCTTCTTCAAATGCTTCGACACCAGAAATGATGATATTAGCTCGAAAACGCATCCAATCAAATGGAGAACCCAATCGGTGCTCCACAGCTTGATACGATGCTTCGGCAGCGACTAAAATAGGCAGTGAATCTGCGAAAGAACTTTGTTGTGATCCTTGGGTCTGGTATTTAGCTTGAATTTCCCGCGGCGCCTCCGATTGAATCTGAACCAGTCGAACCGACTCATGCAGCAACTCGGAAAACCAGGCAGAAATGCCATCAGCCACTTCACGAACACGAATGGCATCATCCCATAAAGTCACATCTACCCATTCACCCAATGCTGGATTTACAGCTAAAACACGATGATTTTTAGTTACTTGATCCATGATCAAATAATCGGATCCATATAGTTTCAACGCAAATCGTGTCAAATCTGGACGTGTCCTTTGGGTGATAAATTGACCCGAGTCTGATACCAACATGAACCGCCGGTCTCCAACCAATCCCAAGGCATCCACCTCAGCCTGCTGCAACGCAACCGGACCAAGGGATTTAATAGGAAAAATGATTATTTGGGATATCACCGGCATAGACATCATGCAAATTAGCAATTTCAGAAATAAAATCACTATCACGACTTGTAGGCTAGTTCCTTCGAATTTTGAATCAAAAGTGCTATGTTTGTTCTTTGCCTCTTAAAATTAACCTATGAAACTAGTTGGCTTACCCCTTTCCCTCCTATTCATTTTCTCCTTAGGCGTATCTTCCGCTGATGCCCAAGAAACGTTACGATTGGAAGATGCGATACAACAAGGATTACAAAATCAATTCTCCATTCAAATCGCGAAAAAGCGCGAAAAAATTGCAGAAAATGAAAATACGTTGGGGAATGCGGGATTTTTGCCAACAATTAATGGAACAACAGCCAAAAACTACGCAATATCGGGCTTGAATCAAGAATTTTTTGGTGGAATACGTGCCCCATTAAACCAAAGCGGGGTTCGTTCAAACTCAAGCAACGCGGGTGTTGCCATGGCTTGGACATTATATGATGGCAATGGCATGTTCATTTTAAAAAATCGATTTTCAGAATTGCAACAACTAGGTGCAAAACAAACAGAAACATCGATTGAAAACCTAATCGCACTAATTAGTACTACCTATTATGACATCATTCGTCAAGAATTACGGGTAAACAACTTTAAAAAAGGACTAGAAATTTCAAATGACCGTCTTAAATTAGCCAAAGATCGCTATGAAGTAGGTCAGGGATCCAAGGTAGATTATTACTCAGCTCAAGTTGATTTTAACGAAGATAAGGCCCTTTTACTCGCGCAGGAACAATCATTCATCAATACAAAAATCAGCTTCAACGCCTTGCTCGTTCGTTCCATGCAAACCGAATTCAATGTTCAACCAGTTATTGATTTATTACCCAAACTTTCACTTGGTGAACTACGTGATTTAGCCTTGAAACAAAATCCAATGTTATTAGCGGCCATTGTCAATAAACGAATTACCGATTTAGATATCAAAAGCACGCAAAGTCTACAAATGCCACAAATTGATTTGCTTGCGGGTTACAACATAAATCAAGTTGAAAATGGCGCTGGTTTTGGGGTTCAAAGAGGTAGAAGTAATGCCCTGAACTATGGCTTGCGTGCGACCATCAATATCTTCGATGGATACAACCAAAAACGCCGCGTTCAAAATGCCAAAATCAATGCTGAAATCGCACAATTACAAGTAGACGATCTTAAAAACTCCCTCAACGCATCCCTAGAGCGCGCCTATGTCACGTATGAAAATGCATTGAATTTAATCAACTTAGAATCTGAGAATTACACCATCGCCAAGCAAAACATTGATATTGCATTCGATCGATTTAAAGTAGGCATTGCCACATCGTATGAACTGCGTGAGGTGCAACGCAATGCCGTTGCTGCTGAAACACGTTTAATCGAAGCAAAATTTGCGGCTAAATCAGCGGAGATTGAGTTGATTCGCTTAAGCGGTGGAATTTTATAATCCCTGCTCCTCGTTCAACTGTTGCTGGTATAAATCGTAGTACAATTGCTTGTTCTTCATCAATTGCTTGTGCGTTCCTTCCTCCAGTAATTGACCATCCTGTAAGACAAAAATACGGCTCGCTAATTTCGCTGAAGAAACACGATGGGATATAATTAAGCTCGTCTTGTCTGCCATAATGGAACGCAAATGTTCCAAAATTTTATGCTCCGTATGCGTATCCACCGCAGAAAGACAATCATCCAATATTAACATCGTAGGACGTTTTGCTAGTGCGCGCGCCAGCGAAACGCGTTGCTTTTGTCCACCAGAAAGTGTCACGCCCCGCTCGCCCAATAAGGTTTCATACTGATCCGGAAATTCCATGATATTATCATGCACATCCGCAAAACGTGCTGCTTGATGCATTTCATCCAATGTTAAATCATCCTGACCAAAACGAATATTTTCCGCAATCGAAGTCGAAAATAAAAATACATCCTGCGGAACAAATCCAAGATGTTTACGAACATGCTGAATATCCCAGTCCCTCAATGAAATCCCATCTAACAAAATCTCCCCTGCCGACGGGTCATAAAAACGCGCCATTAACAACGCAATCGTGCTTTTCCCGGATCCGGTCGTCCCCAGTAAAGCTACGGCTTCACCCGGCATAATCTCTAAATTTATATCGTGCAGCACAGCTCTATCTGATCCAGGATATGTAAAATGCACGTTTTTGAACGTCCACCTCCCCTGTATCGTTTGTGCAATTTGTTTGCCGGGAACAAGCTCCGACTGGATATTCAAAAACTCATTGATCCGCTTTTGAGAAGCCGCAGCACGCTGGATTTGGGAGGAAGTCCAACCGAGCGCGGTTACGGGCCAGGTCAACATAAACACGTACATGATAAACTCGGTAATATTACCGATGCTCATACGACCTGCCATTACTTCTTTGGAACCCACGTAAACGACTAGTAACGTAGAGAATCCAACTAACAATGAGATGAGCGGTGTAAACAAGGAATCTATCCGGACTAAATCCAATGACTTACGACGGTAATTAGCCGACGCATCTGCAAATGATTCCACCGATTGTTTCTCGCGAACAAAAGACTTCAATACCCGAATACCCGAAAAAGCCTCTTGCGCAAAGGTAGAAATTGACGACAAACCCGCCTGAATCTCCTCCGACTTGCGAATGATGAGCGAGTTGACATAATAAATACTAAACGAAAGAATCGGCAATGGAAGTAACACATACCACATTAGTGTAGGACTTACATGCCACATGTAATAGATAACCAACGTAAAAACGGAAATCAAATTGAGTCCATACATGACGCTAGGGCCCACGTACATTCGGACTTTGCTCACATCCTCTGAAATCCGCGCCATCAAATCCCCGGTGTTTTGTTGGCGATAAAACGATAATGGCAAGGTCTGATAGTGGGCATAAATCTCCTGCTTCATGTCATATTCAATATGACGCGACATGACAATCAGTGTTTGGCGAACCAAAAACAAGAAAACGCCTTTTATGAAAGCCATCAAGACAATCAAGACACCATAATAAAATAAGGTACTTGCAAAAACCTCGTAAAAGGCCGACTGCATACTAAATCCCTTAAAAAGAAAATAAATATCAATCGTTTCGGTCACGAGATCGAGCGCAAAACGCACGAGTTGGGCAGGAACAACACCAAAGAAATTAGATCCAAAAGTAAAGATGATTCCTAAAAAAAGTAACCACTTATATCGCCAAAAAAATGAGTTGAGATGACCTAATGCGCCCATGAAAATATTAATCAAACAAAGATAGCCCCTTTTTCAAATTAAAATAGTTAATTTTGTCTTTTCAAAAACAGAACGCTCTTTAATTTCGGATGGTAAACAGAAGACTACTTCGTGTCAAAGCATTTCAACAAATGTATGCTTATTGGACACAAGAACGTGCCCAATATCAATTGGCATTTGATGGATTAACAGCCATTTTTCAGCCTGACTTATCACTAATGATTGCCAAAGAAGACCAAACTCCACGTTTGGAAGGTCTTCGCAAATTAGCCGAAATCCAATTAACAGAATTTTTCCAAGGAGTACCCACCGAAGAAACAATCCCAGCAGAAGCGCTTGAAGCGGCTAAATCCGTGCATCGCATCTATCAAAATAACGTCGCTAAAATTGCCAAAGAATTAAAGTCATCCATGGTCCTGGAGGTTGAATCCATTTTCAAGCAATACTTGAAAATGCTTTATTTCATCCAAGCACTACCGATGATTGGGCAATGGGATGAGCAACGAAGATTATTAGAAAATCCCATCAAAACCTCCGCAATTAGCAAAAACAAGGTCTTAGCGATCATGCCGAAATGGCGTGATTTGCAACAAGCTTTTGCGGATTACAACATTGGCTGGTCGGAAGATGAGGAAAACATGCTTAAGAAAGTCTTCATCGAAGGCATTCTGCCGGATGAAGCCTTCGTCTCGTACCTCCCTACCGCCGGAAAAGATGTCACAGCAGATATCGAAATGATTAAATACATTTTGAAAAATTATCTGTTAAAACATCCGATCATGGCCGAATATTTCGAGGAAAAAGATTTAAATTGGCACCTAAATAAAGACGTCGTAAAAAGTTTAGCGACGAAAACATTCAAGGTCGAAGCACTCGAAGATTTACAAATTCAACCCCTTGGTTTACAATGGGAAGATGACAAAAAATTCTTCGAAGAATTATTCGATTATTGTGTGAAGGAAGACCTTCAATTAACACAATGGGTGAATGATCAAACGAAAAACTGGGATACGGAGCGTTTAGCCACCACCGATTTAATCATATTAAAAATGGCGGTTGCAGAAATGATTCAATTTCCAAGTATACCCGTTAAAGTAAGTATCAACGAATTCATTGAAGTAGCGAAAAACTATTCCACACCGAAATCGGGATCTTTTATCAATGGTATACTGGATGTGATTTCCATTCGTTTGATAAGTGAAAAAATTATACAAAAATCAGGTCGAGGATTAATCGACATAGCTAGTAAATAATATGAGCAGATCATCTAAATCATTTTGGGCATTCGTCGTAGGTGCCGCAGCAGGAGCCGCTTTAGGCATTTTATATGCTCCGGACAAAGGAGAAAATACCCGCGGAAGATTGTATTTCCAGTTAAATAAATACCGGGATCAATTAAAGCAATTGATTAACGATATCGTAGACGGAAAAGAAATTCCTGAAACATTAGCCAAATCTGAAGGCAAAAAGGTCGTTCAAGACACAAAGCTAAAAGCAGAAAGACTGTTGGAAGATGTGGAAAAAATGATGAGCCAAATCAAAGCTAAATAATGCGGATAATCGGATTGTTTTTGGTAGCTATCTCATTTTTTGCTTGTGTCAACAAGCAAAAGGAGGCGGCAAGTTCGTCCGAAAATACCATTCCACTTGCATTACGCCCGAGCCCAGAGAAACAAGCAAAAATGGTCTTTGACCAGCCGCTCGTATATCTTGGCCGAATCAAAGAAGGTGAACAAATTTCATATACTTTCCATTTCAAGAACAAAGGCAATATGCCCCTACAAATCTTGTCGGTGAACGCATCCTGCGGATGCACCACCCCAAAATGGAGTAAGGAATTAGTCCAACCAGACAAAAAAGGATTCATTAAAGTGACCTTTGATTCCAAAGGAAAAGAAGGAAAGTTACAGAAATCGGTTACCGTGTATGCAAATACATTGCCTGCCGACAATCAAGTGGCATTTAAAATAGAAGTTTTACCTAATACCAAATAAACCAAACATGATCACCTTACAAGCAGCTAATCCACAAATTATGCAAATCGTCCTTTTCGGAGGTATTTTTGTGGTATTTTATTTTTTCATGATTCGTCCACAACAAAAAAAGGCGAAAGAAGCGAAACAATTTATTGAAGAATTGAAAACAGGCGACAAGGTCGTAACAATCGGCGGAGCACATGGAACAGTCATTTCAATTCGTGAAAAAACGATTGTTGTGGAGGTAGATGCCAACAAAGGTGTTCGCATGGTTTTTGAAAAAACTGCGATTTCCAAAGATGCTTCTTCACGCTTAACAGAAGAATAAATAGATGTCTACAAGCCTGAAACCCTTTATCGGCATTACAGGCGGAATAGGATCCGGCAAATCGATGATTTGTCGGATTTTTTCTATGCTGGGAATTCCCGTATTTGAGGCTGATCTAGCAGCCCGAAATCTTTGTGATACCGATCCAGACGTTAAATCCACCATCACGGAGGAATTTGGTCCTCAGGCGTATTTGGCTGATGGAACTTACAATCGCGAAGGCATCAAAAAAATCTTGCAAAAATACCCTCAGGACATTGAGGTACTCAATCGTATCATTCATCCTGCGGTGCGCAAAGCAGCTACGGCTTGGCTGGAAACTGCTCCCCTTGCCCCCTTTTATCTATACGAATCCGCGCTGATTACACCTAAAAATAAGCCAGAACATTTGGAACAGCTTATTGCTGTATCTTGTCCGCTGGAAGAACGAATCAGCCACATTCAAAAAAGAAAACACATGAACTACATGCAAACCATGCAGATCATCGATATTCAACCTAAACCTACAAGCTATATGAAAGGCGCCGAATTCATCATTGAAAACAGCCAAAAAACACGTATTTGGCCACAAATTGAACACATTTATAAAAGTCTAGGTGGCGTCATGCTCCTACTTTTAATCAGCTTAAGTAGCTTTGGACAAATCAAAACCATGACCTTCAATATCCGACTCGACACAGATTCAGATGGTCAGGATCAATGGAAATACCGCGCAAAACATTGTGCTGAATTAATAAAATATCATGAGGCTGATATCATCGGCATGCAAGAGGCATTTATTCATCAAATCAAAGATTTTGCCAAGGAATTACCCGGTTACAAGTGGTTTGGTAAAGGACGTGATGATGGCAAAGAGGAAGGTGAATTCTCTCCCCTATTTTACCATGCCGGTAAATTTAAATTACTCAAAGAAAGTACATTTTGGCTTTCTGATTCATGTGAAAAAGTAGGTTTTGGCTGGGATGCTGCCTGCCGCAGAGTCATGACCTGGGGTCAATTTCAAGAGATCAAAACAGGTAAAAAATTCTACGTATTTAATACCCATTTTGACCATTTAGGTAAAATCGCCCGCCGCGAAAGTGCCAAATTAGTCCTTCGCAAAGTAGCAGAAATCGCTGGCAAATCTCCAGCCGTAATTACGGGTGACTTTAACGCTACTCCCGATGATGAGCCGATTCAAATTTTGGTAGACCCGGCAAATCCCAACAAACTAACTGATGCGGAAAAAATAAGCAAAAATGGTCACTATGGGCCATATAGCTCATTTAATGGGTTCAAAAAAGAACAAGAAGGCCGTCACATTGACTACATATTTGTCAAAAATGGGGTGCGCGTAAACCAACATGCCACCCATTCAGAAACGTGGGAAAACCGATATCCGACGGATCATTTTCCGGTCAGCGCGGTTGTTGAATTGCCTTAATGCATCTTTGGAAATTGATGCCGTAAAAGTTAACTTGCCGTATGGAAAATTTTATCGTTTCAGCCAGAAAATATAGACCCACCCAGTTCGACTCGGTGGTTGGCCAAAGCCACATTACCACCACCCTTAAAAATGCGATCAAGTCCAATCATTTGGCGCAAGCATTTTTATTCTGTGGTCCACGTGGCGTAGGAAAAACAACCTGCGCACGTATCTTGGCGAAAACGATCAATTGCGAAAACATTGGGGCAGATGGCGAGGCATGTGGAACATGTCCATCTTGTACCTCATTTCAAGAAAGTACCTCCCTAACCATACATGAATTAGATGCCGCTTCGAATAACTCGGTGGAAGATATTCGTAACCTCATCGATCAAGTACGGTATCCTCCACAACGCGGACGCTATAAAATTTACATCATAGATGAGGTGCACATGTTGTCTTCCGCGGCATTTAACGCGTTCTTGAAAACATTGGAAGAACCGCCGTCCTATGCCATCTTTATTTTGGCAACGACGGAAAAACATAAAATTTTACCCACCATTTTATCTCGTTGTCAAATCTTTGATTTTAACCGGATTCAATGGAAAGATATGGCGAGCCATTTAGCTTCCATTGCAACCAAAGAAAATATTCAAGCGGAACCTGCGGCATTGGAATTAATCTCCATTAAAGCAGATGGTGGTTTGCGTGATGCCTTGTCGATGTTTGACTTAAACGTCACCTTTTCAACCGACAATACCCTCCGCCATAAGGACGTGTTGGAGAATTTACACATTCTCGACAGCGATTACTACTTGCAAATCACAGATCACATGACCACACAAAATCATGTGGGTGCCCTAGTTTTGCTAGATGAAATCATGCGGAAGGGATTTGATGGCCAACAATTCATTGCTGGATTTATGGAGCATTTGCGGAATTTACTTTTTGCCAAAGATCCCCAAACCCTAGCGTTGATGGAAATCAGCGACGAATCGAAAGCGAAATTTAAGCAACAAGCAGAAAAGACAAGTACATCTTTCTTGCTATCTGCCATGAATATTTGCGCTCAATGTGAGACCAATTACAAGTCGGCCAAAAACCCACGACTACATCTTGAACTTTGCCTACTGAAGATCAATTATTTGCCTTCGGTATACCAACCTGCCACGGAGGGCGGTGATGGAAAAAAGGCTGAGCCCCAGGCAAAAGCCGCTGGGGCCAAAACTACCGAAACACAAGCCCCAATAACGCCTAAAACACCTGTTTTAGAGCCGACGCCCCCTGCGGTCAAAGAGGAACCCGTGATGGAAACGACCATTCCCGTGGATGTTCCAACACCGCAAGCGAAACCTAATCCGGTATCCGGATTACGCTCCGCTAAAAAGGTAGTTGACGCAAAAGCGACCGAACAAACAGCAGAAGAAGTATTGGCTAGCTTAAGCAGTGATCCAGCAAATTCGAAGGCCTTTACGATAGAAGAGCTGACGACGGTATGGAACCAACTGGCAGCTGAATTCCAGTCAGCGAATTTGATCAATAAATATGTGATGATGAATCGGCCAATTGAAGTGATCGGGTCAATCATCCACATGAAAGTAGAAAATGAAGTACAAGTCCAGCAGTTCAATGAAAATGTACGCTTGGAGGTATTGGGGAAAATACGGGAACGCCTTCAAAATTATACAATCGATATTGCCCTAGACGTACTGGTGACGGAGAAAAGCGACAAAAAAATGCTGTATACGCAGTCTGATAAGTATGAATTCTTGGCCAACAAATATCCGCTGCTGAGCGAAATGAAACAAAAACTCGGCCTAGATCACGAATATTAGTTTACCGGATTTGCCCGCTTCCTTTCAACACCCATTTTTCAGTAACTAATTTTTCCAAAGCAAACGGTCCACGGGCATGTAATTTTTGGGTAGAAATACCTATCTCAGCACCCAAGTCAAAAACTCCGCCATCTGTAAAGCGCGTCGACGCGTTCCAATAAACTGCAGCTGCATCTACCGCTTGTAAAAACAACTCAGCTTCTGATTCATCCGAACTCACGATCGCTTCAGAATGCCGCGATGAGTAGCTATCGATGTGATTTAATGCTTCAGCGGTATTCTGAACTACTTTGATCGAACAAGCAAAATCCAAAAACTCCCGACCGAAATCAGCCTCTACAGCAGCCTGAATATGTGGATATTGCATACCCTGCAAAACAGCTAATGCAGAAGGATCAGCACAAATATGCACCCGATACTCCGCAAGTTTCGGAGCCAATTGACTTAAAAACTGTGGTGCAATAGCCTCATGAACCAATATGGTATCCAAAGAATTACACACGGAAGGACGAGAAACTTTGGCATTAACCACGATGCGCACAGCCATATCCACATCAGCCGATTCCGCCACGTAGGTATGGCAAACCCCAGCGCCCGTTTCAATTGTAGGCACGAGCGACTCTTTGCGAACCCGCTGAATTAAGGCATCCGAACCGCGTGGAATAATCACGTCAACGTACTTAACTGCTGTAAGTAAAGTCGTCACATGCGCACGATCTGTAGGCAACAACCGAACAACATCTGTGGGCAATCCTGCAACTGTTAACGAGGCATGAATCAACGAAACTAACATAGCATTGGTATGCCATGCATCCGTCCCACCACGTAATACAGCAGCATTACCAGAGCGGATACACAAGGCAGCTACGTCGATTGTCACGTTTGGACGGGACTCATAAATAACGCCAACAACCCCTAAAGGGACTGATTTTTTTTCCAAATGAAGTCCATTGGCTAACGTTTTAGCTACTAAAACTTGGCCTGATGGATTAGGTAATTTGGCCACATCATGCAAACTCGCAGCTAAGGCTAAAATTCGTTCCTCTGTCAACAAAAGTCGATCGCGCATGGGATTTTGCAGATCGTAAACAGCTAAATCTTTTTCATTCGCCAATATAATCGCAGCAACATTAGCTTCTAAACGAGTAGCTAAATCGGCAAGGATAGCGAGCTTCACGGCATCCGCCGATAAGGCTAATGCGGCAGCAGATTTTCGCGTGGCGGCTAATAAAGGGGTGATATCAGTTAGGTGTGTCGACATATAATTAAAAATCATGACCTAATGTCACGTAGGTAGCAGGTGATTTGATTTCATTGGTTTCCATGCCATATGCATAATCCACCTTCACAAAATAACCAAATAAATTAGCTCGAGCCCCTACCCCAAAACCAAACAAAAACGGATTTCGGAAGTCGGTAACTGTCGCTTGAAACGGATTTGTTCCACCACCAATGACATTGGTATTAAAGCCATTCGTCCGACTGAACGGATTCGCACCTGTCCATGCTGATCCGACATCGGTAAAGCCCACAATCTGCAACGAATTCATGAAACTTGACTTATTGGATTCTAAACTTATCAAATGTTTTACCGGCAAGCGCACCTCCAAATTAACTAATAAATGACTATTCCCCGCTAATTTATTCATCTTGAAACCGCGCAATGAAGTCGCAAAATCACTCATAAATACATCCCGATTAGCCGGACCAGAAACACCTAACGGGTTTTCCTTTGTTCGTACTTCGCGGTCTATAAACACCCAATTATCCATACCGCCCAACATTGTTTGTGGCGCAGCTGGCCCAAAGGCATGCGAAGCAGAGAGACGTCCCGCTACTAAAATGCTATTCGATAGTTTGACATATTTACGCACATCTAATCGAACACGCGAGAAACTCAAGGATGTCCTGAGGGCTTGTTGGTGTTCCAGCGTAGCTAACACCCGCGTACCAATTGGCAAATTATCTTCCCAATGCACCGTATTATCTAAGGTATAGGAGACAGAAGTACCTGCATAAGTCGACAAATTCTCTGGCACCGATAAATTCACTTGATCGAACGATCTATTGGAGGTAAACATCCCAGAGAAACTCAATTTACTCGTCAAATTAATAGGATAAATTCCCGTCAAAGATGCCCGATTATAGCGTATTTTATTCAAAAAGGCGTCTGATTCCTGGCTATACAACTTCCTATCGACACGAAATACCCAGTCTACTTTGTTTGGTAAATAGGCATACTCGCCCCATAAATCGGAGTTCTTAAAATTAGCATTCAGCAAAACACCTGTCCGGATTAAATGATTTTCCATTAAATCATTCATTTTTAGGTCAAATGCATATCCGATTCCCCGGATGGGATCAATTCTAAAATTTCCTTCTGAACCATTCACCACAAATGAATTATGGTAAGCAAATGGTCCGGCAAGTTTGGCTGTCTCCTTACGTGCACGCAGTAATTGCTGGCGCTCAAGCCGACTGCGTTTCGCCTTTTCGCGCACATCCAAACTGTCGCGCTTAGGTTCTGCTGAAACGTCCGTCAGGAAATTAGACGTACTATCTGCACTCATCGGATACCATTGATAGGCAGGTATTTCTAAAATCGATTGGGCAGATATTCGCTGAATTCGATCTTCCAAGAAGTCGCGGTCTCGGTAATACAATTTATCCCCCGACCATTGAAAATAAGTCCAAGTACCTGATCGAACCCGGTTTTGCATTAATTTCCCTTGGCTTAAATTCAATGAAACCAATTCCTCCCCCGTATTTTGCTTGTGCAAGAAATAAATGAGCGTATCTGACTGGACTTGGAGTGAATGAATTTTACCTGAATGTGTCAGTAATACGCGCGGATTACTTGGCTCCTCTGCGCGCCATTGCATGAGCACCGACAGCCCTTTAGCTTTAATCACTTTCTGCGTTGAATCCACATAATGGTCCGTCAAATAGATGACATCCCCTTGCTTATTGAACCAATGTGCCTCAAATTCATCTTGGGCATTTTGGGTAATAGGTGTGAATCTATTTCGTCGGAAATCATAGATCCCCACGTCCATTTGACCATTTCGCAAGGCTCTCACTAACATCCGTTGGCCACTTTCATGCATCTCAAAATCAGTGAAATTCCAATCTTTCAGGTCGGTTTTGCTCACTAGTTTTGCCGACAAGCCCGTAATGGGAGCATACTGATTCAACCAGGATTTCCCGTCTTTGGCATAGATAATCGAAAACGAATTATTTGCTGTCCAATGCATGCGGGGCGAATTACTTACAGATTCGCGCAATGGATCTTTCAAACCCGTTTGGAATAAATAAAACCGTTTTTTAGTCTGTAAATTTTGAATCATCACGCGATACTGACCAGCATCTTCGAGTGTGTAAGCCATCCACTTCCCATTGGGACTAATCCGGAAATCCGCTAATTGCTCTCCCTCCAAGCGATCACGGGCAATTAAATTCTCCGCACCTGAAAATGCAGTCGAATTAACGTCAAATTGCTTCGATTCCGATAAATAAAAATTAAACCATTCTTTCAAAAAGCGAGAAATCGACGTGCGTAAGGTACTTGCAATGCTGGATTGGTCATTACGAATAATGCGCGTCAGATTAAGAATGTTACCAATAGGTTGAATGCCATAATTTTTGGCAATGTAGGACCAGATGGATTGTCCGATTAATTCAGCTTCCTTTCCGCGAGCCAAAGCAGGCTTCCGAACCTTGTTAGCCGCCACGATTTGATACATGTATTGATTCATTTCGGGCGAATCACCATGTGCCACATAGGCAACAATACCTGAAGAAAACCACTCGGGAACAGTTAACAATAAAGAACTTTGCAAGGCATCTCTAATCGTGCCCCCATACAGTATATCATGTACATAAACTCGTGTAAGTTCCTCAACCAGACGCGTATGTAAATCACCTAAATCTGACTTAAACGCAATCTCAATCTTAAACTTATCTTGATTTTCCTCTTGGGCCTTCTTTAGATTTTGGAAACTAATGCCACTATTGGACTCTAATAGATCAGCCGGTGATGGATATAGAAATATCTTTGCTTTTTGATACGGCGTGTAGCCTAAAATACGGGTAATCCGTGGCAACTCTCCATCCAAATATTGAATCGTAGAACGGGCTAAGGCATCTTGTTTGCCATAGTAATAAACTTCAAAATTTTGATCTGTTATATAGGACCAACGAATCCGCTTGTGTTGAATACGCGTTCTCTCCCAGTCCCGTTGGCTTGGATAAAAGTCTTGTCCCTGCATTTCATATACTGAAAGCAGGCAAGCAACGATCAAGAACAGATTTTGAAAAAACCGCATCCTCAAATGTAATTAATTATGATGAAAATAAATGCGAAAATCGTCGAATTGAAACCTCAAAAGGCAGTTCTTTTATTCCTTGTAGCTCGTCCACAAATGCACGTGCAAAATAAGGAATCAATGAAACACCTTTGGAGCCAAAACCATTAAAAATACCCACGGGTTCATGCGGGTGCATACCAATAAATGGGCGCCGGTCTTGCGTCGCAGGACGCACACCCACGCGGGTACTTAGTCGCGTATAGGAGTCCACTCCCATGGAAAGGAGTTTTTGGTGTAACTCATCTGTTGCATCTGCTGTCTCCGCGGGCGAAAATTCATCCCAACGGTATGTGGCACCTACTTTAAATCGATTACCTGTTAAGGGTAGAACGAATCCATTTTTACTCAGTATGTAATCCTTCGCTGGCTGATCTGATTCAAAAATCATCAACTCCCCTTTGGCGGGTAAAAATGGCAATTTGGCCCATATCGGGTTTTTTTGCCCATGAAATCCTTCACAAAAAATCACGCCCTCAAAGGCATCGGTAGCGGAATAAGCACGTTCTTGAAACAGACCTAATGCTTGGAAATGCAAACGCGAAACGCGTACTAATTCAGCTACATCTACCCAGCCCGTTTCGCGGACCCAAACTCCCTCAGGGGTCCAGTCCAGATAATGATGATCAATTTGCGGTTTGCGCTCCTCTAACCAGGTTCGCATGTCTACATTCGCAAAGGGCCGAAACAAGGGTATTGGGTGGAAAAAAGATGCTTGCAACGTTGCCTCTAGTTGCGTGTAAAAATCCGGCAAATAGGTAAATAGTTCTTCTGCGAGCCAAGTCTTTTCTAGTTTCCGGCCGGTGACAGGATTATAAATACCACCTGCTGCCTGAGAAGAATTGAAATAAACTGCGGGAGCATCCCAAATCTCAAATGGAATCTTTGCGGATAGAAAATGATGTGCTAAGATGGTGCCGGCTAGACCTTGGCCAACAATCAAAAATGGTTTATTTTTTTTCACGTTGAACCCGACGTACATGATCTAACACAAAATTGACCTGTTCATCCATACTTCGGAAAGAAGTATCTAAATCAATCGCATCGTCGGCACGTTTCAAAGGACCTTCCGTACGATTCGAATCTATTTCATCTCGCATGCGCAGGTTCTCCACAATTTCTTCAATTGGAAGATCTTCGCCTTTTTGCAAAAGCTCAAGTTTACGTCGCTGGGCACGAATATTCGGCTGAGCCGTCATGAATATTTTTAATTCTGCTTGGGGAAATACGACCGTACCGATATCCCGGCCATCCATCACAATCCCTTTTTTCTCCCCCATTTTTTGCTGCTGCGCAACCATTGCATGTCGGACCGCAGGAATAGCAGCTACTTGGCTCACAATCTCCGAAATAAACATTTTCCGAATTTCCTGCTCCACATTCTCCCCATTCAAAATAGTATCAGAGGCTTGTCGGCTTACATTAAACGCAAACTTAATTTCAATATGCTTTAGCGCATATTCCACCGCAGCGGCATCAGAAACTTCCACGGCATGGCGATGAAAATATAGCGCAACCGCTCGGTACATCGCACCTGTATCTATAAATGCATAATGCAATGTTGCAGCCACACGTTTCGCGGTTGTACTTTTACCACAGGAAGAAAAGCCATCCAAGGCTACAATAATTTTGGACATTAGTTGGCAATAAAAGAATGAATCGCATCATAGCAAGCCACAGGTGCTTCGTAAACACCTTGATGCCCTACTCCCGGCAAAATTACACATTTATGATGTGCTTTTATAGTTAAAATGCTTTCTGTGCTGATTAAGGGATCTGCGTCCCCATGAATAAATAAAAATGGAATGTGGGTATCGCGTAAAAATGTGGTGAAATCGGACCGATCACGCATGGCCCTTGATGCCGCAATAAGTCCTTCGACTGGTAAATCCTGGTAGCGTATGATTAACTGATCCATCAATGCACGATTGTTTGCCACAAACTCAGGGGCAAACAGATTCGCAACAAAAGATTTAATGAACACGGAAGCACCGTGCTTCGCTAGAAATTCGATGGTGCGATCTCGATTGATCTGCTTCTCTGCGGTATCTGGAAGCGCGGTAGAATGTAATAATACGACCTTTTCGATACGTTCAGGAAATAGCTTCGCCATTTCGAGGGCAATGTACCCACCCATAGAATGGCCCACTAAGGTAAATTTCCGATCTTGTGGTAATGTATCCAGAATTTCCCGAGCGTAATCGGCAATCGATTTCGCAGCGGTCCAATGCGCAAAAGAAGGTACAATTGGTTTTTCAGCCCAGGTAAATGAAGGAATAAAATCATCCCAAATACGGGCATCTTCCCCAAAACCATGTAAAAATACGAGCTGGGCCGACATATATTTAGTAGGTATGCAGCAGGCCGACGATTGTAAATCCGAGGCCAATGAGCGCGGCGATTCCACCTACTAGACCGATACCTACGATACTGAGTACGGCGCCGATGGCCAACAAAAATAGACCAATTTTCAATTTGGAATCCATCCGATGAACCTCATCGCGGACATCTGCTTTGAGTGCTTTTCGTGCTTGTCTAATTTCTTTTTTAACGCTGGAAACTCGTTTCGTGTGCTTTACCTCTTGAGCAGGTGCGACAACGGTGGGAGTTGTGACTTCAGGTCTAGCAACTTGCAATGCGCCAGTAGGCTGATTTTCTGATACAAACGAACTAGAGATGGCTAAAATAGCCACAAAAATAAAGGCTTTCATAAGGTTTAAGCGACAACTTTCATTTGATGAAAAACGGTACGTTCAAATTTCGATTTGGCATAGGCTAAATCGACTTTAAATTCCTTCAAATCAGTTTGAGAAGGGATTTCAAACATGGCATCTGTCATGATGGCTTCCATGATGGACCGCAAACCACGGGCTCCTAATTTAAATTGCATGGCTTGTTCTACGATATAAACTAAGGCATCTTTTGAGAAAGTTAATGACACATTTTCCATGTCAAAAAGTTTCTCATATTGCTTGATAAGCGCATTTTTAGGCTCAGTCAAGATGGAAAGTAAGGCTTTCTCATCCAATGGATTTAAGAAAGTAACTACCGGCAGACGTCCTAGCAATTCAGGAATCAATCCGAACGATTTTAAATCCTGCGCAGATACATACTTCATAATCTGATCTTTCTCAAACGATTCGTGGAACGTATCGTCACCAGAAAAACCGATGGGACGTGAGTTTAAACGCTTCGCTATATGACGATCAATGCCATCAAATGCACCTCCGCAGATAAACAGAATATTTTCAGTATTGACCGCAATCATCTTTTGATCCGGATGCTTACGTCCTCCTTGCGGCGGCACATTCACAATCGAACCTTCCAATAATTTCAATAAGGCTTGCTGGACCCCTTCCCCAGACACATCCCGCGTGATCGAGGGATTGTCCGACTTGCGCGCGATCTTATCAATTTCGTCAATAAATACAATGCCACATTCCGCCTTTTCAACATCGTAATTTGCGGCTTGTAATAAGCGAGTTAAAATCGTTTCGACATCTTCTCCTACATAGCCCGCTTCCGTAATGACGGTCGCATCTGCGATGCAAAAAGGAACTTGTAATTTCTGAGCAAGTGTACGTGCCAGGTATGTTTTTCCGGTTCCAGTCTCTCCTACCATCAGGATGTTCGACTTCTCAATTTTCACGTCATCTGCAGCAGGCGTCTGCATCAAACGCTTGTAGTGATTATATACGGCGACAGATAAGTGGCGTTTGGCTTCCTCTTGACCTATCACATATTCATCTAAATAAGCTTTCAAATCCTTTGGTTTGACCAATTCAAATTGTTGGTTCGCTGGTTTATGCGCCTTCACAGCCGCACCCATTTCGTCTTTGATTACTTCGTATCCTTGCTGCAAACAGGTATCGCAGATATGGCCATCGATTCCCGAAAGAAGAATACCCACCTCATTTTTTGCCCGTCCACAAAAGGAACAACTTGCCTTCTTAGCCATCTTTAATTACACATTACGCGTTAAAATCTCGTCAATCAAACCGTATTCTTTAGCCTCAGCTGCTTTCATCCAGTAGTCACGATCCGAATCACGCTCGATTTCTTCAAATGATTTACCCGAATGTTTGGCTAAAATGTCATATAATTCTTGACGAATTTTGACGATTTCACGTGCCGTGATTTCGATATCACGTGATTGACCTTGTGCTCCACCAGATGGCTGGTGAATCATTACACGCGCATGCTCTAACGCAGAACGCTTTCCAGCTGCGCCACCGGCTAATAAAACCGCTCCCATGGAAGCTGCTAGTGAGGTACATACCGTAGCCACTTCTGGACGGATATAATTCATCGTATCGTAAATACCTAAACCAGCATAAACAGATCCACCTGGGCTATTGATATACATCACAATGTCTTTTTTGGCATCTGTAGATTCCATAAACAACAATTGTGCTACAATGATATTGGCCATATAATCATCTACAGGAACTCCCATAAAAATGATACGGTCCATGATTAAACGAGAAAATACATCGATTTGAGCGAAACGCATCGGGCGCTCCTCAATGATGTATTGTGTCATGTCATCGATTTGATGCATCGGTCGGCTACCAATGCTATTCATATATTGATCCACTGCCAAACCGTTTAAGCCACGGTGATGAACAGCATATTTACGAAACTCTTCGCCAGTCAATTCTTTTGGGTACATATCTGGATAGTTTTAAAATCAAATTTAAAATATTTTCACGTCTAAAGCTAAACACCAAAACGGATTATCTTGTTCACAGAAAACCCCGTAATTTACGGGGCTCTCACTCTAAATTATAAATCGGCTACATTACAGCGCTGCCGCAATCTCCTTAAATTTCTCCACGTCGATTTTCGTAACCTTGTGCGGAATATTCGCTACGATTGCACTCGATACTTTATCTGCAAATGCCTGATTGTACAAGTTCATAAAGTTATCGCCTTTCGATTTATCGCTCAAGTAACCCATGGCAATTTTCTCAATCATTTCCTCGATGCCAGGTTGATCCGAAGATAAATAACCACCAAACTGCTGGCGAACCATATCTTTCGCTTTCTCAACCACCTCAGGATATTCAACTTTTACGTCAAATTTCGCTGCGATTTCGTTTTTGATCAAGTTCCAACGGATATCACGTTTCACATTATCAAAATCTTGATCAATTTGCTCTGGAGTAAATTTGCCTTCATTGATACGAATTAACCACGTACGCAAGAATTCTTCAGGAAGATCAATTTTAACGTTTTCGATCAACGCTTTTTCCGCATCGATTCGTAATAAGTAATTCGCTTCGCGTGCATAATTCTCCGAAACAATTTTCTCAACCTCAGCTAAGAATGTTTTTTCATCTGTTGCTTTTCCTGGCCCTAAAACTTTGTCGAAAAATTCAACATTCATTTCAGCAGGAGCTTGACGTGTAATATCTTCCACTACGTATGAAACTTCACCTGTCAAATCAGCTACTTCTTCTTCTTTTTTACCGGTTGCTAAGGCTAATGATTTTGCGTCAACAAACACCTTATCGATCGCAAATTTCAAGGTATCTCCTTTTTTCGCGCCGATGAATATTTTCTTTGATTTGTCTTGAATCGCGTGCATCGGGATAGCCGACTTCTCAACCCATTCACCTTGCGTGAATGTTCCAAATACTAAATCACGATCTTCAACTGCATCTGGATGCGTCTGCTCGCCGAATTGCTTCTTTAAGTTTTCAACCGTCTCGGCAATCTCCTTCTTATCCGGTTTGATTTCGTACGATTTAATCTCTTTCATCTTAGCTAAATCCACCTTGAAATCTGAGTGGAAACCTAAATCATAATGAAACGTAAATTCCGTATCTTTTTCCCAGTCGATTGAATCTGTTTCTTCTACAGCTGGAAGTGGCTCGCCCACTAAATTCAATTTATTTTCTTTGATGTAATCACTAACGGCGTGGCCTAATTCGTGATTAATTTCATCCACTAATGCCGACTGACCATACAATTTTTTAATCAAAGTTGCCGGAACCATGCCCGGACGAAAGCCCTTGATCGACGCTTTCTTGCGATAGTCTTTCAATTTAGCCTCAACTTTCTCTTTGTAATCAGCCTCAGTTACAACAACGGTCAAACGACCTTGTAAATCACTTGCTTTATTTAGTGAAATGTTCATATAGAATTGTTTGTTTAATCAATTAAAAAAAGCCCTCAAAAACCTATCGGTGTTGAGGGCTTGCCTTGGTACGGGTGGAGGGACTCGAACCCCCATGCCTCGCGGCGCCAGATCCTAAGTCTGGTATGTCTACCAATTCCACCACACCCGCGTAATTTGGAGTGCAAAGGTAATCAGCAAAACTTATTATTCCAAAGGTGTACGGCAAATAATCTAATCAATAAACATTTTGTGTTATTTTTGACTTCTTAATAAAAACCTATGTCTGCTCAGCAAGAAGAATCACAGCCTAATTGGCGCATTTGGTACCTCGTTTTGGGAGCTTTTCTAGTGAGCATTATTCTGTTTTTCATTGGTTTTTCCGCACTTTTTAGCTAAACTATGCACCTACTCGACTGGATCATATTAGTATTGACAATTGGCGGAATCGTGGCGTATGGGAGTTGGAGAGGCCAACAGTCCAAGCAGTCTTTGCAGGGATTTTTACTTGCCGACCGGGAATTACCTTGGTATCATGTGTTGCTTTCGGTCATGGCTACGCAGGCTTCAGCGATTACATTTTTATCCGCACCGGGTCAAGCCTATACAGATGGCATGCGATTCGTTCAATTTTATTTGGGATTGCCCATCGCCATGATTGTGTTATCTGTTACGTTCATTCCGAATTATTATCGGCTCAAAGTATACACAGCCTATCAGTTTTTAGAAAAACGATTTGACGCCAAAACACGTGTGTTAACCAGTTTGCTGTTTTTAATTCCGCGCGCACTATCTACCGGTGTTACCATCGCGGCACCATCGATTATTTTATCGATTTTAGTAGGCTGGGATTTAACATGGACGAATACCTTAACGGCAGCGCTCGTAACAACTTATTGTATGCTGGGGGGTTCCAAAGCCATTTCCTATACCCAAATGCTCCAAATGTCGGTGGTCCTAGCTGGCATGGTCTTAGCTGCCGTGCTCATAATTTACCAATTGCCTCCGGAAATCGGCGTCAAACAGTCCCTGCAAATTGCAGGCAAAATGGGCAAGATCAATTTGATTGATTGGAAGTTTGATTTGAATAATCGGTATAATATTTGGTCAGGAATCATAGGTGGTTTCTTTTTGCAGCTCTCCTATTTCGGTACGGACCAAAGCCAAGTGGGCCGCTACCTCTCGGGACAATCCGCTACACAAAGTAGAAAAGGCTTGTTGCTGAATGGCTTTCTAAAAATCCCGATGCAATTCTTCATTTTACTGGTGGGTATTTTCGTATTTATCTTTTACCAGTTTCACGAACCACCGATGTTTTTCAATAAAAATACGGAGGCGGTTTGGGTGAAGCAGGCAGATGCGAAGCAAATCAATCAAGAAAAATCGGCTTTGTTTGAAGCGAAGAAAAAGGCCGAAATAGCATTAGTCCATGCCATTGACCACAATCCGGCTGCAGTCGTACCCTTGAAAAATGAGATTAATTCCCTGCATGAGCGCCAATTGAAATTACGCGAAGCTGCGGTTTCTTCGATGGAGAAGTCGGCCGTTTCCTTTGAACCCAATGACACCAACTACATTTTCTTAACCTACATCATCGATCATTTACCCATCGGGATCATTGGATTTTTGATAGCGATGATTTTGTTATCGTCTATGGGATCGATGGCATCCGCATTTGGCTCGTTGACTTCGACCAGTATGGTTGACGTGTATCAGCGATTTGTTAATCCCGAGGCAAGCAACAAGCATTATTGGTGGGCATCGAAGTTAACAACTTTAGGCTGGGGGATTTTGTGTTTAATTGTGGCTCATTTTGCGACCAACATGGGTAGCTTGATTGAAGTGGTCAACATACTTGGTTCGTGGTTTTATGGAACGATACTGGGTATATTCTTATGTGCCTTTTATTTACCAAAAACCGGAGGCAAACATGTGTTCTGGTCGGCATTGCTCGCCGAAATCATCGTCATCGTTGCTTGGTATTATGAGTTGATGGCATTCTTGTGGTTAAATGTACTCGGCTGCTTATTGGTCATGGCCCTTGCAGGAATCTCGAGCATGATTAGTCCATCAATAAAGTCAAATTAAATTTAACCGGGATCACAGGCTTTTCGTCGAAGGAACGCTGTTTTTGCATCGAGTCGATGACCGCAAGACCTTTGGTAATTTTCCCAAAAACCACATATTGTTTGTAGAATCGAGCAGCCTGTTCGGTATTCGTGATGATGAAAAATTCCGTGGGCGACGATGACTTTTTAGGATTTCCTTCATCGTATCGCGCCATCGCGATGGTTCCGCGTACAGGTTTTAAATGGTCTGGATATTCGGCTGGCACTAAGTAGGCTAACCGATCCCGAAATTCTCCACCACCCTGCATGCCTATTTCATACACATTTCGATAGAAATAGCGATCAGTGAAATAACCCATTTTGACTAAGCGGACGAAATTGATGCGATGGAGTGGTGTTTCTTCGTGTAAGGTTATTTCGAAATTCCCGAGACGGGTTTCGCCTTCAATTTTGGTTTCTGGATATTGTGAGGATTGAGCGCGCAAATCCTTTTCCACTTGAGAAGGATCAACGTTGTAATTAGGCTTACAAGCAACTACTAAAATGAACAAAAATACAAACCGCATACCTAGCTTTGGCAAACCTTGGAGGATTGCCAAAGCTATAGGGAAAAAGGGACAAAAAAAAGGGAGCCGAGGCTCCCTTTTAAAAATATCAAAAAATTGATTATGCTTGTTTTGCCTTATTTCCGAAGAAATAAAGGCCTGCAAAAGCTACGATTAGGATACCCGGGAAAAGCAACATATTAGACAATGTTGCCTGTCCTGCAGCTAAATCAGCTACATCACCAGTTAAACCCTGACCTACAGCTATTACCTTGTTACTATCAATCCAGCTACCAATAATTGGTTGAAAGATCGATGAGGAAAACATACCGATTCCCCCCATAATGGATAAACCCAAAGCACCTGTTTTCGGCATTGCTTCAGCAACAAAACCTAACATGTTTGGCCAGAAATAACAAATACCAAGCGCGTAGATGAAGGCTGCAAAGTACAAGGTAGTACCAGACATCGTGCTCATCATATATAAACCTGCTAGTGCAAACACGGCAGAGGCTAATAACACACCTACTGTATTAATTTTTGCAATAATAGAACCCGCAAAATAACGACCCACAGCCATCAACCCTGTCACCAAGGCTAAAATTAACATCGGGCTAGCACCTGCTTTTGCCAAAATAGGACCTACCCATTGCTGAGGACCAAATTCTGATATGGCTGTTAATGCCATACATGCCGCCATAAATAAATACAATGGATTTAACATAGCTTTAAAACTATCCATAGTCGAACTCGCATCAGCCTTTGGCTTAGGGAAAGATTGACCAAAGAATAAAATAGCATAAATGACAGTTGGTATAATAATTACCCAAACTTGTGATTGCCAAGACATGGCTGCATCGGTCATAAACTTTGATATCAAAGAACCTACCACAATACCACCTGGGAACCACATATGAAAACGATTCAACTTACTGCTCATCTCGTTGCCTGTGTAGGCATCGGCAATCATGGGATTACACGCAGCTTCCGTACAACCATTTCCAATTCCGATTAATAAAGTAGATATCAACAAAGTATTGTAGTCAACAGCATAGATAGTCAACAAAATACCCACAGCATGTGCAACTAAAGCAATTTGCATAATTAATTTGGGACCAATTGAGGTATAAAAAACACCTCCCAAAATCATGGAAATTGGGAAGCCCAAAAACCACATACTACTAATTTGACCTAATTGCTCATTGGTTAAACTTAATTCCGCACCTAATTGTGATAAAATACCAGCTCGTATACTAAACGAAAAAGCAGTTGTAATTAACGCAAAACAGGACGCCAAGAATAAACGATTGGCATTAACAGTTTGATTCATAATAGATTAGTTTTAGTTAAAAGTTTAGAGAAATTATAATCTTAAAAAAATTAAATTCTTAATTGGAAAAATCGTACCAAAAAAACGAAAAGATTTTTGAATTTCACCTTCAAACATGATTTATTTTGAAAATATTTCAAAAAACTGAGCCCTTAAAAGGGTAATTTAATCAAATTAAGCCCTATTTTTGTGACTATCTAAATCTATAAACATATGATCCAAGGTGGAACATCCACGACTGCAGCGAGTCGGCGCGGAAGAAAATTAAAAATGGGCATGATCGGTGGAAGTACCGAGGCCTTTATTGGTGCCGTGCACCGCAGAGGTGCGCAATTAGACGGCGAAATCGAATTGGTTTGTGGCGCATTCAGCTCCAATCCAGACAAATCCAAAGCAACAGGTGAAGCATTATATCTCCCAGAAAACCGCGTATACGGTTCGTATGAAGAGATGATTCTAAAGGAAAAAGAACTACCAGAAGGCGAACGTATGGACTTTGTTTCCATTGTTACTCCCAATCATGTGCATTTTCCTGCAGCTAAATTCGCTTTAGAAAATGGATTCCATGTGGTTTGCGATAAGCCAGCAACTTTGAATTTAGCTGAGGCGAAAGAACTGAAAAAAATTATCGAAAAAACAGGTTTGATCTTCGCCTTAACACATAATTATACAGCCTATCCCATGGTTAAAGAGGCAAAACACCTCGTTGACTCCGGCCAACTAGGTGAAATTCGTAAGATTATTGTGGAATATCCACAAGGCTGGTTGATCGATTTAGTGGAAGCTACTGGTCAAAAACAAGCCGCTTGGCGTACAGACCCGGAACGTTGTGGTGCTGCTGGAGCAATCGGAGATATCGGAACGCACTGCGAGAACTTAATCGAATACATTACGGGATTACATATTACAGAGCTTTGCGCCGACTTGACAATTTTCGTGGAGGGGCGTTTATTAGATGATGATGGCAACATTTTGCTTCATTATAATAACGGTGCCAAAGGCGTTTTACATTGCTCACAAATCTGCAATGGTGAAGAGAATGATTTCAACTTCCGTATCTATGGAAGTAAGGCAGGTATTACTTGGCATCAAATGGAGCCAAATACATTGACCTTCCGTACCCGTGACGATGGTGCACGTACCATTCGTACGGCGGTGGGCAATTTGTCGGTAGCGGCGAATGCACATTCACGCCAACCGGCCGGACACCCAGAAGGCTACGTAGAAACGTTTGCCAATATCTACCGCAACTTTGCCTTCGCAGTAAGAGCGCGTTGGGCAGGAAAGCCACAAGATCCCTTGTACGATTTCCCTGGCATCGATGAAGGAATTATGGGCATGGCATTCATTGAGAACGTGGTTCGTTCAGCCAAAGACAACCAAAATAAATGGACAAAATTTGAACTATAATAGATCATGACGAAAATTAAAGTAGGTATCGTAGGTACCGGTTTTATCGGACCCGCACACATCGAAGCGCTTCGCCGCTTACCCAACATCGACGTAGCTGCATTATGTGAAGTAACGATTGAATTAGCTGAAGCAAAAGCGAAGCAATTGGGCATAGGCCGTTGGTATACGTTCGAAGACTTATTGAAGCAAGAAGATATCCAATGTGTACACATTTGCACACCCAACTTCCTTCACTATTCGCAATCAAAAGCCGCTTTATTAGCTGGTAAGCACGTAGTTTGTGAGAAGCCATTGGCGAAAGATTTGC
>CAZUAZ010000010.1:36476-51337 GCA_964618445.1 uncultured Aquirufa sp. | reverse complement strand
GTCTGACGTCCAGCGTCTAACGTCTAATAATCATATCCCCCAATACTTCCGATCCTCTGGAACATCCACATCCCTGAATTTATCTGAAAAGTGAACGATCTCACAGAGCATGGGATTCTGGCGCCAAAATTTACCTAAGCCTTGATCCCCACTCCAATGATTAAAGAGTGGTCGTAAAGCTTGCGGAATCAATACTGGGGGAGAATTAACTCCTTGAAATGAGGCAACAATGGCTCGATCTGGATTGGCCAACGACGTTATGTTCTTCAGATGAGAAGAGGTCAGAAATGGCAAATCGCATAATAAAACCAATACATCACGCGAGATATCCACCGCTTTAAGTCCTACGGCTAACGACTCTCCCATCCCCTTTTCCCATTGCGGTACCTGAACAAAAGTCAAGTTGGGAAACTCCTTTTGTAAATTTTCAATAATAGCACTAGACTGCTCCACTTCAGCGCCAAGACAAACTAAAACCTCTTGGCACACCGAAAACGCGAGGCGTATGGAGCGCTCCAGCAAGCTTTGGCCTTGATAAACTAATAATTGTTTCGCTTCCCCTAAACGAGACGAGGCCCCTGCGGCCAGAATTAATCCTACCATTTAAAACGAACTTAAATCTAATGGCAACGTACGGACACGTTTACCAGTCGCTAAGAAAATCGCATTGCACAAAGCAGGCGCCACAGGAGGTAATCCAGGTTCCCCTACACCTCCAGGCTCTTCCTCATTTTGCATGACATGAATAACCGCATCTGGAATTTCGCCTTGTCGGAGCACCGCAAAGTCATGAAAATTACTTTGCTCAATCACCCCATGATTCCGGGTAATTTCATTTTTAATGGTTGCCGAAAGCCCATAGACCAAATTACTTTGCATTTGGGCAACGATATTATCAGGGTTAACAGCAAAACCACAATCGATCACCGCGTAGATTTGATTAATCTTAACTCCTGTCCCCTGCTTTTCAACCTCAAATGCATGGGCAGCGATACTGGCAAAAGAACGCGCAATCGCAATACCAATGGATTTACCCGATTTACGTTTGGCCCGATAATCGGAAATTTCTGCCAACTTATTCAGTACGGCCACAAAACGAGGTGAGTCTTTCAATAAATGTAATCGTAGGTCAAGCGGATCCTTCTCGCCTTCATGGGCTAATTCATCCATGAAACACTCCTGAGCAAAAACATTAGTCGATGCATACACAGAACGCCACCATAAAATAGGCATCTGCGGATCAACCCAATTAAATGAATTACGACGTGCTGGAAAAGCATACGGACTATCCTCAATACTAATACCCTCTCCTGCCCACGGATCTATTTTCCCGCGCATATCAGCCTTGAACACATTGGCCATAATGGATGCCCCATTCAACCGATGTTCAAAAGCCAATACATTTCCTTGATTATCGATTCCGCCTTGCATAGCCGAAATCATTCCCGGACGGAATGGTCCTTGTTGGATATCTTCTTCCCGCGTCCAAATTACCTTAACGGGCGCATTCACCTGACGTGAAATATGCGCTGCTTCTAATACATAATCGTAATATGCTTTCCGACCAAATGCTCCACCTAAAAAGGTCACATTAATTTTTACATGTTCAGGCTTCATTCCCAAATACCCTGCCAATTCAGCCACCAAACCATCAGGTCCCTGAACAGGAGCCCAAACTTCTACTTTACCATCCTGCACATAAACCGTTGCATTGCAAGGTTCCATGGGAGCATGCGCCATGAAAGGCGTTTGATAGGTTGCCTGGATTTTATAGTCTGATAACTGCAGGGCTTTGGCAAAATCTCCCACGGCTGCGTCTTTATACGTCGCACCTTCAGAATGTGCTTTGGCTTTGGCAGCATTGAAATATTGCGATGTGGCACTTTCCGCAGCTCCCTCAGAAGACCAAGCAGCTTGCACTAGTTTCTTTCCCTTTAAAGCTGACCAATAGGATTCAGCTACCACAGCAATGGCTTCCGATTTCGCACGAGCCTTTTGATTTAATTCAACATCGGGCGAAAATGGACCATGGTAAAAATTACGCTCGGTCTTCAATACGAAGCGAACCCCTTTAACTCCCATGGCTTTGTCGGCATTGAAGCTTTTCACCTTTCCATAAATCGTAGGCGAATGCACAATGCTCGCATACAACATCCCCGGCAATTTAACGTCCATACCAAAAATGGCTGTTCCGTCAACCTTGGAGGTAACATCCGGACGGAATGATTTCTTACCCAATTGCGTAAACTCACTCCATGTTTTTAATCGCGGCTTTTGTGGGACCGGCAATTTAGATGCTTCTTCCACTAACTCGCCATAGGAAAGCTTGGCGTTTGAAACACGGTTAATGATATACCCGTCTTTAGCAAAACAATCTGTGATGGAAACTTTCCAACGGTTCGCACCAGCTTGCAAAAGCATTTCTTTCACCGCTGCCCCAGCAGTTCGCATGGAAATCCAACGGGTACGCACGGAAGAGGACCCTCCCGACATTTGGGACCCAAAACGAGCGGATCCGTCTGTCATTTGAATATCTATCTTATCTAATGGAATCTCTAATTCCTCAGCAATCAACATCGGCAAGGATTGATAGGTACCTTGTCCCATGTCAGGCCGCGGATTAAAAATCGTCACTTTGCCCGCTTCATTAATTATGATATATGGATTGATCTCTATGCCTAATGCGGTTACTTTATGTAAGGTTTTTGATTTACCTGAAACAGAAAAACCTAGGGCTAGGATGAAGGCCGACTGCCCTCCGATGCGAATAAAATCACGTCTTGATGTGTTCATGTCCTTAGGCTTTTTTAGATTTTTGAATTTTAGCAGCCGCTGAATGGATGGCTTGGCGCATGCGAGGATAGGTGCCGCACCGACAAATATTTCCGGCCATCGCGTTATCAATATCTTCATCGCTTGGATTAGCATTAGAGGCTAATAGAGCTGAAGCGGCAAGTATTTGGCCAGACTGACAATAGCCGCATTGTGGGACCTGAGCTTCGATCCAAGCTTCTTGGACCGCATTACCTGCAGCTAATCCTTCGATAGTTGTTACTTTATCTGTTAATTTAACCGTTGACACGGGAGTTGAACACGAACGAATCGGTTGGCCATTTAACAGGACCGTACACGCGCCACACAAACCCATGCCGCAACCGAACTTCGTTCCTGTGTATCCTATTTCGTCACGAATAACCCATAAAAGTGGGGTATCTGAATCCACATCGACGCGATGCTTCTTGGCATTAATCGTTAGCTGGTAAGTAGGCATAGTCCATTTTTTAATACCCATAAATTTACAATAAAATTTAATTTATCCACTTAGGGTTCTATTTTTGCCAAATGCTCCAACCGAACGAAATTGAGTTTATCGCAACTAATGGCCAACGGTCACCCGCGGACATCGCGTTAGATGCACGTAAACATCTAGAACTTGATATCAAAAAAATGGCGCATCAGATTCAGGCGCGTCAGAAACTGGCAGAAAAATTACCGAGCTGGGTTGCTGAAAAAAAGGTCTTCTTCCCTGCCTCTATATCACTTGAACAATCCTCTTCTGAAAGCACTGCCCATTACAAGGCATCGTTGGTTTCTGGTCGGCTGATTGATATCACTGGAGGAATGGGTGTAGACACCTGGGCGTTTGCGCAGACATGTTCACACGTGACGTATGTAGAAATGCAGGAGGAATTAGCCTCAATTACGGAATATAACCACCAGGTACTCGGTGTTAAAAACATCACACATTACGCTAAAAACGGCCTTGATGTGTTAAATCAAGTGGATATAGACTGGATTTATGTGGATCCAGCACGACGCAATGCACAGGGGGAAAAGGTGATTTTGTTTAAGGATTGTCAGCCGAACGTGCTGGATGTCATAGCACAGCATCCCACTAAAAAGATACTCATTAAAACGAGTCCGGTGTTAGATATCAGTCGGGCCGTACACGAATTAGGCGGCGTGAGCCAAGTTTATATAGTGAGCACCAAACAAGAAGTCAAGGAGTTGTTATTTGTGAAGGCTGGAAATGAATCGCTAGACCCGAAAATTACTATTATTGAAGAAGGTCAAACCATTTTCGAGGGCACTGCTACTCAGGAACGCGAATCAAATAATGCCATTGGAAGCCTAAAACGCTATGTTTACGAAGCACACCCCGGAGTGATGAAGGCTGGATTTTTCAAGTCGGTACTTCGAAATGACCTCATTCAATTAGGCCAACATACGCATCTCTACAGTTCGGAAAATATTCTAGAGGATTTCCCTGGCAAAATATATGAGGTTATTGAATCGGGACCGGTTCAGGCAAATTGGCTTTCGGTCAATCAGGCGAATATTAGTACACGTAATTTCCCGATGAGCCCAGAGGCCTTACGGAAAAAGTTAAAGTTGAAAGACGGAGGCGCCTATACACTCTTTGGAATTCAAAATTCGAGTAAAAAAAATGAGCTGATTCTCACCAAAAAAATTACCTTTGTTCATTCAAATTAACACATCAACTCATTATCTCATGATGAAAGGCATATTATTCGGTCTATTATGCACCTTGGCGTCGAGTACCGTGTACGCACAAGTTTTTTCGGGTTTAGAGGAAATTGACAAAGCGAAAAAAGAAGGTTTTTACACGTATATCAATTCTGAGGAGAAATACGTGATTGAAGCTTGGAAGAAATACTTAAAGCAAGTAGGTTCTGTAGAGAATGGCCGCAATGGCGGTACATTGAATGTATATTCAGCCAAAATCAAGGAAATATCGGATAAGCCTGTAAGCTTATTATCTAAGGTAACCGAGGAGAAAAATAAGACCAAATTGTTTGTTTCCATCAGCACAGGCCCAGATATGTACATTCAAACTGGGCATGAATCATTTAGAGAGGCGAGTAACTGGGTGGAAGAGTTTGTTCGATTGATCAACTTAGAGGAAGATGTGCGTGTGGAAGAGAAAAAGTTGAATGAATTAATCAGCAATAAGGCGAAACAACAGAAGCTTGCAGATCGTTTTGTACGTGAATTGGATTCAAATAAACGCCAAGCTGAACTTTTGACAAAGAAATTAGAAGAAGCGAAGGTAGAGAAAGAAAAGATTTTAGCTAACCAAGAACAAAACAGATTGGATTTGAAATCCAATGAAGATGCGATCTTGCAGCAGGCTCAAAAGCTGGAAACAGCGAAACAAAAAATCAAATGAGATTAGTAAAAATTTGGCTGTTGGCCGGAGCATTTTGCCTACTCAATTGCAATTTTGGGATGGTAGAATATGCCTCTTTGCATCCACAGATTGAAAAAACAACACAGGCTGATAGTACCCGAAAGAAAACGATTTATGCCCCTAGCAAAGAGATGGCCGTGGTTCGTGAAACAGAGCAGCAGCAAGAAGAAAGTCGGCTTTCTATTTCTGAAGTGATCTGGTCGGGATTTAAATATATGACTGCGATGTTGCTCAAAATCATTACTTCCATTCTATAATGCCATCATTTCGAGTTCGAACACGGGTTAATGCCCCTATGCAAGACGTTTGGACTCAGTTCGATGCGGCATTATTAAAAAAGCTTTCCCCCCCATTTCCACAGGTTCGTATTGTTCGTTTTGATGGCTGCCAGACGGGAGACATTGTCACATTGGAGTTAAATCTAGTGGTAGCAAAGCCCTTGTGGACGTCTAAGATTACGGATTCCGTTCAGGGCGAACAAGCATGTTACTTTGTAGACGAAGGAGTCGAAATGCCCTTAGGACTCACAGCCTGGCGCCATGTGCATCGCATGGAAAAAAGAGATGCGGAATCCACCTACATCGTAGACTACATTACCTTCAAATCGAAGAATTGGCTTTTAGACTATCTTTTACTTCCTTTGTTTTGGGGAATGATTGTATACCGAATTCCATTCTACAAATTGTACTTAAATAAATAAGCACACGTATGAAATTAACATTAACTCAAAAAATCATCGTTGGATTTGTCTTGGGCCTCGCCTTAGGAGAATTTTTTTATTTAAGTCTGAGTCCAGAAGTAGCTCATCAATGGGCTGGATATGTTCAGGTGGTTTCAAAAGTATTCTTGCGTCTAATCAAAATGATTGTTGGCCCACTGGTATTCTGCACCTTGGTGGTCGGCATTGCCAAATTAGGTGATTTCAAGGCAGTAGGCCGAATCGGTGTTAAAACCATAGGCTACTTTTATTTTGCAACAATTTTATCCTTAGTCACTGGATTAGTCGTAGTTAATGTGACCAAACCAGGCAGTTTGCAAAGTTGGCCTAAACCCGCAGCAGGAACGGAAACAGGAATTGATGCCAGCAAAACGAAGTCATTGGAAGATTTCATCTTACACATCTTTCCAGATAGCTTTTTCAAAGCATTAGCGGAAAATGAAATTCTTCAAATTGTAATTTTCTCCTTGTTTTTTGGAGTGGCCTTGGGGTCGATCGGAGAAACAGGAAAGAAGCTTATTCATGTCATTGAGAACTTAGCAGAAGTCGTATTTAAAATGGTGAATTATGTCATGGAAGTGGCGCCTTACGCTGTTTTTGCGGCCATGACAACGGTGGTTGCCAATAAAGGATTAAGTATTTTAATTAGTTACGGTTACCTCATGATTTGCTTTATGGGTGGCCTGCTATTTTTTACCGTAGTAATTTTATGGATTATTGCCGCTGTGAATGGCATTAATTATTGGAAGCTGCTGAAAGCATTAAAAGAAGCCTTATTGATTTCTTTTTCAACAGCTAGTTCGGAGGCTTCGTTTCCTCAAACAATTGCTGCTCTGGAGAAATTTGGTTGTAGCCGTAGAATTGTAGGGTTTGTATTGCCATTAGGCTACAGCTTTAATTTAGACGGTTCTATGTTGTACATGACGTTTGCGACCGGCTTCATTGCCCAAGCTTATGGAGTTCAATTAAGCCTAGAGCAACAAATCACGATGTTGTTAACCTTGATGATTACGTCCAAAGGAATTGCAGGTGTGCCAAGAGCCTCTTTGGTCATCATTGCTGGAACGCTGACTATGTTTAATTTACCTGTAGAAGGAATTGCCTTATTGTTAGGCGTAGATCCATTCTTGGATATGGGCCGCACCGTTACTTCGGTGGCTGGAAATGGCGTGGCAACTTGCGTGGTATCGAAGTGGGAAGGGGAATTTAACCCAACTACTTAAACGAATTAAAGGTCATTTGGACAGCTTTGCGTGCAGGAAACAAAGCGGCTAATCCCGTGATGAGAATGACCACCAAAGCTGTCCAGATAAAATCCCAAGGATCCATTTGAATGGGATAGGCTTCAATTAAGGCATTGGGAATACCCAAGGAGATCACCCCAAATTGTTGTTGGATCGTTGCCAACACAAATCCCAGTAACATCCCGATCACCGCTCCCGAGAAGCTAATCAACGCGCCTACCCAAAGAAAAGCCCGAAAAACTTGTTGGCGCGAAACCCCCATCGCCATCAGCGTATACAGATCCTTTCGTTTTTCTAAAACCAAAAGTGAAAGCGCATAGAAGAGTGTAAATGAGGCGATTCCCATCACGAAGGCCATAATTAAAAAAACAAATAGCTTTTCAATTTTAATGGCTTTGAGCAAAATGGCATGTTGCTCATTACGTGTTTGAACATTATATGGTGAGCCAAGAATCGTTTGAATTTGATTTTTGATTGCTTGGTCGTCGGAATTGGGGGCCAACATGATTTCGTAGGCAGAACGGTAACCGGGCACACCCACTAATTCTTCCATCCAATCTAAGGGAACGATGACCGTTTGGTTATCAAAATTTTGCTCCACTTCGAGTACGCCCGAGGGAAAAAAGAAATTGCGACGGATGGCATTTTCGTTCAGAGTGGCGCGTTTCAATTGCGAATGATTTGGGTACCAAGCTTCGATGGGCTCAAATACATTATCAAAACTCATGCCCATCGCTAAAAACACACCAATACCCACTAAAGCAAAGGGGTGTTCCCCCGATTCAATAAAATAATCTCCCTCAACGACCTGATTTTTCAGTCGGCCTGCCACCAAATATGACGGATCTACTCCTTTCATCCGAACGACTAATTGTTTTTGTTCGAAACGGATAAGACCTTGATCCTCTAGAATGGGGTTAACAAATTTTACTCCTGATAACTGACTAATGGATTTGACTTGGGTGGCGGTCAACTGAAAACGGTCGCCTTTCGCTTGTACAATTTTAAGATCCGGATCGAACGTATTGAAAAGCCCTTTTTGAAACTCTTCTAGGCCATTAAAGACAGAAAGAATCAGCACGAGCGCCATCACTTCGACGCCTACACTAATCATGGCAATGCGTGAAATTAAGGAGATAAAGCTCGCCTTACTTTTTGAAAAAAAATACCTTTTTGCAATAAATAAGGAAAAATTCACGGGGTCAACACATTAAAGTTCTTCAGAGGGAATTCCGTCCGATGGAGGAATGACGAGCCCTTCAAATAAAGCTTCGATTTTAGCCGCGTAAGCAGCTGTATCATCTAAATAAAATGCTAAATGAGGAATGATTCGCGCTTGTTTACGGATTCGAATGGCTAATGCATTACGAATTGCTTTGTTGCGCACATCCAATTCTTCCATGATTTGGTCGATATCGTCTGCTAATAAAAAGCTTAAATAGCAACGAGCAGCGGAAAGATCTG
This sequence comes from uncultured Aquirufa sp., assembly GCA_964618445.1. Taxonomy (GTDB): domain Bacteria; phylum Bacteroidota; class Bacteroidia; order Cytophagales; family Spirosomataceae; genus Aquirufa. The sequence continues at coordinate 42,699 of CAZUAZ010000010.1, read as the reverse complement.
GACTCATTTTCACATCGGTGATGGTGACCATCGCCTTGCCAAAAATCTCCTTAAACTCCTTTTGAAAAATATCACTTAAATCCTTTTGGATTTGTCTCCCAAACTTCTGCTGACGCTTACTTTCCATAATTGCTCCGATTCATTTCTACTCAAAAATCCAACAAATTTCAGAATAATAATTGGAATCACCGTAATTTAGCAAATTCAAAATGTAATTATGTTTCAATTTATACGATCAAACGCATCGATTACCTTTATCCTACTCGTGGGTATGTGGGCGATTGCGACCTTTGCGTTTGTTCAAGCAGATATTTCACCGCTTGGCTGGGAATTGAAAAACTATTTACTTGGTCAGAAATTAAATGAGGGTTTTCGCATGTATCAAGATATTCGCGACAACTCGGGACCATTAGCTGCCGGATTTTTCCAATTAATTGAGTTCTTAAACTTCCCGATCTCCTGGAATGCTTACTGGGCTACCAGCATCATATTGTTTCAAGCAATTGTTTTTCAACGCACCATTAATCGCTATGAATTAATGGGTCCGTTAGGCAACATGCCCTTTTTTATCTACACCTTGTTTCTACACATTTCCTTAGATTTTTGGGTACCCAGTGCTGCCTTAATTGGCCTTACATTTTTGATTCTCGCTTGGCGTGAAATCATCAAACAACAAAGCACCTTGCAAGTTGACGACCGTGTATTTCTCATCGGCTTATTTATCGGCGCTGCAGGTTTATGCTACCCTACCTACTACTTATTCATCTTCTGGGGATTTCTTAGCTTGTTATTCTATTCGGGAATTAATATTCGTCAAATGCTTTTGGTGCTTGTTGGCTTTTTAATCGTAAACGGCATCACGGCACTTTTGTACACCTACAATGGTAATTTTTCCTACTTAATCGAAGTATTCCAAAAGTCGGCATTCGTTTTTCACACCCCCGCTTGGGTAGATATACTGCGTATTGCGTCGACGTACGTGATGGCGATTCTTTTGGGTTTTTACGGGCTGTGGACAGTCATTCAGCGTCCGAAGATCAAGTCGAATGGCCAAAAGGCGCAGCAAACAAATTTCATTTGGGTCTTCATTAGCTTTTTTGCTGTTTTCACATTGCCAGCCAATAACAGCCACAACTACCTGTTTATCCTGCCAGCCATGGCCTATTTTACGCTGAACTTATTCTTCTTGTTAAAGCGCTACTGGATTCAAGAATTAATTTTGTTTGCGATTTTAGGTAGTGTATGGTTCAGCTGGCAAACTGAATGGAATAATAGCAGTTACAACCGTGTTCAGGCTGGGAAATTACCTATCCAAAATGAGCGCTTAATGGTGTTGGGACCTCAAATTGAAGAATATCAGAGCAACCAAATGGCTGGACCATTTGTCAACTGGGAATTATCAAATGATGTGTTTTCTGAGTTAAATACCTACCGAACGGTCGTCAAATTGCAGCGTTATTTGGAGATGGATACACCTACCTACATTTATGATCCTGCAGGAAACTTTCCACGCATGCGCTACTACCTACCCTATTTACAGGATACATACGTGGAAGTACAAAAGCATTTGTATAAACGTAAGAATTAAACGCAGCCGATTTTATTGACGCGTCCAGCATGCCGACCGCCCTCAAAATCTGTGTCGATAAACATTTGAAGACAAGCTTTCGCCTCATCTAAACTGATAAATCGAACAGGTAAGCAGATGACATTGGCATCATTATGCTGACGAACTAATTTAGCCACCTCTGTATTCCATGCTAATCCAGCCCGAATACCTTGATGCTTATTGGCCGTAATCGCCACCCCATTCGCACTTCCGCACAATAACAATCCCCAAGAAACCTCACCAGACTCGACAGCATTTGCCACAGGATGAGCAAAATCAGGATAATCAACTGAATCTGCTGAATAGGTACCACAATCTTTGATAGTGAAACCTTGTTCTTTCAAATAATCAATTAATTGATCTTTGTAGTCAAAACCGGCATGATCACCACCTACGGCAAAGGATTTAGATAAAATCATAAAAGGAAAGGGTGTAAATTTTGACAAAGGTCGGTGTTATCAATTACATTTGCATGAAACAAACAGATAAAATTATGTCAGATACTTGGCAAGAAGACGAAGACCGCATTAAAAAAGTATTTGGAGACAAAACCTGGTCTGAAATTAAATCAGAAGAATCCTGGCGGATCTTCAAAATCATGAGTGAATTTGTACAAGGCATTGATCATTTATCTAAAATTGGGCCCTGTGTATCCATATTCGGTTCAGCGAGAACTTCTCCGGAAGACAAATATTACCAGTTGGCCGAACAAGTAGCCGCCAAACTAGTCCGTCACGGTTACGGTGTTATTACGGGTGGTGGTCCTGGAATCATGGAAGCTGGAAACAAAGGTGCTAAAAGCGAAAATGGCCGTTCGGTAGGTTTAAACATCGAATTGCCGTTTGAGCAGACACCTAATCCGTTTATTGATGCCGACAAGAATATGAATTTCGACTTTTTCTTTGTGCGCAAAGTGATGTTTGTCAAGTATTCGCAAGGATTCATCATCATGCCTGGGGGATTTGGTACGCTAGATGAAATGTTCGAATCGTTAACCTTGATTCAAACACACAAAATAGGCCGTTTCCCGGTGGTGCTCGTTGGCTCCGACTATTGGTCAGGTTTATTAGACTGGATGAAAAAAACGATGGTGGGCCATGGCAACATACACGCTGAGGACCTCGAACTTTTTGCGGTAGTAGATACGCCAACGGAAGCCGTAAAAATCATAGATGATTTCTATGCGAAATATCTATTGAAACCAAACTTCTAGGATTTCGAGAAGAACTTCAAAATATCAGCAAGTGGAAGCGCATTTAGGGTTAGGCTTTTCAATAAGCCTCCCTTGCGCCCTACACGCACGCCATATTCCATATCTTTGAGTCCCTCAATTTTATGTGCATCTGGATTGATGGAAACATACACTCCTTTATCCATCGCGGCATACAAATAACGCCAGTCTAAATCCAATCGATACGGACTGGCATTTAGCTCAATACTAACACCGTTAGCTTTACAGGCATCCAAAATCTTCATGGTATCTAGGGGATAACCAGCACGCGTCAATAATAATCTACCAGTTGGATGACCCAAAATAGACGTATACGGATTTTCAATCGCTTTCATTAAACGATCCATCGCGCGGTCTTGATCCATGACCAATTGGGCATGCACGGAAGCCACAACATAATCGAAACTCGCCAAAATTCGTGGATTATAATCCAAACTACCATCTGGCAAAATATCTGCCTCAATCCCTTTTAAAATTTTAAAATCGGTCCATTGTGCATTCAACGCGTCTATTTCGGCATGCTGGCGCTGTACATCCTCCTCCTTCAAACCACCTGCATAGGCCGCATATTGCGAATGATCCGCGATGCCAAAGTAAGCTAATCCCATGGCCCGACAAGCATCTGCCATCTCTAAAAGGCTGTTTTTCCCGTCCGAGTACGTAGAGTGATTATGCACACAACCTTTCAAATCTGCTAATTCAATTAGATCATTTGGCGTGTGTTTCTCACTCCAAGCAAATTCTTGCAGACCCTCACGCATGGCCGGAACGATGTAAGGTAAACCTTGGCTACTGTATACTTCCTCAGCGGATTTGATATTTTTCAATTTGAAAAAATTGACTTGACCGAGGTGTTCGGGGTGTGCCGACCACTGATAGACCATCATGTCAAATTGGGACGCATCCGCAAAATGAATTTCGATAGGTATTAAATGACCCGCAAAATGACCCCTCCAAGTGAACGGGGAGGATTGTTGGTGATCCGTCTGAAATCCTTCAATCGCCTCAATCAAAAATTGACTACCAAAAATATCATCCGTTTGCGCAACAAAAACCAAGGAACTGATAACCTCACAATCACGGGCTAATTCACCTGAAACGGCTATTTTGTTAAATTTAGAGGCTAATAAATGCATCAATTCATCGCTGAGTTTCTCAGCCTTATTAATTCGCATTTTCTTTCGATTCTCTTGTAAAAAGAGAATGTAGGTGCGGATATTTTCGGTCACTGATTTCCCGAAACCTTTAACCTGCTCGAGCTGGCCAGATTCACAAGCGGCTAATAAATCGTCTAATTCGGTTATGCCCAGTTCTTTCCAAACGAGACCCACTTTCTTCGGTCCCATTCCTTTGACTTTAAGGAGATCTAAAATTCCAGGAGGACTTTGTTCGATCATCGCTTCTAAATCAGGGCAAGTTCCTGTTTGCGCGATATCGCGCACAATTTGAATGACTACCTTCCCTACGCCTGGAATGGCATATAGTTCTTCCTCCGTGAGATTGGCTATTCGACCTGGAAATTTATCTAGTCCGCGCGCAGCAAAACTCAAGTTTTTACTCTTGAATTCATTGATACCGTGCACATCCCATAATTTGACGAGCAATTCTAGTGCGTCAACAATCTGTTCATTCTCCATCTGCAAACAAAGTCATTTGTTGGTTTACCCCCTCAAAACCCTCGTGGGTCAATAACCATTCTTTTCGCCATAACTCGCCGGCATAGCCTACCATGGAACCGTCGGAACCGATAACTCGGTGACAAGGAATACGAAGTAAAAGTGGATTTTGGCCATTGGCTCTTCCTACGGCCTGCGCGGCGTTCGGTTGGCCAATTAACTGAGCAATTTCTTGATAGCTTCGTGCTTCCCCTGCAGGAATCATGCGCAAGGCTAACCATACTTTTTCTTGAAATTCAGTCCCCAAATGCAAGGCGATCGGGCTTTCCCAGCGGTGCTCTGGATTTTGAAAATAGGATTGCAAGTCGGCCTGAATCATTTTTTCCATCCCCTGATCGTCAGTATGATTATCGCCTTTGGTGGTAACAAATCGCAGGCTATGTAGACCAGATGCAGCATATTCGACACGTATCATGCCGATGGGACTTTCATAATAGAGGAAATTCAATAAAATCATGGGACAAAAATACAATCAAAATCCGTCGAAAATGGTAAATTTCTACTATTAAAAAGTATATTTTTAGCAAAAATTAAATAATTCTGAAATTAGATTCTGATAACAAAAAATTAAGTTTTAAATTAATTCATTATCAAGCATTTACACGTTTAAGGGCCTATGAATTTTTCATTTAACAACTACGATACGGAAGGATTTTTCGATGAAATGTTCACTCCTGAGGGTCAAGTCCGCGCAGGTTATTCCCACTTTAAGGAACGGGTTGAGAAATTAACCCAAGCGGAATTTACGAGACGCCAGCAATCTGCTGAGCGGGCATTGATGGCGATGGGCATTACCTTTAATGTCTATGCTGAAAACGAGGGAACCGAGCGCATTATGCCTGTGGATATCATTCCGCGTATTGTGGAAGCGCACGAATGGGAAAAAATAGAGAAAGGGTTAATTCAGCGTATCACGGCACTGAATTTATTTTTAAATGATATTTATTCAGATCAAAAAATCATTCAAGACGGGATCATTCCCCGTGAAGTTATTGAGTCATCTAAAGACTTTTTAAGGCCATGCATAGGCATTAAACCTGCCAAAAACATTTACATCCACATTACGGGCACTGATTTAATCCGCGGTGCGGATGGCGAATACATGATTTTAGAGGACAATTTACGTTGTCCTTCCGGCGTGTCTTACATGATGGAAAATCGGGAGTTATTGAAGCAAACATTTCCGGAGGTTGTAGCTAAAACACAGATTCGACCGATATCGGATTATCCGCACAAATTACTCGAGATGCTGCGATTTATCAGCGATCGACCGGAGCCAACGGTGGTGGTTTTGACGCCTGGAATTTACAATTCAGCTTATTTTGAGCATTCGTATTTGGCCCAACAAATGGGTGTTGAGTTAGTGGATGCGCGTGATTTAGTGGTTCATGAGGGCTATGTTAAAATGCGCACAACGAAAGGATTTAAAATTGTGGATGTGATTTACCGTCGGATCGATGATACGTTTTTAGATCCTTTGGCATTTAATCCGGATTCGATGATTGGTATTCCTGGAATTTTTGACGTGTATAAAAATGGGAAAGTAGCGATTGCCAATGCCCCCGGAACAGGTGTTGCTGATGATAAAGTAATTTACGCGTATGTTCCTCGCATCATCAAATACTATTTGAATGAGGAACCCATCATCAAAAATGTCAAAACCTACATTTGCAGTGAGCCGGAGGATTTGGAATATGTATTGGCCAA
>CAZUAZ010000010.1:27617-36376 GCA_964618445.1 uncultured Aquirufa sp. | reverse complement strand
TCCTGGGTTTGCCAAGGCTTGAGGCGTTTTTCACGCCGATTAAAATTTACATAGCCCCAAAATTTCCCTAACTTGGTCCATAATTTAATTAAGTGCTTAGTTTATGGGTATCATTTTCCCCTTGTTTGGAATATTCACTTCCTTTATACTTATCTATTACTTAAGTTCATTAAATAGATCAAATGGATTTTTGGCACTCTTCTTTTTGTGCTGCAATCTGATTGTCTTAGTCTATTATGGGCTACATTACACCGTAGATCCATTCTGGGAAGGTATATGTTTTGTCCACTGGCTGCCACTATCTTTTCTGCTTGGGCCGTTTTTGTTTTATTATGTTAAAACCTTGGTTACCTCTAAACAAAAACTTGAAAAGGCCGACTACCTTCATCTGCTTCCAGCAGCCTTTATAGTCATTAACTGCCTCCCTTTCACCACATTGCCTTTTGAAGAAAAATCAAGAATTGCCCACCACATCATCAATGTAACGCAAAAATATTCACTCGATTTCAACTTTGTTTCATTTGAATTTATCTTGATTGCGAGGTCAATACACCTCATCGCCTATTGTCTATTTTCGCTGATTTACTTTACACGACACACAAATAAATCAATCACAAGATTTGGGAAATTGTCTACCAATCACTCCATTTTAAAGCGTTGGATTTATTTGTTGTGCACGATTCAATTTGTCATTTCAGGCAATAGTGTCCTACATATACTCCATGTAGTGGGCATCTATTTTGATTTTGAAAGTGAAGCTTATACCCAAATCTTTACCTCAAAGAATCTCTACCTTAGCGTTGCTGGTGGAGGTTTTTTTCTACAAAACTTGTTTTTATTCCTATTTCCAAAGATTCTTTACGGGAATGTTTCATTTGTGCCCGATCAAGGAAATGGGAATATTATTCATGAATTCAAATCAAATCTGCCGAAAAAGAGAAAGAAGATTGAGGCCGACTTAGACATTGAAGATGAATTAAACGCCTATATTCAAATCCTTGCTTTCACCAAACATGATTTCTCCCTCGCACAATTGGCATTTGATTTGAAAATATCTGAAAGAACGCTCTCCCATTATTTTAATGTTGAATTAGATTCTTCATTTAGTCAATGGCGTAAGAAAATACGGATAGACTATGCCATTGAATTGATAAATTCTGGAGAGTCAAAAAAAATAACTTTAGAAGCCATCGCAGCGAATGTTGGCTTTGCCTCTAGATCCAAATTCATTGATGCATTTAAAGACCAGCTGGGAATTACGCCGTCGGCGTATATTAAGTCAATGGAAAAAGAATAGCAAGGCCACATATTTCTTTGGCAAACCTTCAATTCCTCAGACTAAAGTCTGAGGTTATCAAATAGTCATGATGATAATCTAGTCGCCTTGGCAAACCTTCAGTAACTAACGAAAATTGAAGCTTTTTACTAACAGTAAGTCGCTTTGGCAAACCTTCAGGAACTAACGAAAATGAGGCTATTTACTAGCAGTAAGTCGCTTTGGCAAACCTACAAGGATTGCCAAAGCTTGAGGCGTTTTTCACGCCGATTCCTCAGACTAAAGTCTGAGGTTATTTATTAAACACTTGGCGTCAGCCTTCAAAGTCCAACGTCTGACGTCTATTGTCTGACGTCTATTTTAAATCTCTTGATTTCGCAACAAATCTTCCATCGTTTCTCGCTTCCGAATAACCCGAGCAACTCCGCCATCCACCATAACTTCAGCAGGCAAAAAGCGTGAATTATAATGCGAAGCCATGGTAAAACCATACGCACCCGCGTTGGCCATGGCAATGATATCCCCTTCTTTCACTTCATTTAACAGACGTTCGTCTTGCTTGCCTTTATAATCAAATGAGAAGGTATCCGTTTCACAGATATAACCCGTTACTCGGTACGATTCTTGATTCGAAGTATCTTGGTTTGACGCATTGAAAATATAGTGGTATGATCCGTACATCATCGGACGAATCAAGTGATTTAGTCCGGTATTAATGCCAACAAATGTTTTCACAGGATCACGTTTAATCACATTGGTCTCCGCCAAAAAAGTACCTGACTCACTGACTAAAAACTTACCTGGTTCTACCCAAAGGCGTAAATCCCGACCGTATTTTTGGCAGAATGCTCGGAAAGCGTTGCTCATAATGAGGCCTACTTCCTGCATGTTTACACCTGGATCTTCTGGTGAATATGGCACTTTGAATCCGCCACCTAAATCGATTATTTGTAAGTCCTTGAAATCATACGCAAAATCAAAAAGCGCCGAAGCAGCCTGTTCAAACGTCTTGCCATCCTTAATATCCGAACCGGTATGCTGGTGCAACCCAATTACCTGCATCTGATATTTGTCAACTATCGCTAAAATCTCCGCTTTTTGATGAATTGAAATACCAAATTTAGACTCAGGATGAGCCGTCATAATCTTCTCATTTCCCCCACCAAAAACATGTGGCTTAATGCGAATTAAACAAGGTTGGGTCGAACCATAGGTCGCACCAAACTTTTCTAAAACCGCCAAATTATCCAAGTTCACCAATGCACCTTGAGAAACCGCATATTCAATCTCAGAAAAGTGTACTCCAGAAGGCGTAAATGTAATATCTTTCCCAGCATACCCAGCAATCAATCCCATCTCCAATTCCTGCGGGGAAACCACATCCATATCCACACCATTCGCACGCATCAAACGTAAAATAGACAAATTCGTATTCGCCTTCACGGCGTATTTTATAGTCAAATCAATTCCCTCAAAAGCAGCTCTTAAAACCGAGATTTTTTCCCTAATTTTGTCGGCATCGTAGACGTAAAGTGGAGTACCAAATTCTTTGGCCAAATCGGTTAACGCAATGTTCTGAATTGAATAATATGCCATAGGGAAAATTTAAGCCACAAAGATACTAATCTAACACACATGAAAAGCATATTTATCGCCTTATTCCTTCTTGCGCCAGTTTTGCTTGCTGCGCAAATCAAAAGTGGTCCCATGTTAGGGTATGCTGACATGAAAGAGGTGCTAATTTGGGTACAGACCCAACAGGCTGCTACCGTGCATGTTCAGTACCATGAGATAGGCGATAAAAAAATCTACAAAACAGATCCTGTACGAACCGAAAAAGCAACAGCCTACATCGCACGCATCATCGCTGATGAAGTTACAATGGGTAAAAAATATGCCTACGAAGTGTGGGTAAATAACAAAAAAATGACCTTTGATTATCCACTCGAATTCCAAACGCAGGAACTTTGGGAATGGCGAAAGGATCCACCAGCGTTTTCATTCATTTTTGGTACATGTAATTATGTAAATGAAGCAGCGACAGATCGTCCAGGCCGTCCGTATGGTGGGGCAGATGAAGTTTATGCCGCCATGCACGCAAAGAAACCCGATTTTATGTTGTGGGGCGGAGATAATTTCTATTACCGGGAACCCGATTACACGCGTACCGGTATGATTCACCGAAACAACCATACACGCGGAACCAAATCACTTCAACCTTTACTAGCGAATGTACATCATTATGCGATATGGGACGATCATGACTACGGCCCAAATGACTCAGATCGATCATTTCCATTAAAATATACCTCTTTGGAAATGTTTAAGATGTACTGGGGTAACCCTAATTTCATCTTCCCCAACGAAGGTATCACCGGGAAATTCCAGTGGGCAGACGTTGAATTTTTTCTGATGGATGATCGCTGGTTCCGTGCACCAAATGAAATTGCCGATCCTCAAAAAGCCTACTGGGGGGAAAAGCAAATGACTTGGTTATTAGACGCATTAAGTGGTTCTAAAGCAAGCTTTAAAGTAATTGTCAATGGTGGTCAGGTAGTTAACCCAGCAAAAATTCTTGAGAACATGGCCAATTACGAAGACGAACGTAATTATTTGTTTAAAGAATTAAAGGCAAGAAACATTCCTGGTGTATTATTCCTAACAGGAGATCGCCACATTTCAAACTTACATAAATTAAACCGCGAGGGCACGTATCCCCTATATGATTTAACTGTTTCACCTATGACAGCAGGAAAATCAGACGCCTATAAACAAGATTACAATGAAACTTTGGTGGAAGGTACGCTGGTAACTGAACGAGCATTTTCTAAAATTGAAGTTTCAGGCCCAGCCAAAGATCGTGAATTGAAAATCACCTTGTATAACGTCAAAGGAGATATTATATGGACAAAAGCACTAAAATCCAGTGAACTAAAATAATATGGAAGTACTACTAAGCCGACTAGACCAAGATTTTCACTTTGAGGCCACAGGCTCCTCACCCGTTTCGGTACACATCGATGCAGCTGAGGGAATTGGTGGACATAATGCAGGCGCACGTCCCATGGAACTACTATTGATGGGCCTTGGTGGATGCACTGCCATCGATGTCATTCTAATCTTAAAAAAGCAACGTCAAGAAATCGAAGATTTCCAAATTCGGGTACAAGGTGACCGAGAGAAAATCGAGGGAACAGAGATGATGCCATTTCGTAAAATCAATATTCAATTTGAATTAAAGGGTGACATTGATGGAAATAAAGCGCAAAGAGCCATTCAAATGTCCATGGATAAATACTGCTCTGCAACAGCGCAGTTGGCCCCAAGCGCCACGATCACCCATACATTACTTTTAAACGAAGTTAAATTCGAAGCCTAACATGCAAGCATATTTAGATTTATTAACCCACATCAAACAAAACGGAACCTTTAAATCGGATCGTACGGGAACGGGAACAACCAGTGTTTTTGGCTACCAGATGCGATTTAATTTGGCTGAAGGGTTTCCGCTCGTAACAACCAAAAAGACCCATTTAAAATCTATCATCCACGAATTACTTTGGTTCTTAAAAGGAGAAACAAATATTGCTTACTTGAAAGAACATAATGTGCGTATTTGGGATGAATGGGCAGATGAAAACGGTGATTTGGGTCCAGTTTACGGAAAACAATGGCGCTCTTGGGAAGGTGCTGATGGTCAGGTAATTGACCAAATCAAAGAAGTAATTCATACGCTTAAAACAAATCCAGATTCGCGACGCATCATCGTGAGCGCATGGAATGTGGCTGAATTGCCCAAAATGGCTTTAATGCCTTGTCATGCATTTTTTCAATTCTATGTGGCAGATGGCAAATTATCATGTCAGCTATATCAAAGATCCGCGGATGTATTTCTAGGCGTCCCTTTTAATATCGCTTCGTATGCCCTCTTAACCATGATGGTAGCGCAAGTGTGTGACTTGAAATTAGGCGATTTTATTTGGACCGGCGGCGACACGCATTTATACAGTAATCACATGGAGCAGGTTGAAATTCAATTAAGCCGCAGCCCGCGCCCTTTACCTACGATGCACCTTAACCCAGCGAAAAAAGATATTCTTGATTTCGTATTTGAAGACTTCACCCTGGAAGGCTATGATCCACATCCTGCTATCAAAGCTCCGGTAGCTGTTTAATACAGGTGAGAAGTGAGAGGTGAGAAGTGAGAGGTGAGAGGTAAGCTGAATTACGTTAATTAATAAAAATGCCCAAGGATATCTCCCCGGGCATTTTTTATCTCTTACTTCTCACCTCTCACCTCTCACCTCTTACCTCTCAATAACACTCCCTTGCAGCACCCTGCAATCTTTATACTCATCATCAATGAAGATAAAGACATCATCTTTGGCTTTTACAAACCATTTTTCGATCATATCATTCTTCTTTTGGGTCAAAGCTATACCGGCAATTTTTTGATAGTCATCATTTAAATTGGCAAAATGAGGAGGATATTTCGCCTTAAAATACAAGATTCGCATGGCACTACGGCCATCTTCTGTACGGTAAGGAATTGGCTTAGAAACGGTACCTACCGTCATGGAATCAATGGAGAAATATAAACCTGGCTCCATCGTACCATCAAACGGCATACGCGTTGAACGTGACGCCATATCGATGAGTAAGCCTCCTGCGTCTTGTGTCAACTTATCCTCGGATACACTACGTGCTGCTTTGTCAAATGAAATAGAATCACGTTGAATCAAAACACGCATACTATCTAGAAAACGCGTTGGTTCTGTGACGTCCAATTTCTGATAATCTGGACGCAATAAAATATGCCGCGCTTGGTACTCTTGCCCACGAACGGCCAATAACTGAATCAAGTGAAAACCGAACTCACTTTCTACTACATCCGACAATTGATTTGGCTTAAGTTTCAATGCAGCCGCCTCAAACGGAGCCACCATTTGACCACGCTTAGAAAATCCTAAATCTCCACCACGCTTACCACTTCCCAAATCTTCTGAGTATAATTTAGCTAACTCCTCAAAGGATTCGCCCTTCTCAACTCGCCGCTTATAATCCAATAACTTACTCACCAATTCGTCCTTTTGAAATTTATTAGGTTGTGCTAATCGAACGATATGGCCAATCTCAACTTCCGAAGGCAAATAAGGCAACGAGTCCGTTGGGATACGCTTAAAGAATTTCTCCACCTCTTTCGGCGTTATGCGCGCATCATCCGTGATTTTCTCCTGCATCTTACGCGCTGTCAATTGTTCTTTCAACGACGTCCGTAAATCTTCCTTCAAGGTCACAATTGGCTTACCAAACGCTTCCACAATATTCTTCGCGGTGCCATATTGTTGTTCCATTTGCTCCATCCGCGAATTCATCTCCGCATCAATTCGCTTATCATCCACTATCACAGAGTCAATCTCCGCTTTAGCCAACATCAATTTATTAACAACCAATCCCTCCAAAATTTGGCAGCGATTCGGTGTATTCGGCTGACCGCTGGATAGATACTGTTGATATTGCTGCTCGACCTCGGAACGCAAAATGTAATAGTTGTCTACTTTGGCAATAATCTTATCCAAAACCGGGCCCTTCTCCGTAGCCTCTTGCGCAAAAGAAACCTGCGCCAAAAGCAACATCCCAAAACCCAACACTAAACTTCTCAATTTCATAACTTTCATTTTTCCTATTGCATCAAACGATTTAACTCTTCCTGATCTAATTGAACAGGATACTTTTGTTTCAAACTAGCCAACCAATCACGTTCCAGTTGTGCCTGCAACCCACGAATGACCGAACTACGCGATTCATCAAAACGCTTTAAACGCTCAGGTTCTATCGCACGAATTTCAATATACACTTGTCGTCCCTCTATTTCCATGGTCTTTTTTCCCACCTCCCACGGCATCGCATCCAATAAAGGTTGTTGGCCCTTCACATACATGCCTTCCTCAGCCACCAATGTCATCGGTTTCACCGCATTGAAGCGCTTCACAACATCTTCCATGGATTGCGAGAAAAACCGAAAAGAAACCCGCGCATTTTTACTCTTATCAGTTTTAGATAGAGGCTTCAAACTCCCCTCCATCTTCTCGATAATACGGGTAGACCCAATCCCTTTTTTCATCAAATACTTAACCAAGACATTTACACGCGCATCTGCCAGCGTATCCGCCTCAGACGCATCTTGATGTCCAGAAATCTCCACCACATAATCGCGGTTCTTCGCCATCAACAAAAATAATTCTTGTTGGATCTTATTCATCCCCTCCGAAATCTCCACTTTACCCAATCCAAACGTCACGTCAGGCAATCGCTTATTCATCACATAAGGTGCCTGACTAACTAATTCCAATGCCTCAGCTAAGGTTTTAGGAGAATCAGCGCTGACGATCTTCGCCTGTACCCGTGTGGGCAACGTATATTCCGACGCATGCGCCATGAAGTATTTTTGCTGATTTAACGAATCCAATGAGGGCTCATAAATTGCTCGCTCCACAATTTTACTGAATAACGAACCTTCATAAAACTCCTTCATCTGTTCCTGAAAAGCAGGATATTTTGTCTCCAAATGCTGTTCCTCCACCGTCATCGTATGATTGTCCACAAACTCCTCTAAATAGACGAACTCCGGTACGGAGGGTAAATAACCTAAGGCCTTCAACTTACGTTTTTGTTGGGCTATAATAAACGTATAAAAATCTTGTACCGTCCAGCTCTTTTGCCCAATCTGCACCAAAGGCATTTTTAAATAATATTCATCCCCTACCCGATCCTGTGCAAAACGCTCCAAGGCTATCTTTTTCGCTGCCTCAACAATCACTACCTGGTTTTCTGCACGAACACGCGTCATGAAGGACCGACGAATCATCGCAACACGCTCTAGGTCAGTCATGACTTTTTGACGAATGTATTCCGCCATCTCCTCATAACTCAGCAATGGTTTTTTGTCTAATAACTTGAAAATTTGCCAACCTAAATTTGTTCGAATTGGTGCCGTGAAATCACCTAAGCGTTGGATCGAAAATAATTGACTTTGCAATTCTTCACTCAAGTCCGACGCATAATACCAGCGGCGTAATTCACCTCCACGTCCCTTGGAATACGGATCCTCCGAGTAATTTTTACAAATCAATTCAAATGAATCTTCTCCCTTCTCCAAATATTTCTGTACCTGATCAATCCGATTCTTTGCATCCACTTGCAAATTTGTAGCTGCATTCACAGGCACCGATACCAAGATATGTGCTAATCTGATCTTGCCTTGATTAGGCCGAATGGCCAATACTTTAACCAAATGATACCCCGTTTCCGTCCGTACTATCGGTGAAACACCATTGACATCCAACGCATATACTGCGTTCTCAATAGCATATTGTAATTGTAAACTTGTCACATAACCTAAAGAACCACCTTTAGGAGCTGATAAATCATCCTCAGAATATTTCTTTGCTAGGACATCGAAAGCTTCACCTGCCAACAACCT
>CAZUAZ010000010.1:0-27517 GCA_964618445.1 uncultured Aquirufa sp. | reverse complement strand
TTCCGGTAATCATTCACAAAATCCTTTGCAGCGATCTTCTTCGAACCCAATGTAATGGGGAATTCGACCTGCGCAACCGCAGACATCGAAACCAATAAGCAAAAGATGATACTTCGAATCATATTTAATGCTACTACGCTTGAAAATTATTTTTCAAGGCTACAAAATTACGCATATTAAACCAATAAACAGAGCTAACGGGGTGAATCATTCACACGAACCTCGTATGAAAATCCATATTGATATGCCCCAAGCCCCTTCTTACCACCTTTCCAAGTGCCTCGCTTAAAGCGAACCGATTTTCCTTTAGACATATCCGCATAATCCCATTGGACCTCTGAAACCCCTAATAAATCCTTTCCATCCCGTTTGGCCCACCAATCTAATCCAACAGACCCAAGTCGCGCCCCCCAAATAAACCAGCTCAATGGATTCGAGAAACTGCTCCACTCCATCAAGGTCATCGGGATTTGAACCAAACCACTCACCTGATTCAACTGATGAATAAATGCTTGGTCTTTCGCATAATCATCTAATTCCCACAAATAAACTTGCACTCCCACGCGCTCCCCCGGAGCAATCGTAACGGGCTTCAACCGAATGGAATCCAAGGAGATTTGTTGGCCCTGCGCCACAGAACCTACATATACAAAACGAGAACTTTCGGGATAAACATCATTGCCAACAATCCGAACCACCGCAAGTTGCACCAGTATTTCATCCCGTAACGTGACATTTTCTTGCAAATCATACGCCGTGATGGTCTTCATGTGAAACTGCACATCTTTATTGGCCGGCTTAACCACAACATTTTGCTCAGCTACCGAAGGTACCGTTGACGAAGTTTTGGCACAAGACCAAACGATGGCCACCGTTAAAAAAACTAAAATTACACGCATGTGTTCGCTTGAGGTTCTTGCTGGGTTAGGCAATGAAAACTTCCTTGCCCCCAAATAATTTGCTTAGCAGAAAGACCTATAACGGGACGATCCGGAAATAATTGTGTCAAAGTCGCCAAGGCAAAAGCATCTTGGGGACAATCAAACGTAGGCACAATCACCCCCGCATTACAAATGTAGAAATTGGCATACGAACCTGGCGCCCGAAAATCATCGATGACCACTGGATCTGGCATCGGTAGTTCAATTATATTCAGCGGCTCTCCGTTCAACAACCGCATTTCCTTCAATTCAGCCAGGTTTTGAGCCAAAACAGCATGGTTTTCGTCGTCCACCTGGGGTTCCACCATCGCAATCACGGTATTCGAATTAACAAAACGAACCGTATCGTCAATGTGTCCATCCGTATCATCCCCGACGATACCATCGGAAACCCATAAGACTTGTTGGACCCCATAATAATCACAAAGATATTGTTCGATTTCCGCTTGACTCAAATGCGGATTGCGGTTTGGGTTCAGTAAACATGACCGTGAAGTCAACACCGTTCCTGCCCCATTAAAATCAACAGAGCCACCTTCCATAATAATACCAGGGCTTACAGAACGTAATCCTAGCGTTTGGGCAATGGCTTTCGGGGAGGCATTGTCATCGCAAAAAGGCGGATATTTTCCACCCCAGGCATTGTATTCCCAATCGACAATTAAGCGTGCCTCGCTGGACTGATGGACCAAAAATGCTGGTCCATGATCGCGGCACCAGGCATCATTCGTGGGACGAATATGTAATCGAATCTGTTGAGGATCAATCCCATATACGGGGAATTGACTTTGAATAAATGTAGCCAAAGCCGCATCATTCACCTGGATATTCACTAATTCTCCTTGAGAAATTGTCCGAATGAGCGCAAAATACTCCGGATACATCGCAGCTAATTTATCCCCTTGCCAGGAATGATCATTATGCGGAAATGTAATCCAAGTAGCTACATGCGGATGCCATTCAGCTGGAAAATAAAAACCTTCTTCGCGCGGTGTAGACATATTATTGTTGTGCGACGATGCGCAAACCTTCTAACGTGATCAATTTATTTACTTCGTCGAAATAAGCCTCTAATGGAGTTAAAATCGATGATAATCCACCCGTAGCAATCACCTTAACTCCCGGTCCCCGCTCTTCTTTTACGCGCGAAATCATTTCCTTAACCATACCTACATAACCCCATAAAATACCAGATTGAATCGCAGAAACGGTATCATGACCTAAGGCAGAATTGGGCATTTCCAAAGGTACTTCAGGTAATTGCGCCGTCTCTGAAAACAGAGATTTAACAGCAGTTTTCAATCCCGGAGCAATCGAAACCCCCTTCATTTTTCCCTGTGCATCCACTAAGGTAAACGTCAAAGCAGTTCCAAAATCCACAATTAACACATCTGAGTTATAATTTGTATGCGCATAAACTGAATTCGCAACTAAATCAGCCCCAATTTCATCCGGGCTAATCACCTCAATAGGTAATGTGGCATATAATTTAGGTCCCATCACCTTTACGGGATAGTTTACCCAATGCTCCAATCCTTTTTGGATTTGGGTTAACACCGAAGGCACCACGGAACTAATCAAAATCGATTCTACCTTAACCTCCGGAAAACCTTTATCCGTAAGCTCCTTCTGAATCCAATGCTCCATCCGAATCGCGCTCCAAGGCTGATGCGTAGGGGTACGTAAAATCACTTTCCACTCCGTTTCGGTGTAGAATCCACAGACGATGTCTGTATTTCCAATGTCAACTACTAAATGCATGCAGGTAAATCTTTTTCAAGTCCAGCCGATAAAATCGGGAAACGCAACCACGATTTGGGATCAAGGCTGTAATCATCTACGTGGAAACCTGGGGCATAACGCTCCCTTTTCCACTGATTTCGTGCCCATAAACGAAAGAATCGATGGGCAAATTCATCTAATTTGGTCGCATCAAACTGCGCACCATATACTTGATTTAATTTTGAAACACATGCAGCAGGCGACAATCGCTCATAAAACGACCAGCGTTCCAAGGAGTTCAAGATCGGATATGGCATCAAATCTTCCTCATCTACCTGCTTTGAATCCAATGGACGTAATTCCGCACTCGGCTCTAAGGCATTCACGCCCGATAAACCTGAAACCTTCCACGTGCCCGATAAGCCCGTTTCTTGCATCCATTTCAACCAAACACGAATGAATGATTTATCAATGCCGGCAATCGGTGAGATAGAACCCGAGGTATCGCCATCCATGGTGGCGTAGCCCACACTCGCTTCCGAACGATTCGAAGTAGCTAAAAGGAGGGCGTTGTTAATATTGGCCAACATCCACGCGCTCGGGGCACGAACACGTGCTTGCACATTTTGCAAAGTAATGTCATCTGTTTTCCAGCTCAATTCACGACCAATCGCCCCTTCGATGAGTTGGCGATACTCCGCCACCAAACCATCAATCTGAATTTCGGAATGATCGGAACCAATGCAATCCGCTAAGGTCCGAGCTGAGGCGCGCGTTTCAGCGGAAGAATTAACTGTTCCTTGATATAAGGTACGAATGAATCGTTTGACAAATTCCTTAACGTTAGGCGTCGAATCCATCCAAGGAATATATGCCAAACGCTTTTTCATCCCTTCCCAACCCAGCTGATTTTCGGCCAATTGAGACGCTAAATAACATAATGAAGCAATCGCAGATGAATCTGCCCCACCCGAAAGTGAAATAACAAAGCCATACGAATAAGATTTGCGCACATAATCCCACAATCCTAAAGACACCGAACGCGCAAATTCTTCTTCCTTTATATGTTCCGAAGATTCCCAGTTGGCCGCCACAAAAGTCTGCGTACCACCCAGAACCTCTTCCATCGCAGGCAATGAAATGACATCATCCCCAGCGTCATTAACCGATTTCAACTCCACAGAGGCATAAATCAGTTCATGATCGTTCATGGAAAAACGATTGGATTGACTGATAATATTACCACGGTCAGCCACATAGGCATCCCCGTCAAATATCACGCGACCAGATTCATTTCCCAATAAATTAGCAAAAACATAAACCCCATCAATGATGCGAGATCCTTCGCGGGTTAAGGCTTGACGAATCTGTGATTTTCCAAAAGAAAAATGCGAAGCCGTAGGATTAACTATGATTGAAACTCCACGTTTCGCTAGCGCGTGTGCAGGCCGTTTATCGCCTTCCCAAGCATCCTGACAAATTTCAACACCCATCGTCCATGAACCTACACGGACACGGTAATCGCCAAAAGGTATGCCCTGCCACTGGGAGCGTTTTCCTGCGGGCCAGGGGGTAAACCAACGCGGCTCATAATGTACACCATCGTCGGCCAAATGCTGTTTAGGAATCAAAGCGACTACTTTTCCAGCGGTAATCCCCGCGGCCACATTAAACAAAATACCCTCGTGACGCATCGGTAAACCGATCCAAATAAACATGGACGTAGTTTCGGAGGCTAATTTATGGAGGTATTCAATCGCTTTGGTTTCTGTAAATGGGGCTAAAAACTGATCCTCACAGCCATAACCTGTTAAGCACATTTCAGGCAAACAAAGTACCTGAACGCCCGCGGCTTCTGCCTCGGTGATGGCCGACTTAATTCGAAGGTAGTTCCCTTCCCAATCTAACGGAGTCTGATTTAAAACAGCAGCTCCTACGATGACTTGCGACATATTAACGTGGCTTCGCAGCTGGAGCTGGCTTTTTTCGTGATAAAATATTGTACCAAGGTTTGCTCGTCACAACCTCTTTCTGACCATTGGCACCTACCCGAACATGTTTATAACGAGGTGTCCACATCCATGACATGGCCTCACGTGGGCGGTAATAACTTTCACCATGTCGGTGTTCTACACGCACCCGACATGTTTCACGGGGGCACCGGGCGGACCAACAAGCAGTCAACAGCATAGCCGTAATGGCTACGAATAGAACATTCCAAAGTGGACGTGTACGTGATGCTTTTGACATGAAAAAGAATAAAAAGAATTCTTAAGCTAGCGCTAGAACGAATTCTGATTAGTTAAATTACAAATCAACCCGTATTTTTACTGCGAATTTTAGGTCAATATGCAATCCAAACTCAAAGATATAAAAACAGGCGCAAAATCAGATGTTTTTGAATATCCCGTCATGGAATCTTTTTACACGATTCAGGGTGAAGGAAAATATCAAGGACATGCCGCCTATTTTATACGTTTGGGAGGCTGTGACGTCGGTTGCCACTGGTGCGATGTCAAAGAATCTTGGCCAGTTGACACCCATCCCCGCAAATCAGTAAGTGAATTAGTCAATGAAGCATTGGCATTTCCATGCCGACTCGTCGTTATCACGGGTGGAGAACCATTAATGCATGATTTAGGTCCCTTAACTGAGGCACTAAAGCAAGCAGGTTTTCAGACCAACATCGAAACTTCTGGAGTTTGTGAGGAGGTTACCGGAACCTGGGATTGGATTTGTTTCTCACCTAAAAAATTCAAGGAACCTAATCCTGCCATTCTTCACCAGGTGAATGAATTAAAAGTGGTGATTTTTCATCCGTCAGATATGGCTTGGGCAACAGCTTGGGCTGATAAGATTCCAGCTGAAGCGGACTTATATTTACAACCTGAGTGGTCTAAACAAGAAACAATCAATCCCTTGATTGTCGATTTTGTCAAATCAAATCCTCGTTGGCGCATTTCAGTTCAAACCCATAAGTTCCTACAAATCCCCTAAGGTATGTTGGCCTGGCTCATCCCATTTGTCGCTTTTTGCATGCCGCTGGATAGCCTCCCCTCGCCTATTACGGAACTAAATTTACAACGTACCCAATACTTTCCACATTTTAATGCAGCCAGCCAAAATCTCTACCTGACGATCCGCAAAGCGGCTAAATCAGATGAAGAACTTTTTGTCGCACATTGGAATGGACAGCATTTTGATGCGCCTGCACCCATCGATGCAATTAATCGAGAAAATAATGAAGGAACTCCTAGCCTGACCAAGGATGGTAAAACACTATACTTTTCTGCCTGCGAATACCCAAACAGCTTTGGTGGCTGTGATTTATATGAAAGCCAGCGGATTGGGGATTCATGGACAAAGCCGAAAAATTTAGGCTTCTTAATTAATTCACATGAGTGGGAAGGCCAGCCGCACATTAGTCCGGATGGAAAACAACTGTACTTTTCATCGGACCGACTCGGCGGATATGGAAAACGAGATATTTGGGTTAGCGAAAAAGATGATCAAGGACGCTGGAATACCCCTAAAAATGTCGGTAACCTGATTAATTCAAATGAAGATGAACAAGGTCCCTATATATTAGCCAACAAATCTATCTTCCTATTTTCGAGTAGTAAATCAGGCGGAAAAGGGGGGCTTGACTATTACCAAACCCGATATCCCATCATTGCCGGAGAAAGCCCAGAGGCTTTACAAATATTGAACACCTCCAGCCATGATGCAGGTATTTCGATGGGACCAGAGATCGATTCGTATTTCATTTCACGTAAATCGACCGAACCTGAACGTGAATTAGATATAGCGCGTGTTTATATTTCTCCAAATGTCTGGCTGAAAGCACCGGTTAAACGAATTCAATTTGATTCACTTAGCTTCGAAGCCATTCAGTTTGCGAATAATGCGTGGAATTTGACGGAACCCATTCCTGATTGTTTAGCCAAATTAGCAAACTACTTACAAGAAAATCCATCACAATCTATTGATATACAAGGACATACCGATGACATCGGAAATGCATCGAGTAATCAAATTTTATCTGAAAAACGCGCATTAGCCGTAAAAATGCATTTGATCAAATTGGGTATTGCGGCTGATCGGATCTTCACGCAAGGAATGGGAAATACGGTTCCGAAGGAAAAACTTAACCGACAAATGAACCGCCGCATCGAAATACGACTACGTTCGAATTAACGACGTACTTTTTTCTTTTTACGCTTTTTACTCTTTTTGCGTGTTGACTTTTTCTTCTTTTTGGGAGCGATTGGGTGTTCCGCTCGGCCCACAGAATCGCGTTGATCCCACGAAATTTTCAATGAATCCGTAATTTCTTCCGGGGAAAGTAGTCGGACTTCCACTTTGGACATACCGAATGGGACTAAACCTAAATCTTGTGCGGCACGTTTAGACACATCGATCACGCCACCCCGAAAAAATGGACCGCGGTCATTCACACGCACAAATACTTTTTTACCTGTTTTAACTAAAGTTACTTCTACCCAAGATCCCATCGGATAGGATTTATGTGCAGCTGTATAAACGTATGGATGGTATTTTTCTCCTGAGTACGTGCGACCACCCCAATGTCTATTATGGTAAAACGTACCTAAGCCTTTTTGGATTTGCGCATTGCCCATGAAGGAGGCCAACAAGCATAATGCACTGAGAATGAACCTATTTTTTTGAGTCATAGGATGCAAAACTACTGGGAATTGGGGGATAAAACAAAAAGGCCCCTGCAAGCAAGGGCCTTTTTAACATTATTTAAGAACTAATTAGCGCTGTGACATTGGAACAAATGCACGTGGAGTTGCTCCCACATATATTTGTCTTGGTCGGCCAATCGGCTCTTTATTAGTCATCATTTCTTTGTGTTGTGCAATCCAACCCGGCAAACGACCGATCGCAAATAAGATCGTGAACATGTTCGTTGGGATATGTAACGCACGGTAAATAATACCTGAATAAAAATCCACATTCGGATACAACTTACGAGCTACGAAATAATCATCGCTCAAAGCAGCCGCTTCTAGTTCTTGTGCAATCGTTAAAACTGGATCTTTCACACCTAAAGCAGTCAATACATCATCTGCAGCTACTTTAATGATACGAGCCCGTGGATCAAAATTCTTGTAAACGCGGTGACCAAAACCCATCAAACGGAAGCCAGAGTTTTTGTCCTTCGCCATTTCAACGAATTTCTGTGTATCTCCACCTGCTAGCTTGATTTCTTCTAACATCTCAATGACAGCTTGGTTGGCACCACCATGTAGCGGACCAAACAACGCTTGAATACCTCCCGAAATCGAAGAGAAAATACTTGCATGAGATGAGCCAATCAAACGTACCGTAGACGTTGAGCAGTTTTGCTCGTGATCCGCATGCAGAATCAATAACTTATTTAATGCTTTGGAAACGATTGGGTCTACTTGATAGGTTTCGCCTGGTTTGGCAAACATCATTTTCAAGAAGTTAGAGCAGTAGTCCAACGATTGATCTGGCGCGACAATCGGTTCTCCAATTGATTTTTTGTAATTCCAAGCTGCGAAAATTGGCAATGCAGCTAGCAAACGTAAGATGTTTTCCGCTGGTTCATTGCTAGCATATTGTCCTTCCATCAAACCTACTAAAGCAGATAACTCGCTCATTGGGTGTGTAGATGTAGGGATAGCCTCCGCAATTTTCAATAAAGCTGAATTGGCAACTGAATATTTTTTGATGGATTCCTCAAACGCGTCAAGCTGAGCTTGGGTAGGTAATTCACCATGAAGTAATAAATAGGCAACTTCTAGAAAACTAGCTTGATCAGCTAATTCCTCAATACTGTAGCCACAATGTCTTAGAATTCCTTCTTCGCCATCTAAAAATGTAATAGCACTCTTGGTTGCACCCGTGTTTTTGTAGCCTGGATCGTAAGTAACGTATCCTGTCAAATCACGTAATTTGGCAATGTCGATGGCTTTTTCGTGTTCTGTTCCCTCTAATGTCGGAAATTCAAAACTTTTACCATCCACTTGGATCACTGCATTTTGAGACATAATCTTAAAAATAAAAAGACAAAAGATTTACAATTGACGAAACAGTTTAGAACTGTTTCGCAAAATCAAAGCCCGAATATAAGACGATATTTTGAAAGGTTAATTACCTTTATAAATCCTATTAAAATAAATTCATTTAACACAATTTTTTCTT
Organism: uncultured Aquirufa sp.; assembly: GCA_964618445.1. Lineage (GTDB taxonomy): Bacteria > Bacteroidota > Bacteroidia > Cytophagales > Spirosomataceae > Aquirufa. The sequence goes on along the minus strand of CAZUAZ010000010.1, from coordinate 18,659 downwards.
CTAATATTTCAAATAAATTCAATTTTATGGCTTTGATATCTGATTTACTCAAGAAGTATCATTTCACGTCAACGGAACGATTTCTTCGCTATGTGCAAATTGATACCCAATCAGATCCGCGCTCGTTGCTAAGCCCTTCGACCGAAAAACAGAAGAATTTAGGAAAGGTTTTAGTGGATGAACTTCACGAATTAGGACTAACAAACGCTGAACTTGACCAATACGGTTATGTCTACACGTTTTTACCTGGCAATGTCGCGCATGAAACACCTACGATTTGTTTTTGTGCGCACATGGATACCTCACCAGATTGTTCAGGGGCAGATGTGAAACCGATCGTGCATGAAAACTATCAAGGACAGGATCTCGTTTTACCAGATGACCCGAGTGTAATCATTCGAGCGGCTGAGCATCCGGATTTATTGGAACAGTATGGAAATGATATCATTACAGCCAGTGGTAAAACACTTTTAGGTGCAGATAATAAAGCAGGGGTGGCAGAAATTATGGATGCACTTGCCTTTTGGGTAGCCCATCCCGAAGTACCTCACGGCCCCATTTCCATCGTTTTCACCCCCGATGAGGAAGTTGGCCGCGGCACAGACCACATCGACCTATCCAAAATTAACGCCACCTACGCGTATACCCTGGACGGCGAAAAGCGAGGTCACTTAGAAAATGAAACGTTCTCAGCAGATGGATTTACGGTATATATTCAAGGCATATCGCAGCATCCTGGTTTTGCTAAAGGCCGCATGGAAAGTGCCTTGAAAATTGCCGCAGAAATTATTGCTGCTTTACCGAAAGACACATTGAGTCCAGAAACGACCGAAGGCAAACAAGGATTTATTCACCCGACGGATATTCAAGGATCCGTGGAGGAAGCGCACATAGATTTTATACTAAGGGATTTTGATACTGCTAAGTTGGCCGAATATGGGGAATTGATACAATCCATCAGCCAAAAAGTCTTAGCTAACTACCCGAATGCTTCAGCTACTTTCGAACAGAATGAACAATACCGGAACATGTATGAGATCTTGAAAGATCATCCGCAGTGCATGGGCTATGCGATGGAAGCGATGAAACTTGCTGGATTGAAACCTGAAACCTGTTCGATTCGCGGAGGTACTGATGGTTCACGTTTGACATTTATGGGACTCCCCTGCCCGAATATCTTTGCTGGCGAACATGCCTTCCACAGCAAACAGGAATGGGTTTCTGTGCAGGATATGCAAAAAGCGACGGAGACCATTATACATTTGTCTTGCATATTTGCAAGACAATTAGACGCTGGACACTAGACGTTAGACATTGGACGCTAGACGCTGGACATTGGACATTGGTTTGTATAAAAAAAGACGCGATTTCTCGCGTCTCTACTAAATATGTTAACGTCTGACGACTAACGTCTAACGTCTAATCCAACTTCTGACGTCCAGCGTCCAACGTCTAATTATCTTACTCCCACTCAATCGTTGCTGGTGGTTTCGATGAAATATCATACACCACGCGATTTACGCCTTTGACCTTATTGATAATTTCATTGGAAATACGACCTAGGAACTCATAAGGCAGATGACACCAGTCGGCAGTCATCCCATCCACACTACTCACGGCACGAAGGGCAACAACCTGCTCATACGTACGTTCATCACCCATCACACCCACCGATTGAATAGGCAAAAGAATCGCTCCTGCCTGCCAAACCTGATCATATAAACCATCTTCCTTCAAACCATTAATAAAGATGGCATCTACCTTTTGTAAGATGTCCACTTTCTCTGGCGTAATATCACCCAAAATACGAATACCTAAACCCGGCCCCGGGAATGGATGACGTCCTAAAATATCTTTAGGGACACCTAAGGTCTTACCCACTAAACGCACCTCATCCTTAAATAAAGCCTCTAATGGCTCCACCACCTTTAATTTCATGAAGTCTGGCAAACCACCTACGTTATGGTGAGATTTGATAGTTGCACTTGGGCCTTTTAATGACACCGACTCGATTTTATCTGGGTAAATTGTACCCTGACCTAACCAAGCCACACCCTCAATTAAATGCGCCTCGTGATCAAAAACCTCAATAAATGTTTTTCCAATCGCCTTCCGCTTATCTTCCGGATCTTTCAATCCCTTCAAGGCATCGTAAAACAATTGCTTGCTATTGACGCCTTTGACATTCAAACCTAGCTCCGTATATGATTCTAATACTTGCTCAAATTCATCCTTGCGCAACAAACCATTATCCACGAATATGCAAAATAAATTCTTGCCAATCGCCCGATGCAATAACACCGCAGCCACCGAACTATCTACCCCACCGGATAGACCCAACACCACTTTATCGTTTCCTAATTTCACTTTCAATTCCGCCACTGTGCGATCCACAAAGGAATCCGACGTCCATGTTTGCGCACATCCACAAATGTTGACCACAAAGTTTTTGATCAAGGCTCCCCCCTCCAAGGAATGTGTTACTTCCGGATGGAATTGAATCGCGTAAATCGGCTTATCCACATGTGCGAACGCCGCCACCCGTACCGACTCCGTCGAACCAATCACCTCATATTGCGCTGGCAATTCCATAATCGTATCACCATGCGACATCCAAACTTGCGAATTTGAAGATAAGCCGGCCAACAAAGGACTCGATTTTACCGTTGTCATGTGTGCCCGACCGTATTCCCTGTGATCAGATGCCTCCACAGAGCCTCCACCCAAATAAGCAAGTAGCTGCGCACCATAGCAAATTCCTAAAATAGGCCGATTACCAAATTGCTCTAAATTAACCCGCGGAGAATCCGCCTCACGGACCGAACATGGACTACCCGACAAGATGATCCCTTTGACAGAATCGTCCAACTCGGGAATGTGATTAAATGGATGAATTTCGCAATATACTTGAGTCTCACGAATGCGGCGTGCAATCAATTGCGTCACCTGAGAACCAAAGTCAAGAATGATAATTTTTTCCGCCATAAAGCTTTTTGCTTAAAAATAAACGGCAAAGGTCGCAATTTATGAGGAAAAACAGGCTATCAATCGCGATAAATTAAATAGCGTTTACGCATTTTTTTGTAGGCCTCCAATGCCGGTTGCCACGAGTCACGAATTTCTGCCTCCGATTTACCAGCCAACAGCTGTAAACGGATCGAATCTGTTCCTGCTAATTTATCAAAGAAAGATGCCGAAGTAAAAAAGGATTCCTTCCTCCCTGTCGCCTGAAAGAAATGAATTAAGTATTTCAATGAAAACCCAAGTTCCCGCGTATTCACCTCGCGCAAATCAAGGCCATAACACAATTGATCTTTCAAAGGAGGGTCCATCGCGCCGGGAGTAGGAACCGGTGTAAACGTATATGAACCTGCCGCCGGATTGGGTGTACCTAACACCTGAAACTGCGTCAGGGTGCCACGACCCACACTCACAATGGTGGGTTCCAGCAAACAAAGTGAAGGATATAAACCAATCGACTGATCATTTGGCAAATTTGGGGATGGTGCAATCGTCAGCGGAACGGCATTCCGATGTTTGTAGGACCGACAAGCAATCACTTGAACATCACAAGTGAGGCCGTTGGCCAGCCACCCCTCACCGTTGATCATGCCCGCAAACTCCCCCATCGTTAAACCATGTACCACGGGAATGGGATTCAAACCCACAAACGAAGCAAATTTGCGATCTAACACCGGACCATCTACATAATGTCCATTGGGATTAGCCCGATCCAAAATCAATAACTTCACCTTATTCTCTGCGCAAGCCTCCATCACATAAAACAAAGTTGAGCTATACGTATAAAACCGCGCACCCACATCTTGAATATCAAACACCACGACATCCAAACCCTGCAAATCTTCTGGAGTTGGCTTTTTATGCTTTCCGTATAATGAAATCAAGGGTAAGCCCGTTTGGCGATCGACCTCATTATCAATATGCGCGCCGGCATCTGCTGTTCCCCGAAATCCATGTTCAGGCGCGAAGACACGCTTGACTGAAATACCCGCACGCAACAGGCTGTCGGCCAAATGCGTCGACCCAATCACCGACGTATGGTTGACCACTAGGCCCACCGACTTCCCTTTAAGTAATGAAAAATAACGATTTGTTTGATACGATCCGGGAATCGCTTGAGCGAAAATCCCTTGCATTGCCATCAAAAACAATACTGCTATTAACTTGTAGTTTCGAGCCATTCCCATTTTCTTTGCGCTTCGGATTAGAATGATCAAATATCCGATAAATTTTATAAAAATAATAACCGTGAATTTCCCCCTGTTCGTCGCCCGCCGAATTCGAAATACGCACGAGACATCGTTCTCTAAAACGGTTACTTATGTGGGCATTGGCACTATTTCGCTGGGGATTTGCATCATTCTCGTTGCATTTTCCATCCTTTTTGGCTTTAAAAATGCCATCATTCAAAAGATTACGAACTTTTCCGGCGATCTGCGCATTAGCCAAATTTCAGGCAATCATTCCCTATCTGAATCGCCCATGCAACGCAACGAAGCCTGGGAAAAAACCATCAGAAAGCATCCCTACGTAGATCATCTACAAGCGCATGTTCAAAAACCTGGAATCTTGGTAGGCGACCAAGGACTCGCGGGTGTCGTGATTAAGGGAATCGGTGCAGATATGCCTTTGGCACAAGTAAAACAAAATATTATTGCCGGAAACGGGCAAATGAATAAGGGCCAAAGCATCATATTGAGTCAGGAATTAGCCCAACAATTAAAAGTGCGGGTCAATGGATCGCTGATTCTGTATTTCCTTAGCCAGCCCAATAGACCCCGAAAAGTACAGGTGCAAGGAATCTATGAAACAGGTTTAGAAGAATTAGATAAGCTATTCGTCTTGGCTGATCGTGATTGGGTACAAAAAATGAATGGGTATTCCGCTGATTCGATCGGAACTTATGAAATCTATTTGAAGCAACCGGCAGACCTAAATATCGCCGCGAACCGATTAACAAAAACGCTCGATCCTACCTGGAAATTAGAAACCAAAGTAGAACTTTTTCCAGCCTTATTTGATTGGATGCAAATGCTGGATCGCAACATCGTCATTTTCATCTCGCTCTTGCTCATTGTCGCTTGCTTCAACCTCATTGCCACCTTGTGGGTATTAATCATGGAACGTATACCCATGGTGGGTTTACTGAAGGCGCTTGGCAGTTCAGCATCACAGATTCGCAGTATTTTCTGGTGGAACGGTTTCTTTATCCTGTTGAGAGGATTGCTAATAGGCAATATCCTCGCCATGGGGTTTTGTTGGCTCCAAGCCACCTACCAGCTCATCCCGCTAGACCCCGTGAATTACTACATGAACGCAGTTCCCATCCACTGGGACTGGTTGACATGGGTTTGGGTAAACTTGGGCACCTGTGCTTTAGTAAGTATCATCATTTATATTCCAACACATTTTATCAACAAAATTGATCCACATACAGCGATCAATTACAAAAACTAATATGCAGAAATTCATACTCGCTTGTCTCCTTTGCATGGGAACCTCCGTTTTTGGTCAAGGGTTCAACGTTCAAATCAATCTAAAAGATGTGGCCGAAGATCGGTTGAAAATTCAAATGAATTTCCCGCCGCAAAAACAAAAAAGCATACAGTTTAATTTCCCAAAGATTGTGCCGGGAACGTATGCCAATTATGATTATGGGCGTTACATAGTCAATTTTCAGGCCTTCGACCAACAAGGAAAATCACTGACGGTAACCAAGAAAAATGTCAATCAATACCAGATTTCAGATGCGACTAAATTAGCCTATGTGCGGTATGAGGCAAATGATACGTGGGATAGTCCCGAAGTGAAAGGCGAATATATCTTCGAACCGGCTGGCAGTAATTTCCAAAAAGACACCTTGTTTGCATTGAATACACACACCATTTTAGGCTATGTGAGCGGACAGGAAAAACAACGTATCAAATTACAAATCGAAAAACCGAGCCATTTAGTGGGCGTCAGCTCACTGAAGAATACCACTCAAGGTGATGTGGATACCTATTTGGCGGCATCCTACCAAGAATTAGTGGATTCCCCAATTATGTATTCTCCGGCAGATACCGCCAAAATCATGATGGGTGAAACGGAGATTATCATCTCCTTGTATTCCCCAAACAATACCTTGAGCGCCAAACAAGTCGCTGCGAAAGTTGAACCACTGCTCGATGCCCAACGGAAATACCTGGGCGGAAAGTTGCCCGTCAAGCGCTATGCTTTTTTAGTGGTGCTTTCAGACAACCTCAAAGGTGGAAGCTACGGAGCACTCGAACATGCGCAATCCTCGTTCTACTACCTACCGGAAGGAAATGCAGAGCAACTCAGCCAAACCATTCGTGATGTCTGCGCACACGAATTTTTTCACATCGTAACACCCTTGTCGATTCACTCAGAGGAAATCGGTTCATTTGACTTTAATGAACCGAAGATGTCCCAGCACCTGTGGTTATATGAAGGCTTGACGGAATATGCAGCACACCACATGCAAGCAAAATACGAGCTGACTACGTGGAATGATTTCTTCAAGACCATTCAAGAGAAAAAAGAAAACATGGACATGCATTTCGATGCGAAGGTTCCGTTTACGGTGATGAGCCAACAAGTCTTAGGGAAGCACAAAGAGCAATATGGGAATGTGTACCAAAAAGGCGCGCTGATTGGTTGGGGATTAGATTTGTTTTTGCGCCAGCAGTCTAACGGGGCTTATGGTACACAACAAATGATGACTGAGCTGGCAAAAACCTATGGACCGAATAAATCATTTCAGGATGATGAATTATTTGAGGCCTTAGTGCGCATGACAAAAATGCCTGCTTTACGTGATTTCTTCAAACGCTATGTAGCCGGAAATGAGCCATTGCCCATTGAGACCTGGTTGCAGCATATCGGCTATACGTGGGATACCACGCAAAAAGAAGAAATCAAATCCCCTGGTTTTGATCCGCAGGGCTTAGCCATTAAGATGGAAACAAAACGCGCGTATGTGGAAAGTAAATCCGCAATTAATGCGCAGGGAGAAGCGCTCGGTTTACAAGTCAAAGATGAGTTTATCAGTTTGAATGGCTTACCGATTGATATGGAGAACTTTGGCAAAAACATGAAGAAGATTTTACAAATCATTCAGCCTGGCGACATGTTTACCCTAGAGGTTGCACGCCCAAATGAATCGGGGGGATACACCTCTGTCACGCTAAAGGCACCTTTTACACCTATTTCACAGGTAAGTAAAGCAGCAATTCGCCCTTTACTATATCCGACGCCTGAACAGTTAAAACTTCGTGCGGATTGGATGCGGGCTAATCCGTAACTGGAGGATTAAATTCGCCTTCGTGTTTCGCTAACCAAACAGTCGCTACGCCATTGCCAATAAAATTGGTAATCGCACGTGCCTCTGACATAAAGCGATCTACGCCTAAGAGCAATGCCAAACCTTCCAATGGGATAACCTGCAATGCCGTTAGCGTAGAAGCCAAAACGACAAATCCACTCCCGGTCACACCAGCGGCACCTTTGGAGGTTACCATCAATACTCCGATGATTGTCAATAATTGCTCCCAGTTCAATTGGATTCCATACACTTGGGCCAGAAATAACGTGGCCATGGACAGGTAAATACTCGTGCCGTCTAGGTTAAACGAATAGCCTGCGGGAACTACAAGACCTACAACGGATTTAGAACAGCCCATTTTCTCCAACTTCAACATGAGTGAAGGTAAAGCGGCTTCTGAAGATGAGGTTCCTAAAACGATTAACAACTCTTCTTTGATATAGCTCAAGAATTTACCGATGCGCTCTCCGCAATTACGCATGATTAAACCAAGCACCACAAAAATAAAAATGGCCATCGTCGCATAGACTGAAACCATCAGTTTCGCAAGAGGCAATAACGAGTGAATACCAAATTTACCGATCGTATATGCCATACCTCCTAAAGCTCCCAAGGGGGCTAAATACATGATCGCATGCAAGGCTTTAAACACCCAGTCCGATGCTTGATGCATACCGGACACCATTTTGGCTTTACCACGAACAAAATTCAGGAACGTGCCAAAGAACAAGGAGAAGCCTAAAACTTGAATGGTGAAATTTTCTTTTAGGAATAAGATCCAACTGAACGAAGCGGCCTTTGCGGTATATTTCGAAATATCTCCACCAGCGACATCGCCTCGAATGACGCCCTCGCCAGGAGTTAATATATTCGAAACAAATAAACCGATCAACAACGCAACTGTGGTGACTACCTCAAAATACAATAAAGCCTTCCCGCCCACCCGGCCGACCTTCTTTAAATTTCCCATGTTCACGATTCCTAAACTGATCGTCAAAAAGATGATGGGATGAATAAATAATTTGACAAGACTAATAAAAATACCACTAAAAACTTCGCTCAAGGTAGGGCCAAAAGCCAAATCGGCGCCCAGCAAGCTATAGCTTATTTTACTATCAAAAACAGGGTATAAAGCGAGAGAAGGTGCAAAATGGCCAACAAGTACGCCAATCAAGATGGATAAAAGCACCCAAAATGTTAGGTTGTGTGTAATATTCTTAGATTTCATTCGTTTGAAAAGAGGTTGAAACAAATGTAAGGAACTAAACTGAAATTTTCATCGTTTGGCATTCTGCACTTATTTGCCGAATTTTGTCGGCTCATTTCAACGAATTTTTATCAGCTATGGCTTCTACGATTAAATGCTTAATTATTGGTTCTGGACCTGCGGGATATACGGCCGCAATTTACGCCTCACGCGCTGGATTAAATCCCGTTATGTACATGGGAGGGCAGCCAGGTGGTCAATTAACGACGACAACGGAGGTTGACAATTTTCCAGGCTATCCGCAGGGTGTAGATGGGCCTACCATGATGGTTGATTTAGAGAATCAAGCGAAGCGTTTTGGGACGGATGTGCGTTTTGGTATGGCAACGAAAGTTGATTTTTCAAGCCAACCAAAGAAAGTGTGGATCGATGGAACCACTGAAATTTTAGCTGATTCAGTCATTATTGCCACGGGAGCATCGGCTAAATGGCTTGGACTTGAAGGGGAAACAACCTACAATGGTTTAGGCGTTTCGGCTTGTGCTGTTTGTGATGGATTTTTCTACCGCAATCAAACCGTAGCGGTTGTTGGCGCCGGTGACACCGCCGCAGAAGAAGCAAGTTACCTGGCTAATTTGTGTACCCAAGTTCACCTGATTGTTCGTCGGGACGAAATGCGTGCATCCCTAATCATGCAGGAGCGTGTAAAAAAGAATCCGAAAATCACGATTCATTGGAATTCAGAAACAGAAGAAATTTTAGGTGATGCCAATGGTGTGACGGGCATTCGCATTAAAAATAATGTTACGCAAGCGAAAGAGGAAATTGCCTTAACGGGTTTCTTTGTGGCGATTGGTCACCAACCGAATACCAGCATCTTTAAAGGCCAATTGGACATGGATGCTCAAGAATACCTAATAACAGAAAAAGGTACCAGTAAGACAAATATCCCGGGCGTTTTCGCGTGTGGGGATGTCCAGGATTCGATGTACCGACAAGCCGTTACGGCGGCAGGAAGTGGCTGTATGGCTGCTTTGGACGCGGAAAGATGGTTGGCCGCGAGCAATTTACATTAATACGATTTCATGAGTATCAAAAAACTAGTTTGGGGATTAGCGCTTGTCTTTGTGACATTGAGCGCGTATGCCCAAGAAAAAAAGTTATTTAAGAAGAATACGAAGATTGATTTCAAGTCGAATGCCAACTTGTATCAAAACAATTCCGCTAAAAAGAACGATTTAGACGAACTACCTCCACTGACTTTTCGCACGGAGAGTGAGAGTACAGCGACGGCCATTCAGGGATCTGAGCTGCAGGAACGTAAGTACGAACCATTGAAAATCCTTAATCCGACGATCAGTAATTTCGATACTACCTCCATAGATGAAGGTGAGGCGTTAGTCGTGGAAATTGAGGAAGAAAATGCACCGGTTGGATCGGAGGATTTTGTCTCGGTGGCGTCCTATTATTCGATTTGGGATACCAAAAGTATTGATCCATACGATATCAATGCAAAGGATTTCGATGAGCCTGTAGATTTAGAATTATACAATTTACCAGCTGGCCGTAACTGGTCTCCGCCGTTAGCCACTGTGAAACAAACAAGTCCTTTTGGACCGCGTTGGGGCCGTTTACATGCCGGAGTGGATTTAGATTTAGAGACGGGATATCCAGTTTATTCAGCGTTTGATGGAATTGTTCGTGTGGCCAGTGTGGACTGGGGTGGGTACGGTAAATTTATGGTCGTTCGTCACTACAATGGATTAGAAACACTTTATGGTCACCTTTCGAAGCAAAATCTAGAGCCGGGAACTTTCGTTAAAGCGGGAGATGAAATTGGCCTAGGTGGAAATACGGGACGGAGTACAGGTTCACACTTGCACTTTGAAACACGGTATGAGGGAAACCCATTCAATCCGAATCAGGTATTTAATTTTGGAACTGGCGAACCCTTGTCAGACCATTTATTAATCACAGCCCAAACATTTAATGCCCGTGCACTTTCCCTGCGTAATGAATATGGAAGCGTGGGGGACAAAATCAAAACCCGTCGCAAAGCTTGGGTGAAAGTACGTGCAGGAGATTCATTGTATACCATCGCGCAACGCGCAGGGATGTCGGTGAATAAATTAGCCAAACTAAACGGCCTGCGTCTTTCCTCCACTATTCGTGCTGGTAGACGACTTCGCATTCACTAAATCTGTACGATCCGATGAAACTTGACATATTAGTGATGGCTGCGCATCCAGATGATGCTGAATTAGCTTGCTCAGGAACAATCCGTAAGCAATTAGCACTGGGTAAGAAAGTTGGCATCGTCGATTTTACACGGGGTGAACTAGGCACACGCGGAACACCGGAAATTCGCTTGGCTGAATCTGCAGCGGCAACGAAAATCTTAGGCATACAAGTACGTGAGAATATTGGGTTAGCCGATGGTTTTTTTGTGAATGATCAGGCAAGCCAATTGAAGTTAATTGAAGTGATTCGGGCATATCAGCCAGATATTGTATTAGCTAACGCGTTGGAAGATCGGCACCCCGACCACGGAAAAGGTGCACAATTGGCCATAGATGCTTGTTTTTTGAGTGGCTTGCGCAAGATTGAAACGTCACGCAATGGCGAAAAACAAACGGAATGGCGCCCCAAACAAGTCTTTCATTACATTCAGGATCGCTATTTGGAGCCAGATTTTGTGGTTGACATTACCGAACAATGGCCAACGAAAGAAGCCGCAATTCGTGCGTTTCGTAGCCAGTTTTTTGATCCTAATTCGATCGAACCCGCATCGTATATTTCGAGTCCAGAATTCTTACACTTTATCGAAGCACGAGCCCGCGAAATGGGACACAAGATTGGGGTGACATACGGCGAAGGGTTTCAAACTCAGAAGACAATCGCCATTCAAGATATAAGCATACTCGCTTAATAACTCAAGTATGTAGCAAATACTTTTTGCATGTATGCTTGACCAAAGGGCAATAAACGCGTACTTCCCTCCTGCTTGATCAGGCGCTTACCCGCATTATCATAACTAGTAAATCCTTGTTTACTGATTACTCCAAAACCATTATCCCAGTCAAAGAATGCATAACCCCGATCTGGATGTGTGGCAAATAAATCTTGACTAAAGGCAAACCGACTGCCATCCAATCCCATTTGGCCTAACACGGTTTTAGCGATATCCGTTTGGCTACCAAATACCGGAAGCTGTTTTCCACGAAATTCAGGTTTAATCACATCGCCAAAAAATACCAAAGGAATGTGGAAGCGTTGTGATTCCGAAATCGCATATTTTTCTTTTGGCAAGCGGTGACCGTGATCAGCCACAATAACAAACAACGTATGTTTAAACCAAGACTCTTTACGTGCAGATCGGATAAAAGCACCCAAGGATTTATCGGTATAAAAGGCTGTGCTTCGAAAGCGATTCGGTAAATCGGACCCAGGAAAACGTGGCGTTTCCGGAATTTCAAAGGGCTCATGATTCGAAAGCGTGAGCATGGTCGCGAAAAACGGCTGTTTTAATTGACCCAATTCAGACTGAAAACGCTTAAACACCACACCATCATGCGCTCCCCATTTGGAATTTTGATCCTTCTCCGCAAACGCATGCTTGTCGGTGGAGCGATCAAACCCATGACTCAACACGTAGGGCTTAAACCCAAAAAACTCACTTTCACCCCCATACATGAAGGTAGTTTGATAGCCTTGCTCTTTAAATACTTGAGCGACTGAGGGTAATTTTTCCTGTTTATCCGTCTCCGAAATAATGCTTTTTGTAGCCTGCGCTGGGAATGCACTCATCACGGCAATTAAGCCTTTATCTGTACGATCTCCCGAAGCATACAAATTCGTAAAAGATAGGCCCTGCTTCATCAAAAGCCCTAATTCGGCACTTATTCCCGTCTCACCCCCTAATGATTCTACGACATCAGCCGTGAAACTTTCTAGGATAATGAAGACGACATTGGGACGCTTGTTGGTGAGTATTTCCGTTCGGGCCAACGAATCTCCTGACTCAAATTTGTGTAAAATCGAATCCACCTGAGCCTCGGGCAAGTAATGAAAGTCGGCCGTATTTCCAGCTAAATTATTCGTAACATCCTGAGCCAAATTCCAGGAAGTATTCACGGCCGCATGGTTTAAGATAGGCTTGGTAGAAAAATACGCCATGCTTTGGCTGATGGGGGCTAATTGCCAGCCGCCCCGTACGCTCAAAAAGGTTAGGCCTAAAACCAACAAACTAAGCACCGGACGTATGAACCAAGGATGTAGCTGGTAGGCAGGACGAATAAAGAATCTGATAAGCCAACCAAAAAACAGGACCTGAAAAAGAAATATCCCGACCGTCAAAGCGATACCTGTTTCCAAGCTCGAGATCGTCGATTCGTACGGATAATTAAAAAATATTTTGAAGACTTTATAATTGACCTTCGCTCCCCACTCTTGATATATATTCAAATTTACGGCCCCGATCAGCGCAAAAAGGCCAATAAAAAACCGTTGGTACCCGATCAAAAATCGCGGAGAAACAAACGATTTTCCGGTAACAATTTCGATTGCCCATAACAAAGCGGGAATAACGAGCACATAACCCGTCATGGAAGCATCGAGGCGCAGGGCAGATTGAAAGATGGCAAATACCTCGGAGTCCCCGGCCTCGGTGATTGCATCCCAAAATCGAATAACAAAGATGATGCGTTCGACCAAAAAGAAGATTAGCCAAAAAGCGTACAAACGAATGAGGCTAATGATATAGTTCAATCGATGAAGCGTTTAGTGATGTCTTGGTAGGAATCGATGCGACGATCACGCAGGAAAGGCCAAGTCTTGCGGTAATATTCGCTTGACTCTACGTCCACGTCCACTATGGCCACTTCCTCCACATCATGTGGCGCTTGGAAAAGAATGCGTCCGCCGGCATTGGCGACAAAACTACCACCCCAAAATTGCTGCCCATTTTCAACGCCTACGCGGTTGACCGAAATAACGGGAACCCCATTCGCAATGGCATGCGAACGCTGAATCGTTTGCCACGCTTGATATTGCTCGCGGTTGATTTCTGCATTTTGCTCTTCCATGTCCCAGCCAATCGCCGTTGGATACACCAGCACTTCCGCCCCTTGCAAGGCGGTTAGTCGGGCTGCTTCTGGATACCATTGGTCCCAACAAATCAACACGCCAACTTTAGCAAATTTTGTATCAAACACTTGGTAGCCTAAATCACCAGGCGTAAAGTAATATTTCTCGTAATAGCCAGGATCGTCTGGAATGTGCATTTTACGGTACTTACCTAGGTAAGAACCATCAGCATCGATCACTACCGTTGTATTATGAAACAAACCTGCGGCCCGTTTTTCAAACAACGAAGCGATAATTACGACGTTCAATTCCTTCGCTAAACCGCCAAACATATCTGTGCTTGGACCTGGAATCGCCTCTGCTAAATCAAAAAACGCTGTATTTTCTTCGTAGCAGAAATACACGGAGCTGAACAATTCTTGTAAGCAGATGACTTGCGCACCGCGCGCAGCTGCATCGCGAATCGCTTGCACCGTTTTAGCTTTGTTGGCCGCTACATCGGTTGAACATGTCAACTGAACTAAGGCAAAAGAAACGTTTTTCATAGCGTTTTTGAAGCGTGAATGATGGGACTTAGATCGATGTCTTTCATACATTGAAAGTGATCTACTGGACAATAGTTAAGCAGTTTTGAAGCACAAGGCCGACAGCCCAGCTCCTTATTTTCCAGGAAGGTTAGGGTATCACTGGCAGGTAATTGGGTCGTAGACGCGCCAAAAATAGCAAAGGTCTTCTTTCCTAATATTTGCGCGATTTCGAGCATGGGTGAATCATGCGATATGATAAATTCAGCGTCGCGCATGATGGCTGCCATCTCTGTGTGCGTATAATACTTGCACAGATTATGTACTTTTTCTGGAAATATTTTATTGAGTCGGTACCCGAAATTCTCATCCCAGGAATTGCCAATTAATACAATGGGAATGTCTAATTTATCCATGAGGCGAACCATGTTGGGATAGTCCAACACCTGCGTCACTAAATCACCTTCCAGTGCATAAACGATGTATTTTCCCGTAATCCCTTTAGCCACTAGGTCAAAAGCGGGCACCTCTTTGATGAAATCGATGGAGGCCATTTCGGTCCATGTTTTTGGCCAGGAACCAATCGTTAATTTGGTCCAAAAGGTCGTTGACTCAGGGCTTAAATCATAGACCACATCAAACGAAATTCCTTTAGGTTTCTCGAAATAAATCAAAGCACGATCGACGACCAGACTAAAAACATCTGGAAATTCAATCGAAGCATATACATGGATTTCCGCATTCGGGTGTGCGGCTTGTATTGCGCGAATTTTCCGAACGCCTTCGATAGCATTTGGAGAACCTGAAAAATGAAGACAAAGAATTCGCTGCATGTAAAAAAAATAGCCTCGCAAAATTAAGAAAAATCTTTGCTAACCCGCATACTTTCATTCTTTTCGGTAAATTGCGGACTAAATTTGAATGGATTACATGGAGCATAAAAAACAAGATACCGCCTCAGCATTAAAAGATATCATATCACATGCCAAAGAATACGGATTCGTATTCCCGTCTTCGGAAATTTACGATGGCTTACAGGCTGTTTACGATTACGGTCAAAATGGTGTAGAATTAAAGAATAACTTAAAGAATGTTTGGTACAAGGCTATGACGATGTTGAATGACAACGTGGTAGGCCTTGACGCGGCTATTTTTATGCATCCATTAACATGGAAAGCGTCGGGTCACGTGGACTCCTTCAATGATCCGATGATCGATAATAAAGATTCGAAGAAGCGTTACCGTGCGGATACTTTATTGGAAGAACGTGCAGCTGCATTAGAAGATGAAGGAAAAGCAGCGGAGGCAAAAGCCTTAATGCAAGCGATGGCGAAGGGATTAGATGCGGGAGATTTAGAGGCTGTTCGCCAGTTAATCATTGATCAAAACATTAAATGCCCTGTATCAGGAACAGCTAATTGGACCGAAGTGCGCCAGTTTAACTTGATGTTCTCTACACAAGTAGGTGCTGTATCTGAGGATGCGTCGTTGATTTACTTACGTCCAGAAACGGCTCAAGGTATTTTTGTCAATTTCTTAAATGTGCAAAAAACGGGCCGCATGAAAGTGCCGTTTGGTATTGCCCAAATCGGAAAAGCCTTCCGTAATGAGATTGTAGCCCGTAATTTCATCTTCCGTATGCGTGAATTTGAACAAATGGAAATGCAATTTTTTGTACGTCCTGGCACGGAGATGGAGTGGTACAACAAATGGAAGGAGACGCGCATGAAGTTTCACCAGGCCATTGGTTTACCGGCTGATTCCTTGAAATTCCATGATCACGATAAATTAGCGCACTATGCCAATGCGGCGGTGGACATAGAATATAAGTTTCCATTTGGGTTTAAGGAGATGGAGGGGATACATTCCCGCACCGACTTTGACCTGAAGGCGCATCAAGAATTATCGAAAAAGAAACAACAGTATTTTGATCCCGAGATTAATCAAAACTACATTCCATATGTCGTAGAGACATCGGTGGGAGCAGATCGATTATTCTTAGCGATTTTGTGTAATGCGTATACAGAAGAAACAACTGGCGAGGGCGAAACCTTGAAGCAGCGTGTTTATTTGAATATTCATCCAGCTTTGGCGCCTACGAAAGTGGCAGTATTGCCATTAGTGAAAAAAGATGGCTTGGCTGAAAAAGCACAAGAAATTACGAATCAACTTAAATTTGCCTTTAATACAACGTACGACGATGGTGGAGCAATTGGCAAGCGCTATACCCGTCAAGATTTAATTGGGACGCCGTATTGTGTGGTGGTCGATTACCAAACGATGGAAGATCAGACGGTAACGGTTCGCGATCGCAACACGATGACCCAAGAGCGCATTTCTATCGCAGACCTAAAAGAAAAATTAGGCTATGCGGTATCGATGGAGCGTATTTTTGAAAAATTAGTTTAAAAACGCAAACAACGACAACATGACGACTGATCAGAATCCAGCTGAAGAAGAAAACGTACCGGTACCATCTGAGACGACAGAAACGCCTTCGATACAAGAAGAGGCACCTGAACTTACTACGGAGGCAGTAGAAATACCATCCCAAGAAGTCGAGGCTCCTCAAGCAGAAACACTTCCCAGTGAAGTAGAAGAAGCGGCACCGGCGGAGACAGTAGAAATGCTATCGAAAGTTGTCGAGGCGCCTTCGCCCGTTAAAGAGGTGGAATATCCCCTGTTTGATTTGGCGGTGGCTACGAAGGAAAATTTCTTAACCTACTTTGGTAAGATCAAAGAAATCGCGTCGGCAAATGCGCATGCGGCAACCTACAAAAAGGTAGATGAGATCACGAAGGAAGTCAAAGAGGCGTGGAATCAGTTGAAGCAAGCGGAAAAGCAGGCAGCGATTGAGGCGTTTAAATCAGCGAATGAAGGCTCTGATGAAGGATTTGATTTCAAAGATGAGGCGATTCATGCGGTAGAACAAATTTTAGCTAGTCTTAGGACAGAGAAGCAAGCTTTTTTCCAAACATTGGAAAAGGCCCGCGAGAAAGCTTTGGAAGGCAAAACGCGGTTAATCAACGAATTAAGAACCTTGGTAGATGCGGATGATTATTCGGATCCAGCGCATGTGAATGCGAGTTTCAAGGCATTTAAAAAGATACAAGAAGAGTGGAAAGGGTTGGGTTCGGTTCAAGGGCCGATGAACCAAACACTTTGGCAATCCTACCACGCATTAGTCGATCGTTTTTATTCTAACCGTTCGATTTTTTATGAGTTGTTGGAATTAGATCGCAAGAAGAATCTACAAGCGAAGGAAATCATTGCGGCCAAATTGGAAAAATTAGCCGCGTCCGTAGCTACTTCAACGAAAGTTCCTGCCCTATTGAAGGAAGCGGAAGAATTATTTAACGAATACAAACATATTGGTCCGGCGCAACGGGAGGAAAATGAGGCGATGTGGCAGCGGGTGAAGAAATCGTTGGATGTGTTGTTCGAGCAAAAGCGTCAGATTAATGATGCCAATAAAGCGGTATTTGAGGAGAATTTGAAGATCAAAAAGGAGTTGGGTGATTTGATGCATACCTACGCATCATTCCAGTCGGCAACCATCACCGAATGGAACCAAGCGTCCAAAGCGGTTTTAGCATTACAAGAACAATGGGGGAAACTGAAGGGTGGTTTACCGCGTGATGGAGGCAAGGAAGTGAGTCACCAATTTTGGGCGGATTTGAAGTTATTCTTTAAGCATAAGAGTGAGTTTTTTGCGAAGATTGATGCGGAGCGCAAGGCTAATTTGGCCGCGAAGCAATTGTTGATTGAGCAGGTAGAGGGCATCGTAGCGGTGGGAACGGATACCGCGGAAATCACGAATCAGGTGATTGAATTGCAGAAAAAGTGGAAGGAAATCGGTCATGTACCGGAGAAGCAAAAGGATACCATTTATGCCAAATTCAAAGCGGCATGTGATGCGTATTTCAACTTAAAGCGTTCGGCATCTAAAGGTGCGAAAGATGAGGAGTTTGAGGCAAACTTAGTGGCGAAGCAGGCGATATTGTCGGAAATGGCAGCGATGCTGACCGATCCAAGTTCATTAGCGAAGTTGGGCACAATCAAGGCCAACTGGGATGCCATTGGATTTGTGCCACGTAAGGATGTGAAAACGATTCAGGAGAGTTTCCGGAATTCGTGGAATGCGTTAATTGATTTGGCGCGTACACAGCCGAAGGAGCAATTAGCGGCCTGGGGATTTGAATTGAAATCATTGAAAACGGAGTCGGCAGGTTCATCTTCAGAGGGTTCTGCGCCATCGGCAGATCAGCGTAAGAAGATCCAATCCTTGGAAAATGATATTGCCGTGTTAACCAATAACTTAGAGTTCTTTGCGAAGTCGAAAAACAGTGATAAGCTGCGTGCGGAGGTAGAAAAGAAAATTGAGGCGGCGGAAAAAGAATTGGAGAAACTGAAAAAAAGTTAATTTTTTTAAACTTCGGTTTTGCGATTTAGGAGAATAACACTACTTTTGTAAACCGAAATGCGCCTCCTTAGC
>CAZUAZ010000009.1:59800-61031 GCA_964618445.1 uncultured Aquirufa sp. | reverse complement strand
TGTTTTTTATGAAATAATCGGCAAAATTGAGGCAAAAATAAGAAAAAATACCGAATAGTTAAGGCCCAATCCATGAACAAATCACGCCTCCGACAGCTTGCATTAGCCCGACGCAAAAATGTATCGGAACATGTGTTTGGATTGTTGAATGAGTCGCTCCAGCAGGAGTTCATGGATTTCATCACGAGCTTTCAGTTGCCACATCGCATCATGAGTTTCCAGCCGATTGTGGAGCGTCGGGAAGTTCACATGTCATTTATCCATGAAACATTGGAGTCATTGGGGCATCAGCTTTGTTTTCCGAGGGTAGAAAATGAACATGAGATGGTTGCCTATCAGGTGCCGTCAAACGACTCACTCGTCACTTCAGCTTGGGGAATTCAGGAACCTAATCCTCAAACAAGCCAAAAAGTACCGATCACAGACATTGACCTGGTGATTATTCCCTTATTAGCTTTTGACGCTAAAGGAAATCGCGTCGGGTACGGCAAGGGATTTTACGACCGTTTTTTGCAGGATTGTCGGCCTGACACCTTAAAAATTGGCGTCTGTTTGGATGAGCCTGTTCAGCGCATCGACGATGTAGAGGCGCATGATATTCCGCTTGACTTGTGCATTTCTCCTATTGGCCTACACCTTTTCGATGGATTTTATCTAAAAAATCCTTTTGATTCATTGAGATAAGCCCTAATTTTGCGGGCTACAAAAACACGTTGGTTTGTGAAAATCAAGCATTTAGGTATTATTCTTTTCGTACTTATTTCTGCCCAGGTGATGGCGCAGGAAGCAAGCCGTGAACGAATGTACCCGATTGAGCAAATCCAACAAGGTTTTAGAACTAAGTATGTGTACAAACGGCAGGTCATTGAGAATCCATTGGCCTTGCAAATTCCCTTACTGGAATCGAAAGACCCAGAGGTAAGTTTGGAATTTCATCGATATAAGACACAGCGCAAATTGATAAATTTGATTTCGGGTGTGGGACTTGGACTGTCAGTGTATTCATTCATTAGACCAGGAGAAATATCTGACGGATTTAATTTATCAACAATTGGAGCGGCGGCTTTAGCTAAGCTTTATTTGGGAACCATAAGTATACGGCATTTAAATCGGGCTTTATCTCGATATAACCAGTTGGCCCAAACTAGCCCACAATTGAGTTTACAATTTACGCCAAACACGCAGATCTACGGGTCGAATTTGGCATTGCAGTGGAAGTATAATTTTTAAT
>CAZUAZ010000009.1:43904-59700 GCA_964618445.1 uncultured Aquirufa sp. | reverse complement strand
ATTGCAGTGGAAGTATAATTTTTAATTAATAATAAACATGAAAGTTGCTGTTGTAGGCGCCACAGGATTGGTTGGCGGCGAAATCTTAAAAGTATTAGCAGAGCGTAATTTCCCAGTCTCTGAAATCATTCCCGTTGCGTCTGAGCGCTCAATTGGTAAAAAGATTTCCTTTAAGGGAAAAGAGTTTGCGGTCGTAGGCTATGAAACAGCGATTGCCATGAAGCCAAATGTGGCGATATTCTCTGCGGGAGGGAGCTCTTCCTTGGAAATGGCACCTAAATTTGCTGCAGCAGGCATTACGGTAGTGGATAATTCATCGGCATGGCGCATGGACCCAACGAAGAAATTAGTGGTTCCGGAAATCAACGCGAATACCTTAACTTCTGAAGATAAGATCATCGCGAATCCGAATTGTTCGACAATTCAAATGGTGGTGGTTTTAAATCCATTGCACAAAAAATATAAAATCAAGCGTGTGGTTGTTTCGACGTATCAGTCGGTAACTGGAACTGGAAAAGCGGCGGTTGACCAATTGTTCGATGAGCGTGCGGGTAAAGAAGGTGCCAAAGTATATCCACATAAAATTGACTTGAACGTGTTGCCACATATCGATGTGTTTTTGGATAATGGCTATACGAAGGAAGAGATGAAGATGATTTTGGAAACGAAAAAAATCATGATGGATGAGTCGATCCAGGTGACTGCGACGACGGTGCGTATCCCGACGATCGGGGGACACTCGGAGGCGGTGAACATTGAACTTGAAAATGATTTTGATTTAGCGGAGGTACGTGCGATTTTGGAAAAAGAGGAAGGCATTATTGTTCAAGATGATCCCAAGAATTTCATTTATCCGATGCCGATTACCGCACATGGAAAAGATGAGGTTTTTGTGGGACGTATCCGCCGCGATGAGTCGCAGAAAAATACGTTGAACGTATGGATTGTGGCAGATAATCTGCGCAAGGGTGCGGCAACGAATGCCGTACAGATTGCGGAATATTTAGCGGCACACAACTTGATTTAAACAGAAGGGCCGGTAACACCGGCCTTTTTTTTGCTATGACGAGACTAAGTGTAAATATTAACAAGATTGCGACGCTGCGAAATTCGCGGGGAGGCAATAATCCAGATGTCATTCAGGTGGCCTTGGATTGTGAGCGCTTTGGGGCGGAGGGAATAACAGTGCATCCGCGTCCAGATGAACGCCACATTCGATATGCGGATGTGCGTGCGCTGAAGGAAGTCGTAACGACAGAATTTAATATCGAAGGCAATCCGATGGAGCAGTCATTTATTGACTTGGTTTTAGAGGTCAGACCGGAACAAGTTACCCTAGTACCGGATGCATTGGGCCAAATCACCTCGAATCACGGTTGGGATACCATAAAGCACCAAGGCTTGTTGCAATCTTTGATAGCCCAATTTAAGGAGGCGGGGATTCGGACTTCGATCTTCGTGGATCCTGTTTTGGAGCTGGTCGAGGCGGCGTCTACGACCGGCACGGATCGCATTGAGTTGTACACGGAACCCTATGCAAATATGTTTCCTGAGAATCCGACCCAAGCGGTTTCGGCGTATCGAAAAGCAGCTTTTCGGGCAAGCCAACTGGGTTTAGGGGTTAATGCGGGACATGATTTAAGCTTGGAAAATTTGGCCTTTTTTAAAGCCAATGTAGCCCCTTTAGATGAGGTGTCGATCGGGCATGCCTTGATTTGCGATGCCTTGTACTATGGATTGGAAAATACGATTCAGTTATATAAACGATCGTTGAAATAAACATGGCGCAGTAGGAAACTGCGCCATGTAAAAAATTACTCGCGATCTCCTGTCAATACCACTTGACCTCCAGCTACAGATAATTTTATGGCAGCGACTTTCCCTGCTGCGCGTGAGAAATTAATCTCCGCATCATATCCTTGAATCGTTGCTGTGAACGTATCAGGCGTAGTGCTTGCCTTTAAAACAGCTCCTTCCGCTGGATTCGCATCTGAACTTAGTTGCAATGCTCCGTCTTTAAAGGAAATGATTATTTTTTTAACATATTCATTGTCGGCCATTTTAAAAGAAGCTGCGTAATCAGCTAAGCTTGCGCCTTCTTTTTTGCCGCCTAAAGTTTGGCCTTGTGCTTCAATTTTGATGCCTTTTACGATGCCGCCTTCGCGAACGAAGTTGACCGTGCCACTCATGCTCGTTAATTCATATTGATCCGCCTGCTTACCTGGTGTCAACTCCGAATCTGGAAAACCTTCGGCTGCCATGATGACTTTGCCTTCTTTGATGGAAATGGCGATTGATTTTACGTAGGGATTTTCGTCTAATTTAAAGACACCTGCATAATCCGCGGAAGTTCCTGTTTGTGCGTTTGCGGCGAATGTTCCTGCTAACAAAAGGCCGATGAAGTATAATTTTTTCATGTGTTTTTTTGAAGTTTAATTTTGACAAAACTAATGATTTATCGGAAAGTGTGTGAAACCGTTCATCATAAAAAAAATATACAAAATTTTGTTTTCCAAAAGATTTATCTACTTTTGGCAGGCCCAAGTGGCACAAATCAACTAATTCGTCCAAAAAAATCTATAGGAGACACAATATGAGATAAAGCTCTACGTTAACAATTTTGAAGTTTTATGATTAAAATTCAGGTTAGCGATGCAGCTCTCTTATCAGCGTACATCCAAGGGGACGATAAAGCGTTTGAGACATTGGTCAAACGTAGTAAATCCAAAGTATATACAACTATTTACCTGATCGTTAAGGACCGCTATGTAGCGGAAGACTTAATGCAGGAAGCCTATATTAAGGCCATCGACGTGATGAAGTCAGGCCGATACAACGAGGAAGGGAAATTTTTACCTTGGATTCTGCGTATTGCGCACAACATGGCGATCGATTATTTCCGGAAGGAAAAACGTTATCCAACGATTGTGCTGGAGGACGGGTCAAAAGTGTTTAACAGCTTTGAATTTGCAGAAGACTCGGTGGAGGACATGCAATTAAAGGCGGATCAAGTCGCGAATGTGCGGGAATTGATCAAAAAATTACCTGATGAACAACGTGAAGTGTTGGTCATGCGGCATTATGAAGACTTAAGTTTTCAGGAAATCGCGGATCAGACGGGCGTGAGCATCAATACGGCCTTGGGAAGAATGCGCTATGCGCTCATCAACCTGAGGAAAATGCTAAACAAACAAGAGATTGCCTATGACGCAAAGCTTTACCCCAAATGACCTCATTAAAAATTTGTATGAGCCTGAATCGGGCTTTTCCCAAAATTTATCTATTGAAGAACGCTCGGAGTTAGCGTCCTTTCACCAGGTCAAAAACGCACTAGATCAAGCGGCTTATCAGCCTTCAGATCGTGTGATTGATCGTATTCTCGCGTATTCAAAACACAAAGAGACGATTCAATCTTAATCTTGAAATTGTTTCTTAATTTGCATGAAATTCAACGCATGCAGAAGAAGGAACGATTTCAAGCTTTTATCGCGCATTTTTCCACTTCATTTCCGGAGGCGGAAACGGAACTGCATTATAGCAATCCGTTTGAGTTATTGGTGGCTGTAGTGCTTTCTGCACAATGCACCGACAAGCGCATTAATCAGGTCACTCCGGCTCTTTTCAAGCGATTCCCGGATCCTCAGGCACTGGCTGATTCGAGTGTGGATGAGATTTTTTCCTACATCCGTTCGGTCTCGTATCCAAATAATAAAGCAAAGCATTTATTGGGCTTAGGCCAAAAGATCGTTGATCAATTTCATGGTGCTATTCCCGTGACCATTGACGATTTACAGACCTTACCAGGCGTGGGTCGAAAGACAGCTAATGTGATTGCTTCGGTGATTTATAACCAACCGGCCATGGCGGTGGATACACATGTATATCGTGTTTCGCGTAGATTAGGCTTAGTTCCTCAGACGGCAAAAACGCCTTTGCTCGTTGAGAAAGCATTGATTCGGCATTTGCCGAATGACATAATTCCTCGGGCGCATCATTGGCTCATTTTGCACGGTCGCTATGTGTGCTTAGCTCGTAAGCCCCAATGTTCGGCTTGTGAGATTACGCATTTCTGCGCGTTTTACGCCAAAAACAAAGAATCATGATCGAGGGAATTGGCGTTGCAACTGCTTTGTTGGGTGTCATTTTTTCCATGCGCAGACACTGGTTGGCCTGGATATGGAACATCATTTCCTCTGGGATTTACGGTTATGTTTTTTATGCCAATCAGCTGTATGCGGATATGGAATTGCAGGGATTGTTTATCGTCTTAGGATGTATTGGTTTGTTTTCGTGGAATCGATCGGAACATAACTGGCGTGCGGAGCGGGCTAGTTTTTCGAGTCTGGGCATCGGAGTTGTTTGTTCCCTAGTGATGGGGCTTGGATTGGGCTTGTTGCACAAAAAATATTTACCGGATGCTTCCTATCCATTTTTGGATGGTGTGCTGGCGGGATTTAGTATTTGGGCAACATGGCTGGCCACACAGAAAAAAATGGCTAATTGGATTATTTGGATTGGGGTGGATGTGTTGTACATTGGCCTCTACATTCAGAAGGAGATGTGGGGGACGGCTTGTTTGTATGCGGTGTTTATCGGACTTGCTTATCAGGGCTACCGGGAATGGTCAAACAGCTTAAAATCAATTGATTAAAAAATAATACACGGAACCTATCGAATTCAAGTTTATAAATTTATCTTTGCATAAGCGAACAAAACTGCAATTACAAGTACTTGACTATTAGTCACTTACACGTTTAATTTATTATTTTATTATGGCGAACGAAGAAAAACTACGTTATTCAGCAGAGGAATTAAAAGAGTTTGAAGCAATCATACAAGGGAAGTTGGCCGAGACCAACGCTGAGTTAAAGTATTTGCGTGAAACACTACGAAAAAAGAATGATTCGGGAACGGATGATACATCAGGAAACTCGAAGGTGATGGAAGATGGTGCGGATACGCAAGAGAAAGAAAGCTTAAACCAGTTGGCCGTACGCCAGCAAAAATTTGCCACTAGTCTTGAAAATGCGTTGATGCGTATCAAGAACGGAACATACGGAATTTGCATTGATTCAGGCAAATTGATTTCAAAGGAACGTTTGCGTTTAGTTCCGCACACACAGCATTCGATTGAGGCAAAGTTAAAACAACGGTAGATGGGATTTTTCGAGAACAATAGGCTGGTCGATTTATTGACCAATTATTTGAAGACGCAGTTTGAAATCATCAAACTGGATATTCAAGAACATTTGGAGGCCTTATTGGAACGAATTTTCAAGTTTATCATTATTGCTTTTGCTTTTGGCATTGCGGGTATTTTTGCCTTGATGGGCATCGCGAATGCATTAAACCAATGGCTTTCGAGCGCATTTTGGGGCTATTTAATTGTAGCTGGGATAAGTTTACTGGTGGGACTTTTATTAGTAGCGAGTTTTCGGGCTCCCCTTCCAGAAAAAATAAGTGAAGAAGAAATTGAAGATGAGTCAGACAACTGAGAAAAAGGCTGTTTTGGAAGCGAAAGCTTCTGCCTACCAAAAAGAGTTAGTAGAAGAAATTGCAGATATTAAGCAAGTCGCGAAAGAGCGCGGTGGCCAAATCCTAATCGCCGGTGGCGTTCTCGCTGGGGCTTACTTATTATATTCCTTGTTCTCGGATTCTTCTAAAAAATCAGAGAAAAAAGAATCGTCCTTTCTTGGGAATGCATTGACTTCCTATGCGGTGGGTATTGCGTTGTCTTTAGCGAAAGATCAGTTAGTTGATTATTTGAAAAAGCTCGAATCAGAGTCCTCTAAATAACCTACCTTTGGCAAACCTTGGAGGATTGCCAAAGGTAAGGGGGCTAGTTTTCCATCAGATAAGCCTTAATAAAATCATTTATTTCACCGTCAAGTACGGCATCGGTATTCGATGTTTGGTGATTTGTCCGGTGGTCTTTTACGCGGCGATCATCTAGTACATACGACCGGATCTGCGACCCCCATTCAATTTTCTTTTTACCTGCTTCCACTTCCGCGCGCGCAGCATTGCGCTTGTCAATTTCGATTTGGTATAACTTCGATTTCAAGAGACGAAGGGCCACTTCCTTATTCATTAACTGCGAACGTTCTTGCTGGCACGCAATAATAATCCCCGACGGCTTATGCGTTAAGCGCACCGCGGTCTCCACCTTATTGACATTCTGTCCACCTGCCCCACCAGAACGGAAGGTATCCCAATCGATATCGGCTGGATTTATTTCAATCTCAATCGTATCATCTGCCAGCGGGCAAATGTAGACAGAGGCGAAAGATGTGTGCCGACGGGCATTCGAATCAAATGGCGAAATACGTACTAAGCGGTGAACACCATTCTCCGACTTTAAATTTCCGTAGGCAAATTCGCCATCAACTTCAATGGTCACCGATTTGATACCTGCCACATCGCCGGCATTTTCATCCACTAAACGAACTTTGAAACCATTTTTCTCTGCCCACATGTGGTACATACGTAGGAGCATAGCGGCCCAATCTTGCGATTCGGTTCCACCGGCACCGGCATTAATTTCCAGGACGGCGCTCATGTTATCGCCTTCCTCCGACATCATTTTACGAAATTCGAGGGATTCGAGTAGGGATTCGAGTTTGGCACCTTCGGCATCCACTTCGGATTCCGTAGCCTCCCCCATTTCTAAAAATTCCCAGATTGTATCTAGATCATCTTGCGCACGGGACAGTTGGTCAAAACCATCCGTCCAAAACTTCAGTCCGCGCATCTCCCGCATCGTCGCCTCAGCTTTGTCGGGATTATTCCAAAATTCGGGATCTAAGGTAACTGTCTCCAGTTCAGAGATTAAATATTTCTTGTGATCGTAGTCAAAGATACCTCCTTAAAGCCTCTATTCTGGCTTTCAGGTCATTGAACCTGTCTCTAGTCATGCGTTTTTCTTCTTTATAAAGTGCAAATATACCCGATTTTGTGCTAAATTGCGGCCTCATTCATTTAAATCAAGCAATAAAATGGCGCAACAATACGATTTGATCGTGGTAGGCTCAGGCCCTGGAGGGTATGTAGCAGCTATCCGAGCTTCTCAATTAGGTTTAAAATGTGCAGTGGTGGAAAAAGAATCTTTGGGTGGCATCTGCCTAAACTGGGGATGTATCCCAACCAAAGCATTATTGAAATCTGCCAGTGTTTTTGAATACATCAAACATGCATCGGATTACGGAATTACGGTAAAAGGTGCGGAGGCCGACTTTCCAGCGGTGATTGCGCGTTCACGTGGTGTCGCGGATAGCATGAGCAAAGGGGTTCAGTTTTTGATGAAGAAAAATAAGATCGACGTGATCATGGGATTCGGAAAAATCCAACCAGGTAAAAAGGTGGAGGTAACGGATGCAGATGGTAAAGCGACGATTTACGAAGGAAAAAATATCATGATTGCGACAGGTGCACGTGCGCGTGCCTTGCCAAACATCCCAATCGACGGTGAAAAAGTAATCGAATACCGCAAGGCGATGAGTTTAGAAAAGCGCCCAGACTCAATGGTCATCATTGGTTCTGGTGCAATCGGCGTGGAATTTGCGTATGTATACGCAGCGATGGGAACGAAAGTGACAATCGTTGAATTTATGCCAAACATCGTTCCCGTAGAGGATGAAGATGTATCGAAAGAATTAGCGAAGCAATACAAGAAAATGGGCATCGACATTTTGACATCGTCAAGTGTGGAGTCAGTAGATACGAAAGGTAAAGGTTGCAAAGTGAGTGTTAAAACGCCAACGGGCAATCAGGATATCCAATGTGATATCGTGTTATCGGCGGCGGGTGTGATTTGCAATTTGGAAAATATTGGTTTGGAGGAAGTGGGTATCATTGTGGAGAAGGGACGTATTCCGGTGAACGCATGGTATGAGACAAATATCCCAGGTTATTATGCGATTGGTGATGTGACTCCGGGTCCGGCCTTAGCGCACGTGGCTTCTGCGGAAGGCATTATTTGTGTGGAGAAGATGGCTGGTCACAAGACGGAGGCATTGGATTACACGAACATCCCGGGATGTACGTATTGCACGCCAGAAATTTCTTCGGTGGGTATGACGGAAAAGAAAGCGATCGAAGCCGGTTATGATATCAAAGTGGGCAAATTCCCATTCGTAGCCTCTGGAAAAGCAACAGCTGCCGGAGCGCGTGATGGTTTTGTTAAAGTTATCTACGATGCCAAATACGGCGAATTATTAGGCGCGCACATGATTGGTTACAATGTAACGGAGCTGATTGCGGAAGCGGTTGTCGTGCGTAAGTTAGAAAGTACGGCTTACGAGATTATGAAATCGATTCATCCACACCCGACCATGTCAGAAGCCTTCAAAGGCGCGACGGAAGCGGCTTACGGAGAAGCAGTAGATTTATAAAAGGAAAGAGGAGCTTAAAAGGCTCCTCTTTTTTTATTGTCCAAAATAGGCTTCTGTGCCTCCCTCAAGCCAGTTGGCCCCTGGAATCAGCTCAGTTGCCTCAGCAGATTTTTCCCCGTTTCCACAAACTAGTATGATCGGCTTATCTGTGGGAATTTCATTCAGTCGATTTGTTAGTTGTTTCAGCGGAATGTGTTTTGCCCAAGGAATGTGGCCATCTTCATACGCTGAGAGATTTCTTACATCCACGACAAATACTTTCCCGTGTTTCAAAAGTGGCTTAAAATCTACTTGGGTCATCATTTGATTTCCCTCACTTGAATTTGTTGGTACGCCACCTTGCTTTTCGGATCGTGCGCTTGAATCGCGATGGTTCCGGGTTGGAGTTTCCGCGGATCGGTACCGTTCGCGCGTTCAGCGGTTTCCGTATAATCGATAACAGTTTGGCCGTTGATTTTGGTCGTGATTTTATTTCCCTGAACGATGACATTTAGGTCAAACCATTCGCCGTCTTTGACGTAGGTTTCTTTGGCATCTTGAATGCCGTACACGGATGCCGTCCGTCGCCAGTCGGTGTGCGAATTATTCACCTGAATTTCATAGCCTTGTTTAGGCCAATCTTTTTCAAGAAAAGCGGTACATACATAAAGTCCAGAATTTGCGCCGGGATATGTTTTTACGCGGGCGTGCACTTCAAAATTTCTAAGATTAAGTCCTTCGTAGAACAGGTGACCGCGGGGGCCTTCGATGATGAGTTCGCCGTTTTCGACGCGGAAGGAATTGGGATTTTCGCTGATTTTCCAGGCTTTCAGGTCTTTCCCGTTGAACAGGTCGGTCCATTGGGCATTCGAGGTGAAGCTGGCAAGGAGTAGGAGTAGTAAGAGGTTTTTCATGGATTTATAGGTTTAGATGACATTGAAACAAAAATAAGTAAAACATTTTTGACCTAATTCAATTTATATAGTTTAAAATAGGTGAGCTGAAATATACAAAATCCATCTATAATCAGATATGAAAGATTTAAAAACATTAAAATTGCCGGGGTTAATTGCCTGTTTTCAAGTAGCAATTTTGGTCTTAGCAGGTTGTTCCAAAACGGATGAGGTGACTCCTGCAGCACCTGAACTAGCTATTGTAGGTAAATGGCAGCACATGATTTCTAAGCGATCAGAAAATGGAAAAGTAGTTTTTGAATATGTGGGGACACCGGCAGATTATATGGAAATAACGAACAACGATATTATCGATTTTATGGATGGGGCTAAGTCGGCTTACACCTATAAAGTAATTGAAAAAAATAAAAAAATATCGATAATTGGTTCGGGACTAAATGGCGCAAATGAAGTGATCGAAATCAGAAATCTTTCGAAAACGGTGATGACCTTTTATCAGGAGCGCGTGGTAAATAACAATAAGTATATCTGGTATATTGATTTCAAAAAACAATAATCCTCTCGAGATTATCAATTCATTGGTAACCCTTACAAATCAAGCATAATTCTCAAATTATCATTAATTTTTACCTGTTGGGCCTGCGTTAATCGACCTAATTTTGATATCAATCGCGTATTGTCGATCGCACGAATTTGGTCTACCAGGACGTCACTTATTTCGTCCAATTGACCTTTAGCCAAATGGACACGCAAGTATTCCAACTCCGGTTGGACATTGGTTGTTACTGGACAGATAAGCGTGGATAAATGTATCGTATTCAATAGATCTGTCTGAACAATAACAACTGGCCTTGTTTTACCTGCCTCTGTGCCTTTGCTCGGATTTAAATTGGCCAACCAGATATCATATTGCTTAATTTCCATCGAACAGCTGATCAAACTCCCGCAAAATTTCCATGGATTCAAGGGCAGCCACGGTTGATTCCTTGGCTAAAGCCTTTTTCAATAATCTTCTTTTTTGTACCAGATTATACATATTGACCGCTTCGTTGATATACCGATTCCGCGCCAAGCGCAATTTTGCTGTTATTTCTTCCGTTTCGTTAAAAATATCGTCGTCCAACTTAAGCGATAAAATTTTCATCTGTTTGATTTTTTCCAAAGGTATATATTAATAGTATATACCACAAGTCTGGCGACAGATTATCAATTCATTGATATTTGATAAATAACTTAGCATCAATAAAAATCAAAGCCTGAATCTTTACGTTCCAATCAAAAATTAGATTAACACGCTCTCATAAACAAAAAAGCCTCCCAGCTCACGCTGAAAGGCTTTGTAGAGGGGAAGGGATTCGAACCCTCGGTAAGCTTGAGACCTACACACGCTTTCCAAGCGTGCTCCTTAAACCACTCGGACACCCCTCTAATTGGGATGGCAAAGTTATCAATTTATTTTGACGAATCGAAAAAGCCATCCATATCCTTTTTGAACTGAATCAAAGATGGTTTGTGGATGTAATACATGTGGCCCGACTCATACATTTTGATGTCCACCCGGCTGCGTTGCTCCGGACGTAAAAACATGTGCTCAATGTCATATAAAGCTGTGAAATATGGTGTCGCAAAGTCATAATACCCACAACCTAAATACACCTTCAAGGCCGGATTCTTCGCCATCGCATCTCGCAAACTCTCCGCCACATTCAAATACTTATTCTGCACATTCTTGTACGACCACGGATACACATCCCCAAACACATTATAGCCCTTCTCCTCCTTAAACTTCAATTCCTTCTGCATATACGCATTAATGGTCGACGTAAACGGCCCGTCTATGTTGGCAAACGATGGATCAAAATCCACATACTCACCCCCATCATCCAAGTCTCTTCCGGTAAAGCGAGCATCCAAACGACCCACGGATAATCCATCCGCCCGACGCAATGATTTATAAAAACGATTCTCGTCTACGCGTAGATTCGACTGCAAACATAATTCTTTGGAAAGTCCTGTCCAGTAGGCCAATTTACCTGCAATGGCGTCTTTTTCTGCGGCCGACAGCCATCCGCCCTTGATCAATGCCGAAGCATATTCGCCAATTGACCAAGCCTCAGATTCTTTTAAAATATCTGCCAAAGGACGTGCCTGCAAGGCCGGTGCCAATTTCTTATGATACCAGGCCGCCGCCGTGTAAGACGGAACATATAAAGCACGAGGCAAATCATTCCCAATCGCATAATCATTCGTTCCAAAATTCAAGACAGCCGAAATCAAAATCACCCCATTGATGTAAATCCGATGACGATCCTGCAAATGCTTCGCTAATCCCGCCGCTCGTGTTGTTCCATAACTCTCGCCAGCTAAGAATTTAGGCGATGACCAGCGCTCATAGCGACTTAAAAAGTTGCGCACAAACGCTCCGATTGATTCGATATCCTCCACATAGCCATGGTATTTACTCGCATCTTGGCCCACCGCTCGTGAATAACCCGTGGACACAGGATCGATGAAAACTAAATCCGTTTTGTCCAGCCACCCATATTCATTGTCGACATACGTATAAGGAGGAGCGGTCGCAGTTCCATCATCCTTCAACAGCACACGCTTAGGACCAACGCCACCCATATGTAACCACAGGGAAGCTGAACCCGGGCCACCATTAAAGGTGAAGGTCACCGGACGCTTGCCAGCATCCTCGCCATCCTTTTGGTAATACGTAAAAAAGAGCTTCGCTAACACCTTACCGGTATCGGCCTTCATGTGCATGTAACCCGTATAGGCTGTGTAATTCAACGGCTTCCCGGCCAGACTCAACACATGCGACGTCTTAACAACCTCCACCCCTTGAATGTCCATGGTAGGCTTTTGAGCCAGTAGACCAAAGAAGGCCAAACAAATAATTCCAGTAAAAATTGATTTCATCTTAAAAAATTTAAAAACGAATATAAAAATTCTTTGGCAATAAACCTGTTTTGACTTACTTTTGCCTAATACTCTATATATTATATAGACTTAATACGTTTAACTTACCCGATATGCAAAGTTTCCGCTCTGAGATAGAAAACCCGATTGTTGAAAAAGACATCCTGGATTTGGCCAAAAAAATCGCCCAATTCAAGGCTGGCGAGATTCACGAGGAGAAGTTCCGTAGTCTGCGTTTGGCGCGTGGGGTGTATGGTCAGCGCCAACAAGGCGTTCAGATGATCCGTATTAAATTGCCCTACGGCAAGATACAATTCCACCAATGGAAGCGCATCGCGGATATCTCCGATGAATATTCAACTGGAAACTTGCACTTAACAACCCGTCAAGACATTCAAATCCACTTCGTTTCCTTGGACCGCACGCCGGAACTTTGGGCGAAATTGGAACAAGACGATATCACCTTGCGCGAAGCCTGCGGAAACACGGTGCGTAACATTACCGCCTCCCCTACTTCGGGCATCGACCCCAAAGAACTTTTCGACGTAAGCCCGCACGCAGATGCAGCTTTCCGTTATTTTCTACGCAATCCGATCTGCCAAGAAATGGGGCGTAAAATCAAGATGTCCTTCTCGAATACCGAAGAAGATACATCACTTGCCTATCTACATGACGTAGGTTTTATTCCCAAAATCCAAGACGGAACCCGCGGCTTTAAAGTCGTAGTGGGTGGCGGTTTAGGTGCCCAACCGATGTTGGCTCACACCGCCTACGAATTCCTTGCGGAAGACCTAATTATTCCTTTCATCGAATCTGTCCTTCGTGTATTCGATCGCCACGGCGAGCGTAATTCACGCCATAAGGCCCGCATGAAGTTCTTGATTCAGAAAATTGGATTTGAGGAATTCATGAATTTGGTGAATGCAGAAACGAAAGCTTTGAAAAATCACAGCTTCGCGATTGCAGATGCATCGGCTTGGGAGGTATCAGAACCTACCTTAAAATCGGACATCGCGGCACCGACAACCGCTGAATATCAAACGTGGATTGACACGAATACCTTTGAACAAAAGCAAAAAGGATTCCATGCCGTATACGTGCGGATCTTGAATGGTAATATTTCAAGTGATACGTCGCGCTCATTAATCGAGGCATTAAAAGGCTACATCGGGGATGATATTCGGATTACGATCAACCAAGGGTTGATGTTGAAGTTTGTGCCTACGGCCAACTTACCTTATGTATTCCAAGTATTGAACGCACATGGTTTAGCGGCACCAGGTGCGAATTCCATTGCCAACATTACCGCATGCCCGGGAACGGATACGTGTAATTTGGCGATCTCAGATTCGACACATATTACATCGAAATTGGAGCAAGTAATCAATGAAGAATTCCCGGCGTTGATTCATGATTCAGCGATGAAAATCAAGATTTCGGGTTGTATGAATGCCTGTGGCCAACACAGCATGGCGTCGATCGGATTCCACGGTTCTTCATTGAAGGCTGCGGATAAACGCGTTCTACCAGCTTTGCAGGTGCTAATCGGCGGAGCAACTTTAGGAAATGGCGACGGACGTATCGCGGATAAAGTGATCAAAGTTCCTTCCAAAAGAGGCCCAGAAGTGTTGCGCGTATTATTGAACAACTTCGAAGAAAACGCCCAAGACGGCGAGTACTTCCACGAGTATTACGATCGTCAAGGGGAGAAATATTTCTATAATCTTTTGAAACCGATTGCAGATTTGACCACTTTGGTGGACTCTGACTTCATTGATTGGGGTGCGACAGATAGCTTCGCAACGGAAATTGGCGTTGGCGAATGTGCCGGAGTGATGATCGACTTGGTGGCGACC
This sequence comes from uncultured Aquirufa sp., assembly GCA_964618445.1. GTDB lineage: Bacteria > Bacteroidota > Bacteroidia > Cytophagales > Spirosomataceae > Aquirufa. The sequence continues at coordinate 45,636 of CAZUAZ010000009.1, read as the reverse complement.
TTGTTGTTTGAATCAGAGGAAAAATACGAATGGACAGCGGCGGCTTTGGAAGACAAGCGCTGGGCAGATGCCATCTACCATGCCTATTCGGTCTTTATTTCAGCGGCCAAAGCTTTGTTATTAGATAAGTCGGTGACCGTAGCCAATCAAAACGCGGTCATAAACAAGTTTGAGGAGCATTTTGTAGCGACAGGTGAATTTGCGATAGAGACTGCGACCTTCCCGGATTTGGTCTTGCAGATCAACCAAAACGAACCTTCCGAAGCCTTTGCGCGTCAGTTCGCGGCGCAGGCACATAACTTTTTAACAGCTGCCACTTCTTTCCGCCAAGCCATCGCATGAAAAATTTAGCTCATTTCAGAAAATTAGAACCACAACCCCGACTAACGGTGGTGGGTGCGGGCCCTGGTGATCCGGAATTGATCACCTTGAAGGCGATCAAAGCGATTGCTTCGGCACAAGCAGTATTATATGATGCGCTGGTGGATGTCAGTTTATTGGAACATTGTTCACCTATTTGCGAACAAATCTACGTGGGCAAAAAGCCCGGCGAGAGCCATTCGCAAGCAGCGATCAACGAACTCATCGTGGAAAAAGCGTATGCGTTGGGACATGTCGTTCGCTTGAAAGGCGGCGACCCATTCGTATTCGGCCGAGGCCAAGAGGAAATCGAATTTGCGAAATCATACGGACTAATTACCGGCTATATTCCCGGCATCAGTTCATCCTATGCGGCGCCCGGCGCAGCGGATATTCCATTGACCGTTCGCGGAGTCAATGAAAGTTTCTGGGTGATGACCGGTACCAAATCGGACGGTTCGTTATCCGAAGATTTAAAACTAGGCTTGCAATCCACGGCTACTTTGGTGATTTTAATGGGGATGAATAAATTAGGCGAAATCGCTCAATTATGCCAAACCTTTGGCAAAGGTGACATCTCAGCTGCCATCATCCAAAACGGCACCATGGCAAATCAGCGCGTGGGTATTTCTACTGCGGCGGAACTTGAAAATTTGGCTAAAAAAGAAGACCTTCGTAACCCTGCGATCATCGTGATCGGCGAAGTAATTCGCCACGCGAAGCCGGAGTTGTGGGAGAAAATTTTAAAACAAACTAATTCATAACCCCAGGTTTTAAACTGGGGCTCTTCAGGCTTTGGTCTGGGGATTCAGACAAAATCTGACAGAAAACAAAAATAACCCCAGGTTTTAACCTGGGGCTCTACAGACTTTAGTCTGGGGATTCAGACAAAATCTGACAGAAAACTTACTTATAACCCCAGACTTTAGTTTGGGGATTCGATAAACTTATAACCCCGGACTTTAGTCTGGGGATTTCACAAAACCCTACCACCATGTCACAAAGACTCAACATATCCTCTGGATCCCCATTTGAAGACACATTCGGCTATTGCCGTGCTGTAAAAACAGGAAACTTATTAGAAATATCAGGTACCGTTGCCCTCATTGATGGAGAAAAAGTAACGGCCGACGATCTTTACGCCCAAACGTATAACATCATCGAACGCATTGCAGTCGTATTAGAAGAAGCAGGTTCATCGATTAAAGATGTGGTACGTACGCGTATTTTTACCACCGACATTTCTCAAAATTTAGAAATCGCACGTGCGCACGCACATTTCTTTAAAGATATAAAACCAACGACCGGTATCTACGAAATATCCGCATTGATCACTCCACAATATAAAGTGGAGATCGAATTCACGGCGTGG
>CAZUAZ010000009.1:21659-43804 GCA_964618445.1 uncultured Aquirufa sp. | reverse complement strand
AATATCCGCATTGATCACTCCACAATATAAAGTGGAGATCGAATTCACGGCGTGGGTGGCCTAGTTTCATAACCCCAGACTAAAGTTTGGGGCTCTACAGGCTTCGTCTAAAAATCATCCCCACCGGTATCCGCCGGAAACCCTAGGCTAAAGCCCAGGTTTATTAAGAAAACCCCAGACTTTAGTCTGGGGCCCTACAGGCTTCGTCTAAAAATCATCCCCACCGGCCTACGGCTGGAATCCCTAGGCCAAAGCCTAGGGTTATTAAAAAACCCCAGACTTTAGTCTGGGGCTCTACAGGCTTCATCTGAAAATCATCCCCACCGGCATCCGCCGGAAACCCTAGTCTAAAGTCCAGGGTTGTTATTCACCCCAAAAGCCTTGATCACTCGATCAAAATGTTGATGCTTTTGTTCCTGCGCATAAATATATAATGCAATATCTGGAACAACAGATTCACTAATAGACACAGCATAATACTCTTTAGCCCAGGCAAATGCATGGCTAAAATAATTCTGTTTATTTATCCAAAATGCCGATTCTCCTTTCAAGATTTGAATCGCTTGACTCAAAGATAGGTCGGGAGGTAATGTAAACAAACAGTGAATATGATCATGATAACCATCAATTGAATGAATGAAAATTCCTTTTGAGTAGGCATGCAAACGAATATGTTGGCAAATTAAAAATCGAATTTCTTTGATTAAAAGTGGCTTGCGAAATTTAGTCGCCCAAACAGCATGAACTTTTAGATTTGTGTGGGACATGAGAAAAAGTGGTTTTCTCAAAGGTCTAGTGAAAAACAATTCGGAGGGTTACAAAAAGTGATATTTAGGTAAAATTATCACTATACTGATTAAGCTGGGCGGCCTTTGGCCTGAATCCCTAGGCTAAATCCCTAGGCTAAAGCCTAGGGTTATACATTGATGTACATCACCTGCCTTTAGCCTAAATCCCTAGGCTAAAGCCTAGGGTTATTAAATTGGGACATACCACACCGGCCTACGGCCGGAATCCCTAGGCTAAAGCCTAGGGTTATTAAAAACCCCAGACTTTAGTCTGGGGCTCTACAGGCTTTAGTCTGGGGCTCTACAAACTTTAGTCTGGGGCTCTACAGAGTTTAGCCTAAGTCTAACGTCTATACCCCAGCGTCTATTTTGGCCGCCTCCCGCTTCAACAACTCCGCCTCGATCGGCACCACACCTAATAACTCACACACTAAGCCTCCACCCAAATTCGCAAGTTCCGCGATTTGCGCTGGCGTTGCACCCGCCGCTAACGCGCATGCCGCAATCGAAATCACGGTATCGCCGGCACCCGAAACATCCGCGATTTGACGAATGTGTGCTGGGATAGCTACCTGCTGTGAGCCGTAATCCATGTAAACACCTCGTTCAGAAAGCGTTACAAATACCCCGCCAAAATGTTGAGAATCTTTAAATTTCTTAACCGTTGCAGGTAAGGCCAATGAACTTAAATCCGAAGATTCCAAGCCCAAACCATCCCGCAATTCATGTAAATTCGGCTTAAATAAGCTAGCGCCCCGATACGCAAAGAAGTTCTTTTTCTTTGGATCAACAACGGTAGGAATTCCTGCCCCCCGAGCCAATCCCATCACCTCTTGTATCAACCCCTCACTCAAAACTCCTTTGTCGTAATCTTCGAAAATAATCACATCAACTTGTGCAATCGACGCTTTGATGGCGGCCAATAAAGCAGCCGATGAAGCCTGTGAAATTTGCGCCTCAGTCTCCGAATCCACCCGAATGAGTTGTTGGGACCCCGCAATCACCCGCTCCTTCACGGTTGTAGGCCGACCGGCCTCCTGGATGATACCATCCACCGACAAGCCTGCGTCAACTAAAATCTGCAACAAAGAAGCACCCGTTGCATCATCTCCGATCACCGAACAAACAATGGGTTTAGCCCCTAAGCTCGCCACATTCAACACCACATTTCCTGCTCCACCTAAACGGGATTCACGCTTCACCACATTCACCACTTGAACCGGTGCCTCAGGCGAAATCCGACTCACTTTTCCCCACGTATAGGCATCGACCATCAGATCCCCGATGACCATCACTCGAAGCTTCGAAAAGCCCTCAATAACTTTAGCTAAAGCGCTCATAACTTAACCTCCTATCGTCGTCATCGATTCATTAATGACGCCCTTTCTATTTTTTTCAGCCTCAAAACCATCTAAAGGCCGCTTTTGATACAATCCCAATAATACATTGCGCAAGTCCTCATCCGAAATTCCAGCGCGAAGATACGCCTTCAAATCAAAAACGCCATCATCATATAAACAGGTTTTCACCTGCCCTTTGGCAGTCAAACGAACCCGATTGCACGTCCCACAAAAGGTTCTTGTAAACGCAGCAATAATCCCCACATCACCTAAATGCCCCGGAATCACATAGCGATTCGCCGTTTCGCCTCCGCGCATTAACTCCGCTTTCATATCCGGATAAACCGTTTTCAACTCATTCAAAATACGTTCATGGTTCCAAAACAAAGTTCCTTCCACCAAACCCGAACCATTAAATGGCATCTCCTCAATATACCTAACTGAAATCGGCAATGATTTAGTCAACGCAGCCAAAGCCAAAATATCCTGTTCATTCTGTCCCTTCATCACCACGGCATTGATTTTTACCTCAAATCCTTCGGAAACCAGACGTAGTAAATTTTGGTATACAACCTCATAATCATCCCGACGGGTTATCTGCTTAAAACGATCCCGATCCAAGGCATCCAAACTTAAATTCACGGAACGAATACCCAGCGACTTTAATTGATCGATATAATCCCCAATTAACACGCCATTACTCGTCAAACATATTTCCAAGCCAGGAAGCGTCGAAATCTCGGTCAGAAAATCCATCAATCCATTGCGAACAAATGGCTCCCCACCCGTAATCCGCACCTTCTCGATTCCCATCCCATGCATCACACGAACCACACGCACCATCTCCGGCCAAGTCAATAATTCCCGCTCCGGCATGTACACAATCCCCTCCGCAGGCATGCAATACGAACAACGTAAATTGCAACGATCCGTCACCGCAAGACGTAAATACGTCATCGGCCGGCCGTGATTATCCAAGAGTTGATTATCTTTACCCATTCGACGCGCAAATTACGAAAAATATGTCCACCTATACCCTACTTCTATTTGGCATTTGCCGTGATCTTCTAAAAAAAGATCAAATAACGCTGGAATTAGACGGCCCCGTGGATGCCCAAGGATTATTGGTACATGTGAAAAATCAATTTCCTGAACTTCAAAACCTACCTTCACTTCGCCTGGCGGCCGACCACCATTTTCCGAAACCCGAGTTTATCGTCGAACAACACATGGAAATAGCCTTGATTCCCCCCGTGAGCGGCGGATAATTACCAGCTATTCCCTACAAAACCAGTAGATTATTTTATATTTGCAGATTCGATTAACGTAACGCATGCCTGTACCGAGTATTTTTCTGGCACTCCTCGCAATCCCTTGGCTTTCCGCCCTGGCCATTGCAGTGATTCCAAAAAAAATCCAGGTCAACACATCCATCGTTTTAGCCGGAATTTTCACCTACTTAGCCTTTAAAATAGGCCATATTCCAGAACAAATCATCGCCTACCCTTGGTTTACACTAGGTGGAAAATCAATTGAGGCAAGTTTTTGGATCAACTCCTCCGCACAATTGTTGTTACTACTCGTCAGTGTAGTCGCCCTTTTTGTCCAAGTTTTTTCCAAATCTTACCTAGCCAAAGACCCCCACATCGGGCGCTATTACAGTTATTTGCACCTGTTTATTGGCTCTATGACGCTCTTGGTTTTAACCAATCAGGTCTACCTTTTTTACGGCGGCTGGGAACTCGTAGGCGCTTGCTCTTATCTACTCATCAGTTTTTGGCACCAAAAAGACAGCGCCATCAAAGCCGCAAAAAAAGCATTCCTATTAAACCGAATCGGCGATATCGCCCTTCTTTTAGGGCTTGTTGGCCTCAGTAATTACTTCGGAACCACCCATTTTTCCGACATGCACGGTACCGCTCCAGCGCTCATCGGCATCGCCATCATCATTGGCGGAATCGGTAAATCCGCACAATTTCCACTCATGTCTTGGTTACCCGACGCGATGGAAGGACCCACGCCCGCTTCCGCATTAATTCACGCAGCGACTATGGTGGCTGCCGGCGTTTATGTAGGCATTCGTATTTTCCCATTTGTGGGCGAGGAAACCCACCTTTTCATGGGTGCCATCGGCGCAATCTCCCTTGTTTCTGGTGCCTTTTTTGCCTTATTCCAAAACGATATTAAAAAGGCACTCGCCTATTCGACGATCTCCCAATTAGGCCTTATGTGGCTCGGTATGGGTTCAGGTGCATCTCTCTTTCATTTATATGTACACGGAATATTCAAGGCAGGACTTTTTCTGACGGCTGGATCTGTCATTCATTACCTGCATAACCAAAAAGCTACGCACCACCACGACGCCCAAAGTCTCACACACATGGGAGGCCTTCGCAAACAACTCCCTTTGAGTTTTGCGGCCTACCTGATTTTCGGAGCTGGCCTGATGGGTATTCCATTAACGAGCGGTTTTTACAGCAAGGAAAACATCGCCGGATACTTGTGGGTGTCGGCTCAAAACAGTGCATTTTCGAGCTATTACTACGTTTTATTAGGGGCGTTGGCGCTGGGGATGGCGCTGACAGCGACGTATATATGCCGACAAACCTATTTGATTTTTTTAGGCCAAAACCGAGCTGGGCATCATTTTGACAAAACGAGCACCAACTGGCTTCAACTAATTCCGATCAGTTTACTGATTTTCTTAAGCTTATTTTTCTGGATTTCAGGGAATCCAATCGACGCACACCATTCTGTCTTCTTGTCCTTTTTCCACATCGAAAATTATCACATTCCTTCGTTCTGGTTGGCAATTACTGCGGGAACTTGGTTGATTGGGATCTTAGCCACCGCATTGACTCGCCATTGGATCCCTGCGAAAAATTATCAGTTTGCTGGAATTTTTTGGCCTAAAACATATCAATTTGCGCTATGGATAGGCCGTAAAACACACGTTTTTGACGTTCGAGTACTGGACAGATTCTTGGACAAATTATCCCGCTTGCAAGTTATCATCGCGCACCTTTCCGCATGGATCGACCGACATCTAGTAGATGGCCTCGTGGGAGGAATCGCATCCATTAGTCAAGCGTTAGGTGCTCGCCTACGTACTTGGCAATCTGCACAGGTTCAAAAATATTGGATCTGGGTAATCATCACATTGGTTTTCATCCTACTTTACCTTTTGTATTAATGGGAAATATATCACTACTTATCATTCTACCTTTGGTTGCCTCGCTCATGGCGGGTTTTGGCAAATTAGGTGCGACTTACAGCCGACTGCTCGCCTTGGGCGTTGTGGGAATTCAGCTACTGATTTTAGCGAAAATTACGCTCATTTTCGACCCCATGCAGTCGGGCTACCAGCAAAGCGAATCCATAAACTGGATTCATTTAAACTTAGGCAGTCTAGGCCAATTCGTTTCCAATTACGCGGTGGGCATCGACGGCCTCAGCTTAGGTTTAGTCCTTTTAACCGGGCTTATCAGCTTTGTTGCCCTGTGGAATTCCAAAGAAATTCACACCAAAATTGAAGCCTACTACGCCCTCGTTTTATTGCTCAACGCCGCGTTAATGGGTTGTTTTGTTGCGCGAGACATGTTCTTGTTCTACATATTTTTCGAATTCATGCTCCTGCCGATGTACTTCTTAATTGGTATTTGGGGTGGCCCGCGTCGCAATTATGCCTCGTTGAAATTTTTCATTTACACCTTAGTGGGTTCCCTATTCATCCTCATGATCATGTTGGGGATTTCCTTGGCCTACATGGATCCATACGAAACGGCATTGGCTATGCAGAAAATTGGGGCCAACCAAGCCTTTGATTTAGAAGCATTGCAATCCATGCAAACAGCCTTAGCTGCACATCAAATTACCCCGAATCAAATCGTGCACAGTTTCGATTTCCAAGCTTTAAGCGATCCACTTAACTGCCAGGCGAATAATATTTTAAGTCCGCAATCCGGATTTTTATTAGGGGGATTATCAGGTCGCGCGTGGGGATTCTGGTTGCTTTTTATTGGTTTTGCCATCAAATTACCACTCGTTCCTTTACACACGTGGTTGCCAGATGCACACGTAGAGGCACCTACGCCTATTTCGGTTATGCTCGCCGGAGTCCTATTGAAAATAGGTGCCTATGGCTGGTTGCGCATGGCGATTCCATTCTTCCCGGTTGAGGCAATCCAAGCGGCACCGATCATGGCGGGATTGGGAGTTTTGTCCATCATTTATGGAGCCTACAATGCGTTAGCCATGACAGATTTGAAGAAATTAGTGGCCTATTCATCCGTGTCTCACATGGGTTTTGTATTGCTAGGAATTGCGTCTTTTACACCGGAAGGCTGGCAGGGTGCAATCTTCCAACTGCTTTCACACGGCATTCTTTCTTCCTTGTTATTCTTAGTTGTAGGCGTTTTATACAGCCGCACAGGAAATCGAGAAATCGATAATTTTTCAGGCTTGGCAACCAAAATGCCTTTGTTTACAGTCATATCGGGCATTGCCATCTTTGCCTCCCTCGGTCTACCAGGGTTCTCTGGATTTATTGGCGAATTTTTCAGCTTAATGGGAGCGTTTACGAGTGCGTATTTGATGCCAATTTATGCGATTCTAGGAGCCTTTGGTATTTTACTAGGAGCTGGATACTTGTTATGGACCTTCCAAAAAATATATTTGGGCAGCTTTTTTGTGCGCGATAACACTTGGGAATTACCTGATTTAAATCGTTTGGAATTGATCAGCTTATTCGGCTTAGGTATCTTAAGTATCATACTCGGAATTTTCCCCGGAATCGTTTTCGAGCTAAGTGAAATTTTCGTAACTAACAGCCTGAAATTAATTTTCCGCTGATGCATTCAAACATCTTTCCTTTGTTGGCCACATTAGATTTAGAAGAAGCAAACGCGCTGACGTCTACCTTAAACCGGATGTCGGAAGACCAGCAATCACAATTCATGTCGATTTACATTAGTAAACGGCGGGATCCGGTGCTCATCCTAGTCTGTATTTTGGCGGGATTTGTGGGATTTGCAGGCTTGCATCGGTTCATCACAGATCGCATTGGCTTGGGATTACTCTACTTTTTTACGGGCGGATTCTTATTGATCGGCACCATCATCGATCTATTTCGCTACAAAAAAATCACACGTGTCTATAATGAAAAAATCGCCTTTCAAACGGCTAGCATCATATCAAATTTCAATTAAAACCTATTAAATAGATACTATGAAAAACAATTTGAGTCGGAGAGAAATCCTCAAAAATTCAGCTGGATTGGCTGGATTGGGACTATTCGGATCATCCATGGAGGAGCGCTTCAAGAAAGCTGACCTCGCTGTGGGTGCAGACCTAAAAGGCAAAGTGCAGCATTCTGCATGTCGCTGGTGCTACGATAAAATTCCATTTGAGGAATTAATCGTGAATGCCAAACGCATTGGCTTATCTTCTATTGAACTTACCGGTCCAGATGAGTGGGATATTTTGAAAAAATATGACATGACGGCGGCGATCGGCTGGGGCAAATACCCAGCGGGCATGAACATTCCGAACTTCTTTAATCGCGTCAAAAACCACGATGGTCTCGTGGGCTTTTACGAAGACATCATCCCAAAAGCAGCGAAAGCCGGTGTAAAAAATATCATCGCATTCTCCGGAAATCGCGATGGATTAAGCGATGAGGATGGCTTAATCAATTGCAAAAAAGGATTGCAGCGTGTGATGAAAACTGCGGAACGTTACGATGTAACGATCTCGATGGAACTATTAAACTCGAAAGTGAACCATAAAGATTACCAAGCGGACACGACCGAATGGGGTGCAGCACTTTGTGAGATGGTCGGTTCAGATAAATTCAAATTGCTTTACGATATCTACCACATGCAAATCATGGAAGGGGACGTAATTGCAACGATTAAAAAATACCATCAGTATATCTCACACTACCACACAGGTGGGGTTCCGGGACGTAATGAGATCGATGATACGCAAGAGTTGAATTACGCGGCCATCATCCGTGCCATTTACGATACGGGCTACAAAGGATATATTGGCCAGGAATTTATTCCGGCGCGTGCCGATAAAATGGCATCGCTCGAGCAAGCAGTTAAGATCTGCGATATTTAAGATAAGCAAATATTTTGCTGGCCAGCCTCTGTTCTTCGGGGGCTGGCTTTTTTGTGCCAACAAACTGATAATCAATCGATTATTCAATATAGGAATAAGGGCTTAGCCACGTCTCCGTTACCTTGCAGGAGCAATGTGAATCTAAGCCGATGAAAAAACTGATCCTATTTTTAGCCATTCCGTGGGGAATATTGGCGCAGTGTCCAGTGATAAGCCAGCAACCCAGCAGTCAGTCAGACTGTGAAACAAATTCGATACGGATGATGGTCGTTAGTAATGCCAGCCAGTTTCAATGGGAAAAGAAACGGCCACAAGATGCTTCATTCACAAACATTTCTGGGGCAACGCAAGCAAGCTATCAAATCTACCCAACCGGCGGAACAGCCCATCCGAGTGGCACCCAATACCGCGTAAAATTAAATGCGTCCTCTTGTCTAGTCGTTTCTGAGCCGGCTTCTATCACCTTGCACACCATTACAAACATTCTCAATCCAAGTATTTGTGCAAGAGGAAATGGCCGCTTGGAAGCTCAAATTCCTACATTAAACCAAGCGTCAAATTTCCAATGGACGGTTTCAGTCAACAATTCACCGTTTGAGGATTTGAAAGATAACGCGACATACGCTGGTACACAAACACCAAATTTGAGTATTTCTCAAGTCCGTACCGAGATGGATGGCTATCGATATAAAATACGGATGAATTTTGCGATTAGCCCCAATAATGACAATGAGGGCTCATTAGTGAATCTAAACCAAACAACAACCTGCCCCCGTAGCTCGAATGACATTTTACTTCAAGTAAAAACAAGCCCAATTCCTTATCATGCGGCCAATTTGTACAAAGGCTGCATTGATCAGCCGATCACCCTAAATTCTACCGGCTGCTCTCCCTATACGACTCAATGGTATGACTGGGATGGAAATCCGATGTCACAAGGAGCAAAAGCGACCGTCATACTTAGCGACCTAAACCCTCGCATCTATACGGCTACATGTGTCAAACTGGGTTGCGAAAGTCTCCCTTCACGGGGCACGGGAGCACAAGCATATAGGCAACCAAGCGCGCCAATGAACGCGGGAACACCTGAATCAATCTGTGTCAATCTTCCCATTACATTCAAGGCTTCAGGAGGTACGAATAATATTTGGTACCTAACTGCAACCGCTAGTGCATCCGTATCCACTGCTACGCAAATAACTGTAACCAGTCTGACTCCAGCATCAACCGTCACGCGATTCGTAAGTCAAATGGTGAATAACTGTGAGAGCGCGCGCACGGCCATCCGTGTTCGAATTAAATCCTCCGTCGAATGTGATACTATTACTCCTCCAACTACTCCTCCGACACCACCTACTAATCCGCCTATTCCTCCTAGTGTACCACCGACACCACCTACTAATCCGCCTATTCCTCCTAGTGTCCCACCTACACAACCTACTAATCCGTCTATTCCTCCTAGTGTCCCGACGATACCTCCTACTAATCCGTCTATTCCTCCTAGTGTCCCAACGATACCTCAGACACCACCTAATCCGCCTACACCTTTACCAGAAACTCCGCCTTCCACACCCGAACCCGTGGTTGAAGTACCACCCGTCAAAGAACCCGAGGTCCCACGAGTCTCTTATACGCTTTCTCCGAATTGCGGAAATGAGACGTACCAACTAACCGTTATGGGATGCCCAAACACCCCCCAAATTTTTAATCAATATGGACCCGAAAAGCTCATTGGCCTGGGAGAGTCTACCGCCATTTCCGCGAGCTTTGAAACCTATATACAAATTAGATGTCCAGGAACAGCAGCAGCACCTATTCAAGTCACTTTGCCCGAAATACAAAGACCAGCCGTCTCTATTGAAACCACTTATGCACATTTTGCTTGCAGCGGAGATGATATTATGCTTCACGCGATCCTTCCAGCACATACTTCCATCATCGGCTGGGAATTAAATGGACATCTAATGGCGGAACAACAGGTAATTTCGGGCCAACTCCGACCAGGATTTTACCAACCAGTCGTCCAGAAAAATGGCTGTATCCATCGAGGAGATGGTATCTTTATCGAAGTGCATGAGCGTCCATCCCCGCCGGAGATTTTACTTTCTGCGACTGAAATATGCCTAGGAGATACGATACAGGTTCGATCAAATGTAAACCAACTAAAATGGTTGAACGACGCTCCTGCACATGGCAAATTTATTGGCACGTCTTCAGGACAATTTACATTCTCAGCCCAAACCGCAACCGATGGGGTTTGTTGGTCTGAACCCAACAAACCCATTGCTCTACGCGTACGTTCGTTGCCACAAACGCCAGCGATTATCAGTCAACGGCAGGCAGGGTTTTGCGCAGGTGATTCCACTAAACTACATGTAGACCTTCCTGGTGAGCAATATGCTTGGAATTCAGGTGAGCGTACCCAAACACGGTATAGCAAAAAGCCAGAAGTAAATCGGGTAAAGTACCAAGATTCCAGCGGATGCTGGTCGGCATGGAGTGCCCCCATCACCTCATTTCATTTCCCAGCTGAACCACAACCATTCATTCGGGCGAATCCGAACCGTCAGTTTTGCCAAGGCGCCTTCGTCACGATTCATGCAACTCCAGCTTTTCGCTATGCATGGAATACCGGTAGCACGGAAGACAGCATCGTTGTCAGAAATTCAGGAAAAATAACACTGAAAACCCAAAACGAATATGGGTGCTGGTCCATCGCAAGCCCACCCTTAACCATACTCGCCAGACAAAATCCAAGCAGTCCCCTACTCGAAAAAATGGGCTCTTATTTTCTCCAAGCACGTAGTTTGGTGGATAAGCCGGATCGCTATGTTTGGAAATTCAATCAGGCACTACTAGCAGATACACTTAATCAAATAAAACTATTCAATACAGGAATATATACTGTTATCGCGCTAAAGGATTATTCGTTAGACGAATCCCTCTCAATTACCTGCAAGTCTGAATTAAAATTCTATTTATATGCCTTGCCAACGGAATTAGGTGGTATTTCGATTTACCCGAATCCTACTCAAAGTAGTTCCATTTCAATTGAAATTTTAAACGAAACGATGCAAAGCAGGATTGAATTAATTGACTTCCAGGGGCATCTCATGCAGCGTTGGGAATTGGGCTCCTCTGCATTTAGACATCGCATCAGACTAGCTGATCAGTTGGCGAACGGGAATTACATACTCAGATTTGAAACCGACCAAGGAATAAAAACAAGAATCATATCGGTTATGAAAAACTAAATAAGCTGTTACTCGTAAATCCCTTTGGCAATCTTCTCACTAATGGACTTGGGGGTTACCCAGGCGAGAAAAGCAGCTACTTTATTGACAAAGCCGGTGATGACTTCTTGTTTCCCAGCGAACATACCTGCTACAGCTAGCTTAGCAACGGACTCTGGAGTCATGGTGATTTTTTCAGCAGCTTTCCGCGCTTTGGCTGGCAAGTTTGCCCGATCATTAAAATTGGTTGTTGTCGCACCCGGACTGACTGCCGTCACGATTATACCTTTGGATTTCCATTCATGGTATAAACCGCGGGAAAAATTAAGTACAAATACTTTTGTGGCTGCATATAAACTCATGTTCGGGATAGCCTGATAAGCGGTAGAACTAGCAATATTGAGCACGTGCGTCTTTCCTTTTCCAGAGAGGAAAGGGAAGAATTTCTGACACATGTCGACTAGGGCGTTCATGTTTACCTGCATCATCTTTTGGTTCTCTTCAAAAGAATACGTCTCAAATTGGCCCACCAACCCGTAGCCCGCATTGTTAACCAAAATACGCAAATCGATTTGCTTAGACTCAACCCATTGAACAATTCGGTCCACTGCCCCTTCTTCGCTCAAATCACTAACTAGGTAGTCGGCCTGAATCGCATATTTCTTTTCCAGCTCCTCTTTGACCATTTGTAATTCATACGAATTACGTGCAATCAGTAATAGATGATAGCCTTGGGATGCTAAAATGCTAGCAATCTCTTTACCAATTCCCTTACTTGCTCCAGTGATTAATGCGTACGACATAGCGTGTGGGTTTAATAAAAAAAGCCCATTGCTGGGCTTTTTTAGAACTAATTACTTCTTGGGTGCAGCAGGTGCAGCGGGAGCCGCAACGGCTGGTGTAGGGTTGAAATAAGCTTTGATATCTGGATCTTCAGGCTTAATTTCTTGAGCTTTGGTGAATAAATCTTTCACTTTAGCTTCATCTTTGGTCACCGACAAATGATATCCACCTAAGAATTTATAGGCTTCAAACAATTGATTTTTATCTTCTTTGTATTGCGAACTCTTCTCTGCTTTTTGTGTTTCCACGGCAGCAACAAATTTCTCATACCAAGGAGCGCCTAACCATTTCGTACCCGTGTAGTCAATAAAGTTATTTGCACGAGCACGGTTAATATAGAATGGAGGCCATTTGTCATTAATCTCAATTGCTTTCGCAAACATAGAATCGGCACGCATCGCCATGGCTGGACGACCTAATGTATCAGCCTTGTTTATGTAAGCAGCTGTTAAGTAATAATCCATGGCAACTTTAAAGTAGTCACCTGAACCAACCGTTTGAGCCTTTTTAACTTTCCACTGAATTGAATTCAAACCAGCTTCTGCCGCATCGCTGTAACGCTTTTGTTTGTAACGAACATCATGTATGATGGAATACACGTTATTGTTGGTATCCAAAGGAGCAGCTTTCTCTAAGTATATTAAAGCGATTGAATCTTTACCTAAACCTTGGTATCCTTTTCCAAAGTACAAATCATCCATAAAGTATGGCTTCACACCACGCTTCACCATACCGTCTAGATTATCAATACCTTGTTGGAAATTACCCATCTCCACATTTGAATATCCACGCATACGGAAGATGTCATTATCTTTCACCCCACGCTTGTCCGCATCATCTGTAAATTTCATAGCTCCTTCATAATCCTTAGAAAGGAACAATAATTTAGCTGTTTCTAACGTAACCTCAGGAGTTGCTTCCGCCTTCTCTAAATAGCGACGGAAATAACGCGATGCGTTTTTATACTGACCACCTACGATCAAGTACTCACCATATCTACGATGTGCAGGTGCATAGTTTGAGTCTAAGTCAATAGCCTCTTTGTAACGTGCTTGCGTTTCTTTGTAGTTCTTACCACGTAAATAAACTGTTCCAATTTTAACTTTAGCCTTCACGTTTTTAGGATCTTGCATCAAACCTGTCTCGTAAGCAGTTACTGCATTACCCCCGTCATTTTTGATCAAATACGCATCTCCTTTAACAATGTAATGCTCCACGGTAGGCATTTTCTTATCCTTCATCAAACGCTCCTGAATCAAATCGATTAAGCGAATCGCCTCACCGGGATCATTATTATTCGCATTGAAACTTTCTTCCTTACCTAAAATGTAATACATAGAATACGCCTCAGCGATTCGGTACATCACATCGATATTTTTGTTTTTTGTATCCGCTAGAATTCGGTCGAATTCTACTTTAGCAGCGGACACGTTATTTTGACCTACTAAAATGGAAGCTAAACCTACTTGGTTTAAATAATTTTTAGGATCTGCCGCTTTTCCTTTTTCAAAGGTAGCCTTGGCATTATCCCAATCACGTTGTGTTAGGAAATAGTAACCCAAATAGAAATAATTTTCGCCCGTTGGAGCCGAAGAAACCAATCCCTCAAAAACTTGTTTCGCCCGACTTGGCTGATGGCGATCTAATAAATGTAGACCATCTTGTATCGTTTGCCCGAAAGCTAGGTTAGTCAACAAAAGACCCAATCCCAAAAGCCATGATTTCATTTTCATCATTTGTAATTTAAATTATAGTTTAAAAGAAGTATGCTTAGGCGTAACATTGAAAAGTTCAATAAATTACTAGTAAAGTTTTATATTTTTTGGAATGACAAATTTAAGCAAAAATCTTGAAAAACTGACAAATGTCAATCCCAAAAATACGTTTATTGGCTGATTTGATACTGTCTAATCGTGATAGGCCGGGTCAATGGAATTAAGCCAGCTTTCAAAACGATCAATTGTCCCATGTCACCACACACGTAATTAACAAATCCTGTACCCAAACCTGAATGCGATTCTTTCAAGATCATTTTAATCTCACGACGCAATGGATATTTCTTCAAGGCTAAATTGTACCCAAAAGGTTGGTAGTAGTCTTTCCCATTTTCAGACACAGACATCACCTGAATAGAACGAATAAAACCTAATGAGGTAGGATTATCTCCATCGCTAATCCAGTTTGAGCCAATAATCCCTAAAGCGTTTTTGTGGGCCTGAACGTATTCAATGACAGCCTTATTTGAACCTACAGCGGCAACTGCCAAACCGGTATTGCCGAGCCCAAAACGATCCACTAAGAATTTAATGTTGCTAGAATTCGCTTTGTCTACGACCAATTCCAACGAATTTCCATCTTTTGCAGAACCATTCAACAAGGACTTTAAGCGGTCAAGTGTTATCGATGTATCTTTATTTGACTTATTGGCAATCAGCGCGATCCCATCCGCAGCAAATTTAAAACTACGGTAGGTGATTTTTTCGCGTGTAAATATTTCTTTCTCCGCTTCCGTTAAGTCACGTGAAACGACAACGGATCGCACTTTATCGTTTAACAAGTCGGCAATCGACTCATTCTCCGGCTTAAATACCAGATTTAACTTAGCAAAATGATAATTTTCTTCGAATGCTACTTTCTCCGCATTAATTAATGGCTGAAAAGATTCATCTACGCCGATAGATATCGAACCTGTAGCTGGACCATCCTTGGGTGCATCATTTTTGGATTCACTGCATGCGAAAATCCCACATACCATGGCAAAAAACAAAATCTTAGTCTTCATAATGCCCATAATTTTCATCGTTCATTTCACTAAAATACAAATAGGCTCTCCAAAGTCTGAAAATCCCATAAACAAAAAATAGTACTCCTAACATCTTGACGATGGGAACACCAGCAAAATCACCTAATTGAAAATCAGACCACACAGCTACGTAGGCACCTAAGCCACTATAAGCTAGCGCGACAACCACGCGGAATGATATGTTAATAAGAACAGCAATGGGTAGTTTCATAAGTAGTTTAAACAATCAGACCTGCCAAATGTACATTTAGCAGGTCTGATAAAATTCAATAATTGAGATTACTCAGATAATACGAACGTGATCGGCTGCGTAAAACGTGAACGTACTGCACGTCCAGATTGCTTACCAGGAGTCCATCTTGGTACCGATTTAATTACACGAATCGCTTCTTCGTCGCAACCAAAACCTACAGACTTTAATACTTGAACGTCTTGGATCGTTCCATCCGTATTTACTACGAATTGAACATATACCTTTCCGCCTACGTTGGCACGCTGTGCCGCAGATGGATAACGCAAGTTACGCTGTAAGAACTGCCCAAAAGCACGAGGACCTCCTGGGAATTCTGCTTGTTGCTCAACAGCTGTAAAGATTTCATCTTCAGCTGGTTTTGGTGGCTCAACAGGTTCAGCACCCTTAGCATCTGGATCTACTGGTGGTTCGTATGTTTCCGACTCCCCTTTAACAGTTTCCGATGCCGTATTTCCTTTCACCTCTTCAGGCGGCGGCTCAGGCTTCGTTACTTCCTCATCATGCTTGATTTCTGGAGGTAAGAATTTTGTCGTCGTCACCTTAGGAATTTCTTTGGGTGGTGGCGGTGGTGGCGGTGGAGGCAACTCTACTTTCTTCGGTGGAGCTGGCTTATCCAATTTCATTACTTCAGCTGTCACCTCAGTCTTATCCTCTGACGCTGCAGTCAACTGTTTCCAGAAAGCTGCGATCAAAAGAGCACCGACAAAGAGTGCAGAGCCTAGTAATACCGACCGCTTCATTACTTTGGGATACGTCTTCCGAAGAACAAAAGCACCGAATTCACGGTTTTTGTCTTTGAAGATAATATCATCCAAAGTAGTATCTTGGCTTATTACTTGTGACATAATATTCGTTTAATTTAAAATTAATTTAATAGGTCTATTTTCCTGATCGTTTAATCAAAGCTTCCGTATCCGGATCGATTTCTAACAACGCATAACGCTTGTTATTGGTAATCGCACACTCATCAAGCATATCGATCAAATTACGATATTTTGCTTTTTTTGTAGGCTTAATTACGATAGTAAAATTAGAACCAACTTTCGCTTTAAGATCCGCAATTACCTTACGAATACCTGTCTCTGAATAGTTGGTCACTTGCATTACTGTACCTGCTTCTGTAGGAATACCTTGGTAATAATACACCTTGTTCTCATCTGGGCACACCGTAAGTGTTTCAGACAATTTAACAGGTGACGTTTCCTTCGTATCCGTTTTATCAGGCATGTTTAATTGCATGGTCACGGGCTTTGCTAACGTAGTTGTTAACATAAAGAAAGTGATCAACAAGAAGCCTAAGTCCACCATCGGTGTCATGTCGATTTTGGTCGACATTTTCTTACTTCGCTTCTTCCCGCCGCCTTTCTTCCCGCCACCGGAGCTATCTATTTCTGCCATTTCTGTTTGTAATTAAAAATGAAAACTTATTTCGGTTTATTTTCCGGACCCGTTACCAATTGGAAGATATTGATGTTCTGAGCTTGCAAAGTACCGATGATATCAGCGAATACTTTGTAGTTTGAATCTTTATCTCCTTTTACGGCAACCTTTAATTCCGGATTAGACAATTTCGCATAACCCACCCAATACGAAAGTTCGTTATTGGTTGAATCAATTGGAATTCCCTTGCTTAGCTTTTTAGCATCGGCAGGTTTCATATTTAACACCTGACGCATCGCACCAAGAGGATAGCCTACAATTTCAGAAGCCATAAAATTCTTCTTCATTTCAGCCGTTACAGCGACTCCATAGCGGTTAGCCATACGCTCTAACATAAACTCTCTTGCTTGTTGATCATCAGTTGCCAAATAAACTCCTCCTTCTGGTGAAACACTGACCATGAGCATACCATCTTTAGAATTCAAAGGTTTCTCTGAAATAGATGATGGTGGCGTGATTGTAACTGCCTCTTCTGGACGGAACTTCGCGGTTAACATGAAGAACGTCAACAGAAGGAAAGCCACATCACACATCGCTGTCATGTCGAGTGAGACACTTTGTCTTTTGGCTTTAACTTTTGGCATAACAATTATTTTTTTGAACTGTGAATAAAATTGAATGAAAGGGCTAAGCCCCTAAATCGGTTCAAATATTAATTGTGATGCGTAGCGTAGTTCTGGTTAACGCTCAAGCCGATCTCATCAATGCTGTAAGTTAA
Organism: uncultured Aquirufa sp.; assembly: GCA_964618445.1. Taxonomy (GTDB): domain Bacteria; phylum Bacteroidota; class Bacteroidia; order Cytophagales; family Spirosomataceae; genus Aquirufa. The sequence goes on along the minus strand of CAZUAZ010000009.1, from coordinate 26,263 downwards.
CTCATCAATTTTCGCTGTAAATACGTTGTATGCAATGATACAGATCGCAGATGTACCGATACCTAATGCCGTATTGATTAGGGCCTCCGAGATACCATTTGCTAAGGCAGCTGAGTCAGTTGATCCACCTGAGTTACCTAATGAAGCAAAGGCCTTGATCATACCAATTACCGTTCCTAATAGACCGATCAAAGTAGATACTGACGCCAATGTTGCAATGATTGTCAAATTTTTCTCCAACATTGGTAATTCCAATGAAGTAGCTTCCTCAACTTCTTTGCTTAATGCAGCTAATTTTTGCTCTTTATCCAAAGCCGAATCAGAAATTAACGCTTTGTATTTTTTGATTGCAGCTAAAGTAACATTACCTACTGAACCTTTTTGCTTATCGCAAGCTTTTAAAGCTCCTTCAACATCATCTTTGTCCAACGCAGCTTGTACTGAACGAACGAATGCGTTTACATCACCAGTTCCTTTTGCTTTACCGATTGTAAACATACGCTCAATTGAGAATGTTAATGCAGTTAAGAAACAAGTCATCAAAACTGGCACAATAACTCCACCTTTATAAACTACACCAAAGTAGTCACCTGGTAGTGGGTGTCCTTCATTTGTTCCACCTTCAAAGTGAGATCCATCTCCCATGACAAGGGTGTAAATTGCAATTGCAACAGCAAACAGGACAATTAAGATTAAACCTGCAGAAATACCGCCAGATTTTTTTTCGGTTGCAGCTGGCTTAGCAGCTGGCTTTGGTTGTTGTGTACTCATTAGTTTGGTAATTTGGGGTTAAAGAATTATTTTTTTGTTAATAAAACTTGTTGAAAAATGACGGAGTAGTTTTCATAGTTTATCTGCCGCTGTATTTTTCAGTACAAGCAAAAGTAATGCAATTCTAATTTAATTTTTACATGCCCCAAACCCCTCACCGCGCAAAATATTCGACCCAAAAAAAAAGCTATTGTACTATCTTGATATTTTACCCAAAAATAGCCCCTTTATTAGGTACTTTTTTGAGAATTAAAATTTGAAAAAAAAATTAAAAAAAAATTAAAATCAACCAATTACGACCCCAAATAGTACCAAAAAAATATACCTTTGCTCCCTAAACTTCGAAAATGGACTCCCCTTTTAGCCCTAAAGGCCCACGGGCCGCACACCGCAAAAGCGAAAGCCAGCCCCTAAAGGAGGCGATTGAGTCCCTTTTACGCGTCTATAAACTCCAAGGCCAATACGACGAAACTTATATAGTAGCCCATTGGGAAGAGATCATGGGTAAACCGATCGCCGCGCGTACCCAAAAAATGTATATCAAAAATGGTAAACTGTTTCTCCAACTAGACAGCGCGCCGCTCAAAAAAGAACTCATGATGGCCAAAGCCAAAATGATTGAATTGATTAACAAATACGCACACTCCGAGCTGATACAAGAGGTCATATTCTTATAATAATTCCCATGTCCCAACTACCCCACCTGTTAAAACCTGGAAATCGTGTAGGCATCATCTCGCCCGCATCACATCCCACTTCCGATCAATGGAAAGCTGGACTTCAAGTTTTATCCGACTGGGGACTGGAAATTGTATTGGGAGATCATTATTTAGCCGAGCACTTTGGTCTAGGCGGAACAGATGAGCAACGCCGCGCGGACCTGCAACAGATGCTCGACGACCCAAGCATCGCAGCGATTTTTCCACTTCGCGGTGGTTATGGCGTCAGCCGACTCCTCGACGGGTTGGATTTTACGAAATTTCGCAAGAACCCCAAATGGGTCGTTGGCTTCTCCGATATCACCGCACTACTTTGCCACATAGACACCTTTTCCATCGCCAGCATACATGGCCCCATGCCCAATAATTTCTGCCAAAAAGGTGGAGAAGCGGCATTGGCCAATTTACATACCCTGCTTTTCGAAGGTCGAACCCACATGCATACCACAAGTCACGCATTGAATAAACATGGCGTTGCAGAAGCAAGTATTATTGGAGGCAACCTTTCATTACTGACCCACTTGATTGGAAGTAACAGCTTCCCTAATCCCAAAGGGAAAATTCTTTTTATTGAAGAAGTAGGCGAACGCCTGTATCATGTGGACCGACTATTACTTCAACTCAAGCGAGCTGGGTATTTGGCCGACCTAGCCGGATTGATCATTGGCGGGTTTACCGATTGCAAAGAAGCTAGTTTAACCATAGGCTTAAGTGTCGAAGATATGATTCTCGAACATACAGCAGCCTATCACTACCCCATAGCTTTTGATTTCCCGGCTGGACATATTCCCAACAACCAAGCCATTCCTATGGGTAAAAAAATCAAGTTCTTGGTAAATGCAGAAATTGTCCAAGTAACTGATTAGAAACCTTCGTTTTTCTGCGAGCACACACGTAGATTTAATAAAAAAAGATGCTCGCAAAAACTTACGGCATGTCCGTTATAGGCATTTCCGCCGCACTCATCACCATTGAAACGAATGTAGGCCGCGGCAGCAAATGCTTTCTCGTGGGCCTACCAGATTCCACCATCAAAGAATCGATCCTTCGTGTCGAATCAGCCATCAAACACATGGGGTGTTTTTTTCCCAGACGCAAAGTGATCATTAATTTGGCCCCCGCAAACATCCGGAAAGAAGGCTCAGCCTATGACTTGCCCATCGCTTTATCACTGATGCATGCCTCCGAACAAGTGGACATGCAAGTATTAGCTAATTTTGTCATTATGGGAGAGCTTGCGCTGGATGGCGTACTTAGGCCAATCAAAGGTGCTTTAGCCATGGGGATCGAAGCGAAGAAACAAGGCTTCACGAAGATAATCTTACCTTTGGCCAATGCGACGGAAGCAGCTTTAATTGAAGGTATGGAGGTTTTTGGCATGGAAACCTTACGAGAAACCGTCCTATTCCTACGCGGTAAAACTAGCCACATTCCTTTCCCCACGACTAAAACGAATACATATCCCCATGACAACAGCCTGGATTTTGCCCATGTCCATGGCCAAAAAGTTGCCAAAAGAGCATTCGAGATCGCCGCAGCAGGTGGGCACAACCTGATCCTCATCGGTCCACCAGGAGCCGGAAAAACGATGCTGGCCAAACGCATACCGAGCATCTTGCCTCCACTCAGTTTAGAAGAAGCCATGGAAACCACGATCATTCACTCAGTTGCAGGAAAAATTGCGCAAAATTCACAATTGATTTCCAAGCGACCCTTTCGAGCACCACACCATAGTATATCTGCTACCGCGCTAATCGGTGGTGGCTCCAATCCACAACCGGGGGAAATTTCACTGGCACACAATGGTGTCTTATTCCTTGACGAATTACCCGAATTTTCACGTCATGCCTTAGAGGTCATGCGCCAGCCACTTGAGGACCACCTCGTACTGATATCTCGGGCCAAATCAGCCATCGAATTTCCGGCAAACTTTATGCTCATCGCCAGCATGAACCCCTGCCCCTGTGGTTATTTCAACCATCCTACCAAAGACTGTACCTGCGGCGAAGAAATGGTCAAACGCTACTTGAATAAAATATCTGGGCCACTCCTCGACCGCATCGACTTACATATAGAAGTAAGTCCGGTCGCCTTCGAAGACATCCGATCGTCTGAAATAGCCGAAGCCAGCGAGGCCATTCGAAAGCGTGTGATTAACGCACGAAAAATACAGCAACAACGCTTTATACACAGCCCTAAAGTGCATGCCAATGCGGGGATGACAGGCCTTCAAGTCCGTCAGTTTTGTCAGCTCAACCCAGACGTAGAACAACTTTTACAACAAGCTATGCGTCGATTAAAACTTTCAGCACGTGCCTATGAACGCATACTTAAAGTTGCCCGAACCATTGCCGATTTAGCTGACCAACCAGAAATTAATACACGCCACATGGCTGAGGCTATCACGTATCGAAATTTAGATAGAGAAAATTGGGCAGGATAATGTATTTTTGGGAAAAATAATACAGATGACTCGAACGCTTGCAATCATTGGTTTTTTATGCACACTCGCACTTTCAAGTTTTGGACAAAATCCTTCTTTCAAAACGTGGGAAGCCCCCGAAGCAATTTTTCAGCGGGCAGCCAAAGAAAAAAAACCGATTTTACTCGAAGCATTTCTGCCTACTTGTTCCCATTGTTTGGCCTACGACAAAACCTTGCGGAGCCCTGTCATCAAAAATTACCTAGATAAAAACTTCCTTGCCTATCAATTAGATCTTTCCAAACGAGAAAATGGTCTCTTCTTACGCAAGAATAAAATCTACATTCCTTCCACCCCATCCTTTATCATCCTCTCGCCCGAGGGCAAAATCTGGCATGTAGAAATTATGGGAGAAGAATTGAATTCAGTACCCGGGATTCTGAAGACATTACAGCTTGCCACAGATCCAAAAGAACGCGATGCAGCGAAATTAGCACGTTACCAAGCGGGAGATCGCCAACCGGACTTATTACTTTCCACAGCATTCTACACGCGCGTCACCATGGACACGACACAGAATATGGCCATTGTCAACGACTATGCAAAATCAGAAGCGAGAGAAAACTATGGATCCGAGTTGAACTTTCTTTTGATTCAAAAAGCAATGCTTGATTCAGACAATCCAATTTTTA
>CAZUAZ010000009.1:0-21559 GCA_964618445.1 uncultured Aquirufa sp. | reverse complement strand
TTGAACTTTCTTTTGATTCAAAAAGCAATGCTTGATTCAGACAATCCAATTTTTAGTTATTTCATCAAAAATCTTCCTGCCTACTATGCCAAATACGATACGGCCATGGTCAAACAAATGGCTGAAAACGTATTGATGTCGAGTATTTTTTCCAGTCGAGCACGCAACTACAGTCCAGCACGTATTCAGTCCATCAAAAATGATTTGACACTACTCGGGATTCCCGCCAAACAAATTGCCATGCGATTTATTGTCCTAGAGGTGCTTATTGACCTAGATCAAGCGAAAACAACGCAAGCAATTGAGCGCATCAATCAGTTTTACGAAGGGAAACCAATTCCTGAAAAAGAGAAGGCATTTTGGTGTAAGCAGCTAACCCGAAAAGGAGATGCGACAAGTCCTTGTCCCTTACCTTAATTCATTTTGCAATTTTCCTGTAAATGCATTAATTTCATTGACAAATTTGTAACCTCTGTGCTCCTGGTATGAAAAAAGTTTTACTCCTACTTATTTGTAGTTCCATTGGAATCTTGGCAACGAGTTCCATTCCTTTAGGTGGAGAAGAATCATTGGAATCCGTCTTCAAGCGCATTAAAGAAGAGGTTGATCAAAATTCAAAAGCCTATGTTACCTTGGGCGATGCCTGCAAGAAAATTGGCCATCGTTTAACAGGCAGTGCAAACGGCAAAAAAGCAGAAGAATTTGCTTACCAACTATTCAAAAGCTACGGATTTCGTGATACCAAATATGAAGGATTTCAAGTAGAAGCTTGGGCGCGCGATACCGTTACCTTATCCGTTGCTCCTCCCAAATCAGATGACTTTAGAGACATTAAAGTAGTTGCCTTAGCACTTACCCCAGTAGAAGCAAACGTAACAGGAACCATCATCGACTGTGGCAATGGATTAGATGCGGATTTTGCTGCCAAAAAGGACCTCGTAAAGGGCAAAGTGGTTCTGGCGAACATTGGCTTATTAGACGCCCCAGCCGGCACAAGAAATCTACATCGTTCCGAGAAAACAGCCTTAGCTATTCAATATGGTGCCATCGGTGTCATTTTTGTCAACACCGTCAAAGGCGAAGTTTTACTAACTGGAACGGCTTCCGTAACAGGTAATTTAATTTCCATACCGGCCGTTTGTATTTCGCTTGAAAGCGGCACCGAATTGCGCAAATGGCTTGTGGAGCAGCCAGGCTTATTGAGCATGATTGAGATGCATAATGTAAGCCAACCCATCAAAGCGCGCAATGTAGTAGCTACCTTAAAAGGTGCAAGTAGAAAACTTCGCCACGAAAAAATCATCATCGGCGGCCATTTAGATTCTTGGGATCTTGCCACGGGAGCCATAGATAATGGAATTGGTTCATTTTCGGTCATAGACATCGCCCGTACATTCAAGGCACTAGGTTTGACAAGCAAACGAACCATTGAATTTGTAGCATTTATGGGCGAAGAAGAGGGCTTACTTGGCTCTAAAGCTTACATTGAACGCGCCAAACGCACAGGGGAAATTGACGATATTGTCTACATGATCAATTTAGACATGGTGAATAATGTCTATGGCTTTAACGCAGGTGGACGTGATGAAATGCTTCCTATCCTGAAGGAAATCGGGGATAAAATCAAATCCATCGATGCGAAATTTGGCAATGAAATTCACAATTCAGCCGGACTACATTCAGATCATCAAGCATTTTTAATGGAAGGTATTCCCGCAGCTGACCCACTTGGGAAATTATCCAGATCCGTGTTAGATTGTTACCATGCTAATTGTGATTCATTCGATTTAGTGAATAAATCAGAAATGGAAAACAATGTAAAATATACAGCCATGTTACTGTATGCGTTGGGTAATGCGCCCACCATCCCTGCCAAAAAGCTCGACTTCTATTCAACACGCGACTTTTTCATTAAGCAAAATTTACGCCGAGAGTTAGAATTAGGCAATGAATGGCGTTGGGGGAATAATTAAAAAAACATATTTTTACACTTTATTGACCTATTATTGCCTACATGAATACTTCGAACCCATCTTTTTTTGATCACGACATGGAAATGATTCCGGAAAATTCTTTTAAATCTATCATCAAAGTTATCGGTATCGGTGGTGGCGGCTCAAATGCCGTGAAGCACATGAAAGAGATGGATATCAAAGGCGCAGATTTAGTTATCTGCAACACAGATTCACAAGCATTAGCGTCAAACCCGGTACAAACGAAGATTAAGCTGGGCCAACAAGGTCTAGGTGCAGGTACGGATCCGGAAGTAGGCCGACAAGCCGCTATGGAATCACGCGAAAAAATCCAACAGGTCTTATCGAATGATACGCAAATGGTGTTTATCACTGCGGGCATGGGTGGAGGAACAGGAACAGGAGCCGCACCGGTCATTGCAGAAATCGCACGCGAGCGTAATTTGTTAACCGTTGCTGTAGTCACTGCTCCCTACAAGTGGGAAGGAAGAGATAAAATCCACTTCGCTATGGCGGGCGTAGATAAATTAAAAAGCTTTTGCGACACGGTCATCGTTGTCATGAATGATAAATTAGCCGAACACTACGAAAATTTACCGATGTCCGATGCTTTCTCGAAAGCAGACGATGTCTTGGCAAAAGCCGTTAAATCGGTCGTTGACGTAATCTCAAAACCAGGTGATATCAATACTGACTTTATGGATGTAAAGAAAGTATTGACAAACGCCGGAAAAGCCATGATGAGTTCGTCGTATGGTGAAGGTGAGAATCGCGCTGCGGATGCTATTGAAGAAGCATTGAAATCTCCATTATTAAATTCGCAAGAAATTAAAGGCGCGAAGCGCATCTTAGTAACGGTATCCACCTGTAGCAAGCGCCCATTATTGATGAAGGAACAAAACACCATTATCAATTACTTGAATGATCGTATTTACGCCCAAGCGGATATGGTGAAGTTTGGTTATTCGACCGACAATGACCTAAATGAAAGCTTATATCTAACGGTAATTGCCGCAGGTTTTGAGCATGAAGAAGATGGCTTCAATGACTATTTTAAAGGAAATAAATCCAAACCTTACACGCAAGGTGAATTTGAAACACAAGAGTTAATTCCTGGGAACCCGATTACTCTTGAAGCTGAAAATTTATCAGAGGAAGAGCGCTTTGATCAAATGGTCTCGCAATATGCAAACGGGGGAATTTCAGAAATGGAATTTAATGTACCTACCTTCAAGCGTAATCATGCTGAATTAATTTCATTAGAAACGATCCGCCAAGAGGATTGGGTTGTGACAGATTTATTCGAAAACTAATTCGATCGTATTTGTTGAATAGCCTGGCGAATGATTTCTTCACTTGCCTGGGCTACCTCAAATTCTGAAATCGTTGCAACGCCACCCATGGAAATGCCCGGTCTGCGGTATTCCATCATTGAATTACGAACCGTTCGTGCACTTAAATGTATCGCATCAACCCCTATTTGCTTGAAAAAGGTGCAGTTTTGAGGATTGACCCCACTTCCAGCCATCATTTGAATGCGGCCATCGGCACGTTCAACCATCTCCGCTAAAGCTTCGATTCCATCCATGGCCTTGTCTTTTTGACCTGAACTTAAAATTCGAACAAAACCTAAATCAATTAGCCCTTCCATGACCGCGAACGGATCTCGAGAAACATCTATGGCCCGATGGCATGTAAGTGAGGCGCCATGAGCCACCCGTTTGATATCTTTCAAAAAATCAATATCGAGATCCCCATTTGGCAGCAGAGCTCCCACAACTAAACCGTGTACGCCCGCAGCCACTAAATCAGCCGCCTCCGCTAACATCGTTTGCTTCTCCGAAGCATCATAACAGAAATCACCTCCGCGAGGGCGCAACATGGCATGCACTTGAATGCTGGTATCCGCTAACACCCGTTTAACCAAACCGGTGGATGGCGTCGTCCCACCGTCATGAGGGCCCGCACATAGTTCGACGCGATCGGCTCCTGCGCGATCAGCAGCCAAACAAGAAAAGAGCGAATAGGCACAAACTTCAACGGCGATTTCTTGATTATTCTTCATAAAAAGAGGCGAAAAAACGCCGAAAATGAGTCTTTTTGATATTTATTCAAAATTTAAAAAATAAATCTTTTATAAATATATTTTTATTTTACTTTTGCACACAGATCAATTTGAAATACTAAAATTACAAATCATATGTATTGGACACTAGAACTTGCCTCCTATTTAGAAGATGCGCCTTGGCCAGCCTCTAAAGATGAATTAATTGACTTCGCGATCCGCACGGGATCACCTTTGGAAGTAGTTGAAAACTTACAAGAATTAGAAGACGATGGACAACCCTTCGAAAGCATTGAAGAAATTTGGCCAGACTATCCAACGAAAGATGACTTCTTTTTCAACGAAGACGAGTATTAATTAAGAGGCGAAAGCCTCTTTTTTGTTGGCCTTAATCTCCTCCGCCAACCGTGCATGACGTAAACCGATTCCCCAGCGGCGCATGAGAACATCGTCCCAACAAGTCGCCATTTCATATGTTTTTAGATAATCTAGCTCACCAGCCACATAAGGCAATTCAGGGTGAATACGTGTTAAATCACCCGTTAATAAGGCAAATGCCTGTGAACCATAGGTAGCCCATAAATGGGTTTGAATATCCGTATGCAAGTGATCCGACTCCACTAAAAAACGAGGCCTTTCATTTTCGTATCCTCCCACAAGTGTGTGATTCTGTGTGCGACAAGCGCTAGGAGATTTATGCAAAACTTCTCGTTCCAACTCATCAAGTGTGTCAGCTGCCATGACACGGTAAGTGGTCCATTTACCACCCATGATACTCACCAATTTACTTCGACCATCTATTTCAACCTCATGATCACGCACTAAAGATTTGGTATCGGTGGACAATGCACTATCCAATGCAGCCTGCAATAATGGCCTTTGACCTACGAAAGTTGCATTCACGTCTTTTTTTGTGGCTTTTTTCGTCGCATACCGATTAAAATAGTCTAACAAATAATCAACCTCTGTCGGTAGAATTTCAGGTGATTCGGATAGTGAATCGGGGTCGTCTGTGGTACCTACCAATACATATTCGCGCCATGGAATGACAAAGATTACCCGGCCATCATCCGTTTTGGGAATTAATAAAGCCGTGGCACCTGGCCAAAATTCTGCAGACAAAACGATGTGCGCACCTCGACTTACCTTCATCCGAGGCTTTAATTTCGGATTAGCCAATGCCCTGACATGATCTGTAAATGGCCCCGTCGCATTGACAACGGCTTTAACAGGGATTTGATAGGTTTGACCTGATAGCAGATCCGTCCAGCAAACCTCTTTAATTTTTAAACTCTTGGGAGAATGTACAAACGAATTCAATGTGGCGTAATTCAATATGCAAGCACCCGCAGCCTCTGCGGCTTGTAAGATCGCAAGCGCATATCGCGCGTCATTGAATTGCCCATCATAATATAAAACGCCTCCACGCACATGATGCATTTCTAAACTCGGACATAGAGCTCGCATTTGGCGCTGACTTAATCCCCGACTAGGCTCTAAATTTGTGCGTCCTGCAATCAAATCATATACCCACATGCCAATGCGGTAATATACACGATCAAACCACGTGTAACAGGGAGTCAATAAAGCTAAGGGGTGAGCCAAAAATGGGGCGTTTTGCAATAAAATCTTGCGCTCATGTAACGCTTTATAGACCATTTTAAACTGCTGCCAATCTAATTTTTTAACAGCTTGTTCAAGGTATCGAACGCCTCCATGAACCAATTTGGTGGACTTAGATGAAGTTTGAGTGGCAAAATCTCCCTTTTCAATGAGCAAAACACGATATCCTCGTAATGTCGCATCTAAAGCAACCCCAGCACCACTCGCACCACCACCTATGATACAAAGATCAAATGGTTCCTCTAGTTTCTGTAATTGATCTGGGCGATTGAATGCCATGACAGGAAATTTAACTTCTAAACAAATGATTTACCCACATTTACTCACAATTTGGAAAATAAAAAGCAAAAGATTCCACTAATATTGATATAAATGGCGGAGATTTTATAATTTTGCAGTCCTTAAAAAAGAATTAATTAGTCGTATGGCAAAGAAAGAAACAAACGAATCGATTGAAATTATTGAAAGCCCAGAAGCTCTTCAACAAGAGTTAACGAAGGTGACCGGTTTTTTTGAAAATAATAAATCTTCTGTAATTCTAGCAGGCATTGTGGTAATCGGTGCGATTGTTGGCTACTTCGGATTCAATTGGTACCAAAACGAACAGGCCATCGAAGGTGAGAAAAAATTATACAAAGCAGTTTATGCATTTGAATCAGATTCATTAGCGGCCGCAGCTAAAGATTTAGCTAAAGTTTCCGATGAGTTTGGTGGAAACGCACAAAATTTGGCTGATTTATACTTAGGTATCACCTTGATCAAACAAGGCAAATTCGACCAAGCAATTGAAAAATTAAAAAGTTTCAAAAGCAATGACTTATTAGTTCAAGCGCGCGCACTTTCGCTCGTTGGCGATGCTTACTCAGAGAAAAAATCGTACGCTGACGCCATTGAGTATTATCAAAAAGCAGCTGAGTACAAGCCAAATAAGTTTTTTTCTCCGATGTATTTGTTAAAATTAGCAAACGCTTACGAAGCAAATAAGCAGGCAAAAGAAGCATTAGCTACTTATACGGAAATCACGGAAAAATATCCGCAATCATCCGAATCAATCCCAGCTAAAAAATATAAGGCGCTTTTAGAAAGCTCTATCTCCGAATAAAAAATACATTAGATAATGAAATGAAGGGATAAGAGCTTACGCTTTTATCCTTTCTTTTTTTAAGCCCAACGCATGTCTTCAGCATTAAAAAATTTAAGCGATTTTTCAACGGCCAATCTGCCAGATGTCAGCCAAAAACGGTTTGCCATTCTCGTATCGGAATGGAACACCGAAGTGACTGGCGCGCTGTACACGGGAGCCTTTGATACCTTGGTTAAACATGGGGTACAAGAAAATCATATCCTAAGCGCACAGGTGCCAGGAAGTTTTGAACTAAGCCTGGGTGCCCAGAAATTCGCACAACGTGAAGATATTGATGCAGTGATCTGCCTAGGCTGTGTGATTCAAGGTGAAACCCGCCATTTTGATTTTATTTGCCAGGCCGTTGCAGATGGCATTACAAACGTGAGCTTGAAATACAATAAACCAGTTATTTTTGGCGTATTAACACCAAACACCCAAGAACAAGCGATGGATCGTGCCGGCGGAAAACATGGAAATAAAGGGGACGAAGCGGCGATTACAGCCATAAAAATGTTAGCACTAAATTAAGACTATATGATGATGCAAGTTTGGAAGTTTGGCGGTACATCCGTAGGGAAGCCAGAAAGAATGCAATCGATTCGTCAACTGATCACAGCGGACGGAAAGCCGAAAATTGTGGTATTATCTGCTCTATCGGGATCTACGAATGCATTACTATCCATTTCAGAATCTTTGATCGCTCAAAATCCAGCGGACGCAAAAGCTAAAGCTGCTGAATTGCGCGCTCACTATGACGCATTTTTAACCGATTTATACCAAACACCAGTTGGATTAGGTAAAGGTCAAACGATCGTTGAAAAGGAATTCAATTTCATCGATAGCTTAATCGCGACGGTACCTTATACAGTAAAACAAGAAAAGGAGATGGTGGCCTTGGGTGAATTGTTGTCCACCCAAATTTTCGAAGCTTATTTACAGGAAGAGGGTGTCAATTCAACCTTATTGCCCGCGTTAGATTTCATGGTGATCGACGCTGATAATGAACCCATTATGGCTGATATCGAACGTAAATTAGCCGCAACCATTGCCCCCGTAAAAGACAAGCAAATCTTCATTACGCAAGGATTTATTTGCCGTAACCCAGCTGGAGAGGTAGATAATTTAAAACGTGGAGGTTCGGATTATACCGCATCGCTAATCGGCGGAGCAATTCAAGCAGAAGAAATTCAAATTTGGACGGATATCGATGGCATGCACAACAACGATCCACGTATCGTGAAAAACACATTCCCGATTCGTGAATTGTCTTTTGCTGAAGCAGCTGAACTTGCGTACTTCGGTGCGAAAATTTTACACCCTAGTACAATTACCCCGGCGAAAATTAAAGGGGTTCCGGTTCGATTGAAAAATACGATGGAGCCCAGTGCGTATGGCACATTGATTTCAGAAAAGTCAACAGACATCGAAATCAAAGCCATTGCCGCAAAAGATAATATTACCGCGATTTACATTCATTCGACCCGGATGTTAAATGCCTACGGTTTCTTGAAACGCGTTTTCGAAATTTTCGAAAAATACAAGACGCCAGTTGACATGATCACCACATCCGAAGTTTCCGTATCTGTCACCATTGACCAAACCGCGAACCTAGACGCCATCATGCGCGAATTGCGTGAGTTTGCTGAATTGGAAGATCCAGATAACGACCAAGTTATTATTTGCATTGTGGGTAATTTCTGGGCCGACAAAGAGGGCATTGCCATCAAGGTATTGGATGCTATTAAAAACATCCCAATTCGTATGATTTCATATGGTGCTTCCGAGCATAATATCTCACTTTTAGTGGATGCCAAACATAAAAATGATGCCTTAAACGCATTAAATAAAGGACTTTTCTAAACGAACGCCATGCTAACGATTCCATTTATCCGGACAAACACGGAACTCACCATTGCGGGTTTAACGAAAAAGCATGTGAAAGATGCCGCTGAAACTGTGGCACAACTCATCGCGATGGATGATAAGCGGAAAGCTTTACTCCAACAAGCCGAACAGGCACTCGAAAAATCCAATGCCGCGGCAAAGGAAATAGGTGCGCTCATGCAATCGGGACAAAAAGAATTAGCAGAAGGGAAGCGTGCCGAAACGGCAGCGCTGAAAGGCGAAATCAAAGTAATGGAAGAGGCTGCACGCGTTGCCGAAAAGGAATTGACTGATTTGTTAATCACACTTCCCAATCTGCCACATAGCTCTGTTCCAGAAGGAAAAGTAGCCGAAGACAATGAAGTGGTATTAAACTGGGGTACCATCCCTACCTTACATGCTGCTGCCAAGCCGCATTGGGACCTGATCAAAGACTACGACATCATCGACTTTGATCTTGGAAACAAAATTACGGGAGCGGGATTTCCTGTCTATAAAGGGAAAGGTGCTCGTTTACAGCGTGCGTTAATCAACTTCTTTTTAGACGAAGCAATCAAAGCAGGCTATTACGAAATTCAGCCACCTATCTTGATCAATGAAGACTCAGGTTTTGGAACGGGACAATTGCCTGATAAAGAAGGCCAAATGTATGTAACGCAGGCGGAAGGATTGTATTTAATCCCTACAGCTGAAGTGCCGATCACCAACCTGTACCGAGATGTGATTGTCAATGAAAAAGAATTACCCATTAAAAACGTAGGCCATACACCATGTTTCCGCCGCGAGGCTGGATCTTGGGGAGCCCACGTGCGCGGTTTAAACCGCCTGCACCAATTCGACAAAATCGAAATTGTACAGATTCAAAAGCCTGAAAATTCATACGCTGCCTTGGAGGAAATGTCTTTGCATGTACAGAGCCTATTACAAAAACTGGAATTGCCTTATCGCGTATTGCGTCTGTGCGGTGGCGATATGAGCTTTACCGCAGCATTAACGTATGACATGGAAGTTTGGTCAGCGGCACAAGGCCGGTGGTTAGAAGTAAGTTCCGTTTCCAATTTTGAAACCTACCAGGCAAATCGCTTGAAGTTGCGGACTAAAGTTGATGGAAAATCAATCTTGTGCCATACGTTAAATGGTTCTGCCTTAGCTTTACCAAGAATTGTGGCAGCTATTTTAGAGAATAATCAAATGCCAGACGGAGTCAAGGTACCGGACGTTTTGGTGCCATATACAGGCTTTACCCACATTAGCTAATCCCTTCAATACTCAATCGAAAACCCTCGCCGTGCAAATTCACTAATTGTACGCGAGGGTCTTCTTTTAGCATTTTGCGCAATTTGGTCATATACACATCCATGCTGCGCGCATTGAAATAGGTGTCATCTCCCCAAATTAATTTCAAGGCATACGACCTACTGACCGGTCGGCCTAAATTCTCACACAACAATTTCATTAAATCATTTTCTTTAGGCGTAAACTTTTGCTCAACACCCGCACGAATCAATTTCATTTTTTGCGGCCAATAGACAAATTCACCTAAGTTTATCTCCTCTGCCAAACTTGGAATTACCTTATCTGTTTTCGTTCTTCTTAGCACCGCCTCCATCCGTGCCACCAGAACATCCATGGAAAATGGTTTGGTTAAATAATCATCCGCACCAGCTTTGAAACCCTGAAGTGTATCTTCCTCCATGGCTTTGGCGGTCAAGAAAATAATGGGAACATCCAGGTGTGTAGCGCGAATGTCTTTGGCTAACGAAAACCCGTCTTTCTTAGGCATCATCACGTCCAATACACATAAATCGAATGAGCCTTTCACAAAGCAATCCAAAGCCTCATCTCCATTTTGAGCCCAGGTGACCCCATAACCTTTCTTTTTCAAGAATTCGGCCAACAGTAATCCCAGGTTGGGATCATCTTCTGCTAATAAAATTTCAGTTGTTTGTGCCATTTGGTATAGTTATTTCAAACGTACTACCTACGCCTAATTTGCTGCTCACTTGCACGCTACCTCCATGCGCCTCCACAATTTTCTTCACATAACTTAAGCCCAACCCGAAACCCTTCACATTGTGCACATTACCGGTAGGCACCCGATAAAAAGGCTCAAAAACGGCCGTAAGCACATCTTTTTGCATACCCATTCCTTGATCTCGCACCTGGATATGCAAACCTTGATGATCAGCATGCGTTTGAATGTCCACTTGTGGTGCTTCCGGACTGTATTTAATGGCATTGTCCAATAAGTTGTTTAGTACATTGCTGATATGCACCTCATCGACCATCACTTGACTTTGCTCAGCATCTAAATGCAAAACTAAAGAACCTGCATGCGTTTGTAGCAAAGGTGCATTCATGTCAGCCACTTGCTGAATTAATGCGTGTACATCCACCAGCTTTTTCTTCAGCACGATTTCTTCGCGCTCCATTTGAGCCGTTTGCAATACACGCTCGACTTGTTGGCCCAAGCGAATATTCTCATCCTTAATAATCCCTAAATACCTTAATATAGATTCACTTTTCGCCGCTTGAGGTTCCTCTTGAATCAATTGAGTAGCCAATGAAATCGTAGAAATAGGCGTTTTGAATTCATGCGTCATGTTATTGATGAAATCATTTTTAATTTCGGCCAATTTTTTTTGCTTGATAATGGTCATCATCGCTATGTAAAAACAACCAATCATGATGAGTAGCAAGACACCTGAACCCATTAGATTCAAGCCCATGGTCTGCCAAATAAATCCATTGGTATCCGCAAAATTGATATGTAAAAATTGACCTGAAGCATGTAAATCATTCGGAAATAAAGCGGCGGCAAATTGTGTTTTTTGCTTTTTAATACTGGCATTGGAGGCATAAATCCAGTCGGTAGCTTTTTTAGGATTCGCTGTCCCAATGCCAAAATCATAACTTAAATGAATGTTCTTAGCCGCCAATTCTTTACGTACCAAGCTATCGATAAACTGGGGTTCGACACGCTCCGTAATGGGTCTTTCTTTAAACAAATAATCTGCAAAAACTTCTTTGGCTAATGCGGTTTTTTGAATCACCTTGTCCACATCTTTTTTAGCGAAGGAATCAACTGGATTTGAGGGCTTTTTAGGAGCTTGAGGATTCACAGAAACAATCATTTTTCTGTTTTTAAACCTCTTTTTAATGTTATTTAAGCGCTTCTGAAGTCTAGGTGCGAATAGTTCAGAAAGCTGTTGATCTTCTTGCATGCGCCTTTGAATTTCCATTTCGGGGTCGACATCCACACGATATTCCTCCGTTATCTCTGCAATTTGACCATTGGGTAATAAAAATGACTTTCGGACATACATGATATCGGAGCGAACCTCATTTTGCATTGTACCTCTTGGGCTGCGGGCGATACCTTCGGGGCCAACAAACGCTACTTCTGGATGTACATCTTCTGTAAAAACTTCCTGCTTGGGCTTGATGACCGGTTTAGGTTTGGCGGCTAGTTTGGCAGAAAGTTCTTTCAATTTCTGCTGCTGGCTTTCAAACGTTTTATGCCGCTGTGCGAGCATGACTAATTCTTGTTTTTCCAACTTTCGAACGACTTGTGCCAAACCGTCCTGCACATCAGATGCGAATTGCTCTTTTTTTGTTTCGAGCATAAACCCAAGCCAATAGGCTTGAAAAGCAATCAAGCCCACTAAAGCTAGGGTCATGAAGCCAATAATCCACCTGATTTTCGATTGGGTCATGCGTAATTGAAATTACAAAGCACAAATTTATCAAAATGCGCCGAGCAAAAAAGTGGCCTTAACACATCTTAACAAACAACATTGCCAGCCATTTAGTAAGTTTGCTCCGCATTAAATAAACAAACACATGAAATACTTATTCATCACTGCATTAGCCGCGTGTATTTCCACTGCCGCATTTGCACAAGAAAAAAAAGAAGCCACGGTTAAAATCGTTATTAAGGAAAATGGTAAAGAACGCATCATTGAGAAAAAATTCAATGACTTAGATCAAGCTGATGCCGAAATCAAAAAGTTAAGCGATTCCTTAGACATCAATATTTCTACCTCAGGTGGAAAGAAAAAGATTGTTCGTGTAGATGTCAATAAAAGTCATTCACGTATGGGTGAACAACCAGGAAAAATCATCATCGAAAATATGGAAGGTGATTTAGAAGGCGGCCCTGATAAGCGTGTGATTATTCGTCGCGGAGGTCCAGGAATGGCTCCTCCTGCACCAGGCGCTCCAGGTTTTCATGGAAAAGAGCCGAATGTGATGATCTTCCGAGAAGAAGGAGGTCCCGAGGGAATGCATAAAGAATTCAATATTGAATTAGATGGTCCAGTGGGAAGATTAAAGGGATTAAAGAAATTAATGGAAGAAAAAGGATCAAAAACTATCCATGGACTTTCAGGCGAACCCAATCAACCTTTTAATGGCAAGTTGAATGTTGAATTCAACGCTCCTGAAAAAGGAAATGTTACCATCGCTGTAACAGATGTCAATGGAAAAGAAATTGCATCGGAACAAATTAAAGATTTTCAAGGCGATTATTTAGGTCAAATTGACTTAAAGAAAGCCGGGGCTGGTGTATATTTCTTACGGGTAACGCAAGGAAATGACGGTGCTGTACGAAGAGTTAAGGTTGACTAATTAATTCCCCAGGCCCATGAGGTCTGGGGAACATTTTTTATCCGTCTAAGAACAAACCCTGAGCTAACGCTCGGGGTTTTTATTTACCCATATTGGCCCAGGCAAAAGCATACATATCAGCCGTCAGTTCGATCAGCTTGGCTGTATTACTTGAGCCATGTCCACTATTGGTATCAATTCGAATGATGACAGGTTTCTTTCCTGTATTTTTCTCTTGCAATGTCGCCGCATATTTAAATGAGTGCGCAGGTACTACGCGATCGTCATGATCTGCCGTAGTTATCAAAGTCGCCGGATAGGCCTTGGCTTGAATATTGTGTAAAGGAGAATAGCTGTATAAAACCTTGAATTCTTCGGCGTTGTCGCTTGAACCATAATCGGCGATCCAGTTCCAACCAATCGTAAATTTTTGAAAACGCAACATATCCATAACACCTACTCCAGGTAGTGCAACCCCGAATAATTCAGGATGCTGATTAATAGCTGCTCCTACCAACAATCCACCGTTGGACCGACCAGAAGCGGCTAAATAGGCGGCTGAAGTATATTTCTGGCGAATCAAATACTTCGCTGCATAAATGAAATCATCAAAAACATTCTGCTTTTTAAGCTTCATGCCCGCTTCGTGCCATTTTTCACCATACTCGCTACCGCCACGTAAATTAGCTAATACATATACGCCACCCTTTTCCAACCAAGCCATTAGGCTGGCCGTGAAAGTTGGCGTAGAGCTAATGTTAAACCCACCATATCCGTGTAGGATTGTAGGGTTTTTGCCGTTAAGTACCATCCCTTTTTTACTCACAATAAACATCGGAACGCGTGTTCCATCTTTACTTGTGTAGAATTTCTGAAGGACTTGAAAGTCCTCGGGTTTGAATGCCAATTTTGGCTTTTGGAATACCTTACTGGTGTTTTGAGCAATCTCGTATTTATAAACTGTCGGCGGAAAGTTAAAGGATGAATACGTATAGAAAGCAAACGTATCTTCCTTCTCTCCTTGAAAACCGCTCACATTTCCAAGGCCCGGCAAACGAACGGAACCCAAGGCAACACCCTCGTAGTTGTAAATTAATGTACGCGAAGTTACGTCTTTGGAATAGGTCAAATACAAACGATTCCCCGCTGTAGAAGCAAATTGCAAGGGTTCTGGTCGCTCTGGAATAAGTGGTTTCCAATTCGACTTTTCAGGCTTAGCTAAATTTACTTCGACTAATTTTTGATTGGGCGCACCCTCATTTGTCTGTAAAATCAATCGATCGCCTTCATTGTCTACCACCGAATAATGAAATTGTGATGGTTCCGCGACAATCGGACGAAATACATCCCCGGCCACATCTGTCCGAATAAACCAAAGCGCATTTCCATCTAAACCTTTGCCTCGATCACTAATTGTTAGGTAAGCGAATTTCTCATCATCCGATGTACTTACCGTATGGAATCGCTGACCATTGCGCTTGTCTTCATACACTAATCGGTCCTGTGCTTGCGAAGTCCCCACGGTATGAAACCAAACTTGGTGGTTTTCATTCTTCGTACTCAATTCTTTCCCGGCCGCAGGTGCTGGATAACGTGAATAATAAAATCCATTCCCCTTCCAGGCAACGCCACTTACTTTAACCCATTGAATCTCATCCGCTAAATCTTTACCCGTTTCCATGTCGCGCACCGTGTACGTCTGCCAGTCACTACCGCCTTTACTTAAACCGATGCATGCATACCGACCGTCTTTATTTAAATTAAATACCGTTAGTCGCGTAGTTGCATCCGAGGATAATTTATTTGGGTCTAAAACTTCTTCAGGAATGCCATTTAGGCCTTTTTGACGGTAGAGTACCGATTGGTTTTGCAGGCCTGAATTTTTGTAAAAATAGAACCATTCACCACGACGCGTAGGTGCTGAGAGCTTTTCGTAATTGCTCAATACCTCTATTCGTTTTTTGAATGTTTCACGCAAGGGCAATTTTTCCAAATAGCCAAAACTTACCTCATTCTGAGCTTTAACCCAGGCTTTGGTATCGGCGCTGTTATCATCCTCAAGCCAACGGTACGGGTCGGCCACAGAAACCCCATGATATTGATCAACATGATCTACTTTTCGTGTTTTCGGATAGGATAACTGTGCCATGGCATGAAGGCTTGCGCCAACTAATAAGAGTGAAAGAGTTCGTGTCTTCATAATCATTTATTTTTGATGAACCCAAAGCACTGCATCTGCAACGATTAGTCCTTTGGCATTTTTCGTATAGACAAGTACGTCTGCCGTTACAGGGTCTGAAAAAGTATAGGTCCCCAGTGGCACCCAGCCCACTTTCATATCCTGGCTCAACTTTAAGGCAACTGGAAATTTAGTTCGACCTACATAAACCTCCAACTGTACCGTGGTATTTCCCATGGAAGTTGGCAAAAAATAATACGCTTGGTAAACACCTTTCAAAGGCGTACGAGAATTAAATCTAACCCGCGCGCCCAAATCGTCATTCGAAAATGTGGATAAATATCCCTCTCCATACCCATTGACTTTATCGGCAACTTTCTTCCAGGGACCAATAACCTCGACCATCGATCTATTTGAATCATCTATCAATAAATCTGGACGAGATCCATCCATCAGCGGATTAAAACTATAATATCGCTGCACATCCTCATCCTTCACCTGAGCCACCGATATTCCTTTTTGCATCGCATCGAGCACACGAATTACAGCCGTTTGACTCGCTAAAATAGCATCTGACTCAAGCACCTTATTCAGCATGAAAATAGGTGCTTGCGCGTTGCCCCATTTAATTGTAGGCTTTTGCAGATGTTTGGTGGTACCACCCATGCCATCATCCTCGGCTAGATAGCTAACTTGATATCCCGCTTTGGTGAGTAATTCAGCCTTCAAACTGCAATCAATGAACTGTTTCGCTTTAACTACTCGAATGCCTTTCCCATCAGAAACGCTCAATTGAAGCAATTGAGACTCATTTTGTTGGATTTCTTGCAATTGCATTCCTTCCCAAACCAGGTATTCTGACTGCTTTTGATACGCGTCAATAACTTGTTTTTTAACTCCTGGCGCTGCCTCAAACACATCAAACTGGCCCACCTCTTTACCCAGTTTTCGATAAAAATCCCAAGCTAAACCTTTGATTTCGTGTCTAGGCAATTGGCTTGAAACCGGTAGTTCATCAACTGATTGAGGTACAATTAACAACGTTTTTTTGCCTGCTATTTTGGCGGCGTGGGCGGCCAACTGAGCCCCGACATTCGACCCATAAATGACCACATCTACCTGCTGGGCTTTTTGACCCAAGCAACAGTGTACAGTAAGTAAAAGAATTACAATTAAACGCATGTCCTTAAAATAACGTACCAGTTTGGGCTTTAGGGGCAATTCCCACGTGGTGATAAGCCTTTTCGGTTGCTTCACGTCCACGAGACGTCCGCTTCAAGAATCCCTCTTGAATTAAAAATGGCTCATATACTTCTTCAATGGTTTCTGCCTCCTCTCCACATGCGGTGGCGATGGTGGTTAAGCCAACAGGCCCTCCTTTGAACTTTTCGATAATCGTCATTAAAATCCGATTATCCATTTCATCCAACCCATTTTGATCCACATCCAAGGCATCTAGGGCAATTTGCGCAATGCGCACATCAATCTCCCCATTGCCTTTTACTTGGGCGAAGTCACGTGTTCTACGCAAAAGATTATTGGCAATACGAGGAGTTCCTCTGCTCCTACGGGCAATCTCAAAAGCCCCAGATTCCTCTATCGGCATTTTAAGAATTTGTGCAGAACGCTTCACAATGGTGGTGAGTAATTTGGCATCGTAATATTCCAAACGGGCATTAATCCCAAATCGGGCACGTAAAGGAGAGGTTAATAAACCAGCCCGAGTGGTGGCTCCGATCAATGTAAATGGATTCAAACTAATTTGGATACTGCGGGCATTTGGACCCGAATCCAGCATGATATCAATTTTATAATCTTCCATGGCTGAATACAAATATTCCTCCACGATTGGATTTAAGCGATGTATTTCGTCAATAAACAACACATCGAAAGGCTGTAGATTCGTCAATAATCCCGCTAAATCAGACGGTTTATCCAAGACCGGACCAGAAGAAATTTTCAATGTTGACCCCAATTCATTCGCAATAATGTGCGAAAGCGTTGTCTTGCCTAAACCGGGAGGGCCATGTAGCAGGACATGATCCAAAGCTTCTTCACGAGCTTTAGCAGCGCCAACAAATATTTTTAGATTCTCGACAATTTTTCCTTGGCCTGAAAAGTCAAAAAAACTCAAGGGCCGGAGGGCTTTATCGAACTCTTTTTCTTGTGGATTCAATGCTTCCGCATCACCCGTTAAATAATCTTCCCGCATAAGGCGTTGTGAATCAAAAATTGAAATCAAAGATAATTTTTTTATTGCGAAGATTTTATAGTTTTGAAAAACCTTATCGTTAATCATAAACCTATGACCTCCATCTTTATCGGCGAACTGGCCGGAACTGCTACGCTATTATATCTTGGAAATGGCGTTGTGGCCAATGTCCTCTTAAAAAATACCAAAGGAAACGGAACTGGATTACTCGCCATCGCAGCAGCTTGGGCTTTTGCGGTAACGATCGCCATTTACGTCTCAACATATTTTGGCAGTTCAGCTGCCCATTTAAACCCAATCGTTACGATTGCAGATTGTGCTAAATCAGGCGACTGGTCTTTATTCCCCACATTTATTGGCGCACAACTACTGGGAGCCATGTTAGGGCAATTATTGGTTTGGATTCACTACAAACCACATTATGACATTACAGAAGATGCAGGTGCCATCAAAGCATCGTTTTGTACAGATCCTGCGATTAAAAATACCCCATTCAATTTTATATCAGAGGCTTTTGCGTCCGCACTTGCTGTTGTTGCCTTGGGAACGTTTAGCACGATCGAAACAGGATTAGGTCCTTTTATGGTAGGTATTTTAGTCTGGGGCGTGGGCCTAGGATTGGGAGGAACCACCGGATATGCGATAAACCCGGCTCGTGATTTGGGCCCACGTATTATGCATGCAATGCTACCTATTCCAAACAAAGGCAATTCGGATTGGGGCTATGCGTGGATTCCTGTTTTGGGTCCAGCCGCGGGAGCTTTATTGGGTGCCTACATTTTGACCTTAAACTAGACCACCGTATGTATATTGGATCCATCGACCAGGGAACAACAAGTTCTCGGTTTATCATCTTTAATAAGGCTGGAGAAATTATTTCCGTAGGCCAAAAGGAACATCAACAGATTTACCCGCAAGCAGGCTGGGTCGAGCATAACCCGGATGAAATCTGGCAAAATACCCAAGAGGTCATCGGCCTAGCACTAGGAAAAGCAAATTTATCCGCGAAAGATATTGCGGCGGTGGGGATTACCAACCAGCGGGAAACGACGGTTGTTTGGAATAAACACACGGGTAAACCGTATTACAACGCGATCGTTTGGCAGGATACGCGCGTCGGATCTGAATTAGCTGAACTTGCCAAAGACGGCGGAATGGATCGTTTTCGTGCCAAAACCGGCTTGCCCCTGGCGGCCTATTTTAGCGGATTAAAACTACGCTGGTTACTCAATAACATCGAAGGACTTCGTGCTGACGCTGAAAAAGGCGATGCGATTTTCGGCAATATGGATACGTTTATTGCCTGGCATTTAACGGGGGGATTGCACATCACGGATGTGACCAATGCAAGTAGAACCCAGCTAATGGATTTGGCTACGTGCCAATGGGACGATGAGATTTTGGGCATTTTCAATATCCCAAAAATCATGTTGCCCGAGATTAAATCAAGTTCCAAAGTCTATGGACACGCAAAAGGGGTTTTAGGCGGTGTGCCACTTGCGGGAATTTTAGGGGACCAACAAGCCGCATTGGTAGGCCAAACCTGCTTCAATCCCGGACAAGGGAAAAATACCTATGGAACGGGGTGCTTCTTACTGATGAATACAGGGGAGAAACCGGTGCCATCGAAGCATGGGTTGTTGACAACTGTCGCGTACCAATTGGGCGACGAACCTGTACATTATGCCCTAGAAGGTTCCGTAGCCATTACAGGCGCCTTAGTACAATGGCTGCGCGATAACTTAGGGATCATTAAAAACAGCCCCGATATTGAAAAATTAGCCAAAGAAGTGGAGGACAACGGTGGATGCTATTTTGTGCCAGCCTTTTCGGGTTTATACGCGCCCTATTGGAAATCAGATGCGCGAGGCGTGATTGTAGGACTGACACGCTATGTCAATAAATCACATATTGCACGTGCAGCGCTCGAAGCTACCGCTTTTCAAACCTGGGAAGTGTTGGAAGCGATGGAAAAAGACGCCGGAATTCCAATCACGTCCTTGCGCGTCGATGGAGGCATGGTAGTCAATCAATTATTGATGCAATTCCAAGCAGATATTCTTGGTGAAGAAGTGATTTGTCCTAAGATAATTGAAACTACAGCCTTAGGTGCCGCCTATGCAGCTGGACTCGCAGTAGGTTATTGGAAAAACTTAGAGGACCTACGCAAAAACTGGGGCATTGCGCATACCTGGAAAAAACAAATGCCGGCGTCAACACGCCAGCATCTGCAAGGTCAATGGAAAAAAGCCGTTACGAAAAGTTTCGACTGGGCTGAAGATTAAGCACGCTTAATCTTTACGGCTTCTACTTTTGTTGTCCCATAAGCAGGACAATACGAAGGTTGTGCACAAGAACTAAAGATTAACCCGGCCAACACACTTAATGCAATAAGCTTTTTCATATCGTTTTGATTAAACTGTTACTACTGTTTTCTTAATCACTGGCTTCACCTCTGCAACTGGAGTTTTAGGCTCATTATAACCTAAAATCTGTAACATTGTCCCACTCGATTGTTCCTCTTGGAACAAGCGCGTTGTAATTGTTCCATCTTCTAATCGATCCACAATCACGTGCTTCGGTGCTGGAATTAAGCAATGTTGGATACCACCGTAACCTCCTAAAGATTCTTGGTAAGCACCGGTGTGGAAAAAGCCAA
Source organism: uncultured Aquirufa sp. (assembly GCA_964618445.1). Taxonomy (GTDB): domain Bacteria; phylum Bacteroidota; class Bacteroidia; order Cytophagales; family Spirosomataceae; genus Aquirufa. The sequence continues at coordinate 1,230 of CAZUAZ010000009.1, read as the reverse complement.
CATACTGGCGTTCCTGATCCTCTTCAAATATTGGTAAATACAAATCGGAACTATGTGCTTCGGTATTATAAAAATCCATCGAATCGCAAGTCAATCCACCTAAGTTCACTTTCTGATAAGGCGAACTCCAATTATTGACAGGTAACATGATGTACTTCTGATTCATACCCCATGAATCCGGCAATTGCGTAATGAAAGATCCATCGATCATATACCATAACTCCTTATCATTCTGCAACTTCTGATCAATAATCTCATACAACACAGCTCCACTTTCCCCTACCGTATACGAACCAAACTCAGTGAATATATTCGGTACAGGTACATTGTTCTTATTGCAAATCCACGAAATTGATTCAACGATTTCGTCGACCATCGACTGGTAATCGTAGTTAAATTGAAGCGACGTTTGAATCGGCAAACCACCCCCTAAATCGATCGAATCTAATTCAGGACAAACTTTTTTCAACTCACAATATTTGTAAATAAAGCGGCTCAATTCCGACCAATAATACGCAGAGTCTTTAATTCCAGTGTTGATAAAGAAATGAAGCATCTTCAGATTAAACTTCGGATTTGGCTTAATTTTCTCTTCATATAAGGAAATCACATCAGAATAACGAACACCTAAACGCGACGTATAGAACGCGAAATCTGGCTCCTCATCTGTTGCGATGCGAATTGCTAAATTAGCTTTTTCAGCAGTCACCGACTTCTCATAGAAATCGATTTCCTTTAAATTATCAAGGATTGGAATACAGTTGAATCCATCATTGATTAACTCGGAAATATATTGTGTGTACAAAGGTTGCTTGTAGCCGTTGCACAAAATATAGGTCGACTTCGATACTTTTCCTTGTTTGTACATATCCCGAATAATGGGAATATCAAATGCACTAGAGGTTTCTAGGTGCACATGTTGCTTCAAAACTTCCTCTAAAATGAACGAGAAATGAGAAGACTTCGTACAGTAACAATAGGTATAATTCCCCTTGTAATTATATTTCTTGATGGCATTACGAAACAGCAATTTGGCATTTTCGATATGCTCCGAGATTTTCGGCAAATAGGACACTTTTAACGGCGTGCCATATTGCTTGATGATTTCCATCAAGGGCACGTTGTTAAATAACAACTCATTATTCTCATTGATATTGAATTCACGCGTGGGGAACTCAATGGTTTGATCAATTAGATCGACGTAATTTTTCATTCAGTCTGATGAATTGT
>CAZUAZ010000008.1:1959-61032 GCA_964618445.1 uncultured Aquirufa sp. | reverse complement strand
TTATGAAACTATTCGACGTTTACCCACTCTACCCGATCGAACTTGTGAAAGCACAAGGAAGCACGGTATGGGCCAAAGATGGGAAGGAATATTTAGATTTATATGGAGGTCATGCCGTGATTTCCATCGGGCATTCGCACCCACATTATGTGGCCAAGATGACCGAGCAACTACGCAACATCGGATTTTATTCGAACTCCATCATCATTTCGGGTCAGGAAGCATTAGCCGAAAAATTAGGTCGCGTTTCCGGCTATCCTAGCTATCAATTATTCTTAACGAATTCCGGTGCTGAATCCAATGAGAACGCCTTAAAATTGGCCTCATTTCATACAGGACGTAAAAAAGTAGTTGCATTTACCAAAGCATTTCATGGCAGAACGGCGGGAGCGGTGGCGGTCACCGACAACCCAAGCATCGTCGCTCCGATCAATGACACGTCGCATGTCAGCTTCCACCCATTCAACCAAATGGACGGTTTGGAACAGGTCATTACCGAAGAAACGGCAGCGGTGATTGTTGAAGGAATTCAAGGCGTAGGTGGTATTCAAGTAGCCTCTACCCCATTTTTGCAAGCGTTAAGAACACGTTGTGATGAAACGGGTGCGCAATTAATTTTAGATTCCGTGCAATGTGGTTACGGACGTTCTGGTAAATTCTTTTCACATCAATTCGCCGATATTCATCCGGATATGATGACCACAGCGAAAGGTATGGGAAATGGTTTTCCGATCGGTGGCGTATTAATCGCGCCACATATTCAAGCAAGCTATGGCTTATTGGGGACGACTTTTGGCGGAAATCATTTAGCCTGTACGGCAGCAAATGCGGTATTAGATATCATTCAGGAAGAAAAATTAATGGAAAACGCCACCAAACAAGGGGATTACCTGATGGGGGAATTGGCAGGAATTTCGGGAATAAAGGAAGTGCGTGGTCGTGGTTTGATGATAGGGATTGAGCTTGAATCACCCGTAGGACCCGTGCGCGATGCTTTATTGAACACCCATCATATATTTTGCGGTTATGCTGGAAAACATACCTTGCGGCTATTGCCAAGTTTAGGCATGGATCAAGCGATCGCAGATCGTTTCCTAGAAAGTTTGACAAAGACCTTGAAGGCATAGATTAGTTTAGTTCCGACTTGCTTTTTGAATAGAAATGTGATTATTTTGCGTTTCTTTTGTTCAAGAGAAAATCGGAAAACAGAGAGAGAGATTAAAACAATTATTTATTCATACCAATGGCATTAATTACAAAAATTAGAGAGAAATCAGGGATTGCAGCAGCGGCTATCGCGATCAGTTTAGTGTTGTTTCTCATAGGAAGTGATATTTTCCAAGGAAAATCATCCTTATTCGGTGGCAGCTCACAGGAGGTTGGCAATATTGCAGGAGAAAGTATTCTCATTCAAGATTTCCAAAAGAAAGTAGAAGAAGCTACTGCTAATTACACGGCGCAAACAGGCAAAGGTCCATCGGAGCAAGAAGCAACAATGATTCGTGACCAAGTTTGGAACCAATACGTATTGGATATCGCCTACAAAAAAGAATTTGATGCCTTAGGGTTAAAGGTTTCTGAAGAAGAATTGATTGATATGGTACAAGGGAATTACATTCACCCTTCGGTACGCCAGCAATTCACTAATCCACAAACAGGACAGTTTGACAAAACATTCGTGATTCAATTCTTGAAGAATTTGAAGACGATGCCAGCTCAGCAACAACAAGCTTGGGCTAATTTTGAGAAATCAATTTCGCAAGATCGTATTCGTACGAAGTATGAAAACCTAATGCGTTTGTCTAACTATGTAACGCAAGCAGATGCGGCTAAAGAATACCAAGCGCAAACTGCGAAGTTTAGTGCACGTTTCGTTTATGTTCCATTCTTCTCCGTTTCAGATTCAACGGTTAAAGTAACGGATGCACAATTAGAAGATTATTTAGCGAAGCACAAGGATCAATACAAAGGAACCAATACGCGTTCTATTCAATATGCGACTTTCCCAGTGATTCCGACGAAGCAAGACACGGCTGAGTTTTACAATCAAATTAAGAAATTAGCGAAAGACTTAGCTGTAGCACCGAATGACTCCGCATTTGCGATGTTGAATTCAGATGTGCGCACACCTTACCTGTTGCCTTATGCTGAAATTCCAGCCGCGGTTAAGACCCAATTAGCTACGTTCCAAGTGGGTGGTATCTACGGACCATTCAAAGAAGGTTTAACGTATTCGATCTACAAGTATGGTGGCGTGAAGAAAGATTCATTGTTCACGATGCGTGCAAGTCATATTTTGATTGCCCCGGCCAACAAATCTGATTCGGCGAAAGCACAAGCTAGACAACGTGCTGAAGCTATTTTAGCGCAAGTTAAGGGTGGCGGAAGTTTTGAGACATTGGCTCAAATGAATGGCATGGATGGCACCGCACAAAATGGAGGAGACCTAGGTTATTTCAAAAATAATGGATCTATGGTTAAATCATTTGAGAAAGCCTTGTTTGGATTTAATGGTACAGGCTTGATGCCAGGTGTTATTGAGACAGATTTCGGTTTCCATGTGGTGAAAGTGACAGATGCCAAAACAAATACAAGCTATAAGTTGGCAGCCATCAACAAAACAATCGCTCCATCACAAGCTACGTTAGACAAAGTATTTACGCAAGCAGATGCTTTCGCGAATGCAAATGGCACACAAGCCGCTTTCGAAGTAGCGATGAAGAAGGATAAGAATATCATCATGATGCGTGCTGATCGTTTATTGGAAAATGCAACTGCAGTAAATAATTTAAGCAATGCACGCGAAATCGTTCGTTGGGCCTTTGATGAAAACACAGCCGTAGGTGATGGTTCAAAGAAAGTGTTTGAACAAGAAAATCAATACATCGTGGCCTATTTAACTGGCAAAACAGATAAAGATAATGTCACTATAAACGACTTCCGTGATGAGTTGACTGCGATGGTTCGTAACCAATTGAAAGGTGAGCAAATTTCTGCCAAGCTTTCTGGCATTAAAGGTTCATTAGAGCAAATCGCGCAGAAATATGGTGCAGGTGCTTTGGTAGAAACTGTGCAAGATTTAACTTTAGCATCGGGCATGTTAAACACAGCTGGTCCAGACGCGATTGCCTTAGGACGTATTGCTGGTTTGAAAAACGGAAAGCGTAGTGCGGTGTTTGTTGGTGATAATGGTGTTTACATCGCTGAGAAAACAGGTTCAGTGGCAGCTCCTTCCCTAGCGGATTACTCTATTTACAAGAACCAAATTCAATCGATGAATTTGCAACGTACTTCATTCTACATCAATGAAGCGATTAAAGAAAATGCAAAAATTGAAGACAAGCGATACAAATTCTATTAATAGTTCGTTGTAAGAAATAAGGAAAAGCATTCTGCAAGGAATGCTTTTCTTGTTTGAAAGCTAAACATGAAAAGAAACCGTTGGATCTTATGGCTTGGATTGGGAATCGCCTTACTCGTGGCGAGTTCATTACTACGTTTTCGTTGGGACATCAGTGAGGACAAGAAGTTCACCCTAAGCGAATCCACACGAACAACGTTGGAGGCTTTGGATGCACCGATTCGCATTGAGGTGTATTTAGGCGGCGATGGACTACCAGGTGGCTTTAAGCGACTCGAAAAAGCTACCTTAAGTATCTTGTCTGATATTAAAAGCCAAAGCCCGCAAACCATTGACATCGAGCAAATTGATATGTATGCCGCCTATCCAGATGAGAAGGATCGGGAGCGCAAGATATTCCAATTGGATTCATTGGGATTGCCGCCTACGAATATTGTCAATAAACAAGATGGAAAGCAAGTACAGCAATTGGCCTTTCCGGGTTTGGTGATTACGAAAGGAGAACGTTCTGTGGGCGTATTGCTGCTGAAAGGGGACCAACTAGCCAATCCGCAAGAGGTATTGAATCAGTCCATTGAGGGGTTGGAGTATGAGATTATGCAGGGGATTCAAAGCTTAGCGGAAAGGGAGCGCAAGAAGATTGGTTTCTTGATGGATTACAATCATGTTCCGGCTGTGAAGCAATTAAGTCTGATTTCGGCTTTGCGTAAACGTTACGATTTATATCCGGTTGACTTAGGCGCTTCGGCGACATTGGATGGCTTGGATGCGATTTGTTTGATTCAGCCTGATCGTGTTTTCAGTCCATCGGATCAGTATAAGATAGACCAATTTTTGGTCAAAGGTGGTAAGGGCATTTTCTTTATGGAGGGTGTTCGTACGGATACCATTGCGAATCAGGGTTTGGTGAGTACGGCCGTAGACGTGGGTTTGCAGGCGATGTTGTATCGCTATGGATTACGTTTAAATAGTAATTGGGTGAAAGATGCACAGCTGTCGGGAGCTATTCCCTTGGCAGTAGGCAATTATGGAAATAAGCCAAGCATCGAGTTAATGCCTTGGCCAGCATTTCCTTTATTGCGTGGAAATCAGGCTTCGTTGATCACCAAGAATTTGGATGCGGTGTACGGTCGGTTTGTATCGAGTATTGATACCGTGGCGGGTGCGATGCATTTAAAAAAGACCCCTTTATTGCAGACGAGTACCTATACGCAAGTCCAACAGGCCCCGGCGACATTGCCATTTTCATCTACCGGAAAGGATTTTGATCCGGCTAAATATAAAGCGGGCGTTCAGGTGGTATCCTATTTAATAGAAGGTCGGTTTAGCTCGATATTCCAAAATAGACCGCTGCCAAACGACAGTTTGCAACAAAAATTTGTTGGCCAATCCGACCAAGCAGGTGGCTTGATTCTGGTGGCTGATGGGGACATTGCGCTGAATGATATTGACCCGGAAACGAAGGGGCCTATGGCCTTGGGTTTTGACCCATTTTCAAAGCATACCTTTGCGAATGTGGATTTTATTTTAAATGGATTTCAGTACTTACTGGATGACCAAAAAGCCTTATTGGCGCGCAGCAAAAACATCCGTCTACGTCCGCTCGACAAGGGTAAGATTCAAGAAGAAAAGGGTTTTTGGCAGGGCTTAAATATGCTTTTACCTATTTTGTTTGGTGGCTTGTTTAGTTTGGCGGTGGTGCTCTATCGCCAGAATAAATACAATCGCTAAAGGGCTTGGCTTTGTAGCTTAATTCTTTTAACTTCGAGGTTTGAAAACGTACGTCATAAATTAACGATAAGCAATGAAATTTCTAGTCGCCTCCAATGTATTATTGAAGCAGATTTCCGCCATTAATGGGGTTGTCGCAAGTAATCCAATCATCCCTATTTTGGAGAACATTTTAGTAGAATTAGAGGGTAATTCCTTGAAGCTAACGGCTTCTGACTTACAGACGGTCATGACGACGACGTTGGACGTGGAGGGATTCGAGAATGGATCAATTGCGTTACCAGCACGTTTATTGTTGGAGACCTTACGTAGTTTACCGGATCAGCCGGTTACGATTGGCGCGGATCAAGGAACATTTGGCGCGGAGATTTCGACTCAGAATGGTCGGTTTAAATTAAGTGGTGAGAATCCAATTGATTTCCCACGTATCCCAGAGGTTGCTAAAAACCAATCGATTTCATTATCTGCCTTGACATTGGGCGAAGCGATTGCCAATACCTTATTAGCTGTTTCAAATGATGATATGCGTCCGGCGATGACGGGTGTGTTGATTCAAATGATGGGTGATCACACGAATTTTGTGGCGACGGATGGACATCGTTTGGTACGTTACCGTAGAACGGATATTCGTCCAGAGGCGCAGAGCAGCTTGATTTTACCTAAGAAAGCATTGTCCCTATTGAAGTCGACATTGCCTACGGCAGACACGCAAGTAACGGTTGAATTTAGTTCTTCGAATGCCTTTTTTAGTTTTGATAGCTTCCAGTTGATTTGTCGGATTATCGATGAGCGTTTCCCAGAATATGAGAATGCGATTCCGAAAGAGAACAATGAGATTGTGACGATTAATCGCTTAGAATTCTTGAGTTCGGTGAAGCGTATTTCGATTTACTCGAATAAGACAACGCACCAAATTCGCTTGAAGTTAACAGCGAATAGCTTGACATTATCTGCTGAGGATTTGGATTACTCGAATGAGGCGAATGAATCTTTAGCGTGTGAATATGCAGGCAAGGACATGGAGATCGGCTTTAATGCCAAATTGATCTCTGAGTTACTCGGCAATTTATCTTCGAAATTTGTAGATATTAGATTAAGTGAGCCAAATAAAGCTGGCTTAATTATCCCGTCTGACCAGGATGAGCACGAAGATGTGTTGTTGCTGGTGATGCCAGTCATGTTAAATTCATACAATTAATTCCTGCGGAATTAATTGTATGAATTTAATATTCCAGACACTAGACGCTGGAAGTTAGACATTAAAAGAAAACAAAATTTATAACCCTATGCTTTAGCTTAGGGATCTCAGACTAAAGTCTGAGGATATAAAAATCATACAACTAATTTAAAAGCTTGTCGATGAAAAAAATACTTAGTATCCTGTTAATTACCTTGCTGACCCTACCAGCTATCGCGGCAGAGGGTGATGGAGTTAATTTCTTTGAGGGAACATTTCGCCAGGCGAAGGAGAAGGCAAAGAAGGAAAACAAATTAATCATGTTGGACGCCTACACGACGTGGTGTGGCCCATGTAAAGTATTGAAGAATAAAGTATTCCCTAATAAAGAGTTGGGCGATTACATTAACGCGAATTTCGTGTCGATTGGTGTTGACATGGAGGCTGGTGAAGGACCAGCACTAGCCAATATGTATCCGATTGAAGGCTACCCAACGATCTTGTTTATGGATGCCACAGGCAAAGTAAAGAAGAAGGTATTGGGTTTACCACAGGGTGGCGCTAAGGAGTTGTTGGGCGTAGCGAAAGCAATAAAAAAATAGACTTCAGACGTTAGACGCTGGACATTAGACATATTAAAAAGACCCTAGGGAATATTCCTTAGGGTCTTTTTGATTTAATTCAATAGCTAACGTCTAGCGTCTAACGTCTGAAGTCTATTTTACCTCTTTAACTCTACTGGTTTCGACCTTTTCCGCATCTGAATATTGATAAACTCAACGAACAAGGAGAATGCGATCGAGAAATACAGGTAGCCTTTCGGGATTTGGCCAATGCTATTGCCTAGAATAACTAATTCAGAACCGTGGCTCGCTTCTGCGATCAGCATAAAACCAATCATAATTAAGAATGAAAGTCCAAGTACCTGTAAAGAGGGGTGATTGTTTACAAAGCGGCCAACGGGACCTGAGAAAGCCATCATGATGATTGCCGATACCACGACGGCGATAATCATGACCATCATGTTGTCGGATAGACCAATGGCCGTCAAGATTGAATCGATTGAAAATACGAGGTTGATCAGTGCGATTTGGGTGACCACTTTGGCAATACTATTCACCGCTTTTCCGGTTGCGCTTACGTGCTCCTCCTCCCCTTCCAGTTTCATAAAGATTTCATTCGTGGCTTTGTAAAGCAGAAATAAGCCCCCAATAAACAAGATAATTCCTTGTCCCGTAGGTGCCGCTTTGAAATAGGTCGTATCGATGTGCATGAATGGTTTTTGCAGCGAAATCAAGATAGAGATCCCAAAAAGCAAGATCACCCGAAAGACCATGGCGAGTAATAAACCGATATTACGGGCTTGGGCTTGACTTTCTTTGGGTAGTCGGGATGCCGTAATCGAAATGAAAATGATATTATCAATACCCAAAACGATTTCCAAAAATGTTAATGTCAGTAAACTGACCAGATTATCTAAACTAAATAGTGATTCCATGTACATTTTTTTTCTGGCGTAAAGATGGTGTGTTTCAGGCAGATAATCAAAAAACAGGCCTCAGAGATAAAAAAAATGAAGTATTTTCAAGCGCCTCCTTGCATAAAAAAAATAAAAGACAGATATTTGCAAACCAATTCAACGAAATGGTCCTATAGCTCAGCTGGTTCAGAGCACCTGCCTTACAAGCAGGGGGTCCTAGGTTCGAATCCTAGTGGGACCACAGAAACCACCTCAAAAGAGGTGGTTTTTTTATTTTCAAAGCATAAGTAGCAAAGTGGAAGCGCAGTTTGAAATTATACCTTCTTAGTTACAACTAAGGTAATATCATCTGGATTAGATTGTCCTTGCATCCATTCATCTACTGAATTTACCAAAACATCAATGATTTCTTGTGCCGACAAATGACAGGAGGCCTGAACTAAATTTTTCATTCGGTCATAGTCATATAATTCGCCAACTAAATTCGGAGCTTCAGGCAATCCATCCGAAAATTGTATCAACACATCACCTTTCTGAAATTCTCTATTTTCTGACACATAGACTTCATTTCTAATGCTACCTAGTGGCAAACCATTATTTGAAAACTCTTCTAACATCCCCTCTTTTGCACTATAAAAATAAATAGGTGGCATGGCTGCTGAGCTTAAAGTAAATTCATTTTTACCAAACTCTACAATATTTAAACTCATTCTTAAAATACCTAGGTCAACTTTCTTAATTATAGAATTTAACTTATTTAACATTTGATTAGGCTTTAATGAAGCCAATCCATTAAGTGCAGTTTTGGTAACTGAAACCATCATTCCAGAGGCAACTCCATGACCCGTAGCATCGCCACAAACGCTTATGAGTAAGCCTTCATCTTCATTAAAAAAGTCATAATAATCTCCGCCAACCTCCGTTGAAGATCGAATATAGGTTGCGATTTCTAAGTCAGTTCTAATAGGCAACTTTTTAGGAAGCATGCTTACTTGTAAATCTCGCGCTGCTTTTAATTCTTTATTCTTCCGATCTTCTTCTAATTTAAGAATACTCTGTTTTTGTTTATTTCGGCTGTAAAAGTATAATGCCATAGAACTCACTATAAAAACGAAGGTAAATCCAACAATAAATCGATTCTTTTGATTTTCTTGTTCTTCCTTCTCCTGCTCCCGAATTGTTTCATTCAAGGAAATATTATCAATGTCATTGATTTTGTTTTGTTGGGCTACCGTGTCTTTTATAGCTGAAGCAATTTGTAAATATTTGAATGCACTATCATATTTACTTCTTTGCTTATAAATCTGAAAGAGTAATTGACTTGAATTTAAAACAACCTCATTAATGGAATTTTTAACCCCCAAGCCATGGGCTAGATTGGCATAATAAACAGAGCTATCAATTCTATTTAGACTAAAAAAATTATTTGCAGCACAAGCATAAACTTGAGCGAGGTTTTTTTCTCGATTACTAGCCTTAATCATTGGTAGCCCTATACGAATGTATTCTAACGATTTTTTATAATCTTTTTTGTAATAATAAGTCTGCGCCAAAATATAATATGTGTAGGGTGTTTTATTCTTATCAGGAATGCGTAATCCCCATAAACCATATTTTAAAGCAGAATCCAGCTCATTGATTCTTAAATAGGCCTCACCAATGTAAGCAAGCGTATTTCCTCTACTGTAATTTTTTGTATAATAATCTTCTGACGTTACGACTGATTTAATTTTTTCAAGCATTTTCTCAACCTTCGTTTTGCTACCCATATAAGCATATTCCATCATGATACTAAAATCATCGCTTTGACTACTTTCCCCAATTGCTTCATGATCTTTTTTAGCCAATATAGAATAGTATAATGAACGAGAATAATTGCTTTTCAACCTACCATAAACAAACCCCATCGCATTGTGGATGGTTGGTAAAAATTGAGCATCATTCAGTTTTATGGCTAATTGTTCGGCTAATGTATAGTATATAATGGCACTATCAGCTTTAGAAAAGCTGTAATTTCTTCCCAAACGATATAGCAAATTGACCTTGTCTTTTGATTCTGGTAAGGCTTGGATAATCTTGATACTGTCACTAATATCTTTAGACTTTTTTGAAGTTAGAATGGATAACTTTTTGTACTGAGAAAAGGAGATATGAAAGATGCCAATGAAGATGAGAAGTGCCAAAAAGTACTTTTTCATATAATTATTTATTATTCAAGCTAGCAGGAAAGTATACACCACATTCCAGAAATTGAGTACGTTTTTTTTCAGAAAATTTTTTAAATAACTAGGTCATAAATCCAATCTAATTGTCTTTAAAATCATTATCAATAGCTGTGACATGTGATTTCTTTGGTAATATTTCATTAAAACAACTTATCAGAAAAAAATACAACCTGTTTCATCATTTAATTTGTCATCGGACCGAAGTATATAACCTAGCTTAATAATCGTGGCTATTAATGGCTTGTCATTTAATGTAAGTAACGCTCTGATCCTTTGAAAATTGGGCTCTATTTCTCTTAAAAACAGTTCATTTCTTAAACTAATGTGAAAAGATTTTTAATCATCTTATATACATCCAAATGGATACGAATAATTTTATTTATATCCATTTGGCTCAGGATATTTTACACAATTTTCATAAACTGAAAAATATGAATTAATGGTCCCCTTTTCTTTTCAACAAAACTCCACCTGCCGCTTCTTTGATGATATTGGTAAAAATGAAAGCATTAGGATCATACTCAAGTACTAAATTACGTAAGTGCCTAACTTCAAATCGCGTCATAATCGTATAGATAATATCAGTTGGATGACTGATTTCAAAACTATCTTTCATGAAACCCCGCTCCCCTTTATATACCGTAATACCCTTCCCCATTTGCATAACGACCGCCTTTTTAATATCCTCATGGTTTTTGGAAATAATCGTAACACCAATGTATTCTTCCAAGCCTTCCACCACATAATCGATGCTCCGAGTAGCAATAAAATAAGTCAACATCGCATAAAGTGCTGTCACCATTCCTAAGCCGATCGCAGCGATTAAAAATAGAATCACATTTATGCCTAAAATAATTTCAGAGATCGTAAAGCCGGAACGCTTTAGCGTATACAATGCTAATACCTCAATCCCATCAATGGCACAACCTCCGCGCATCCCCAAGCCAATACCTAAGCCTAAAAAGACCCCTCCAAAAATAGAAACCAATAATTTATCTGATGTAATGACGGGATATGGGACGAATGTAAGTACCAATGCCAAACCGATAACAGCTAACAAGGTGCGTATCGCAAAACTTCTACCAATTAAATATCCACCCATGATGATAAATGGCACATTACACAAGATCACCAGCATGGTGATTGGAATATGATATGTCTCATGAATAAGAAGAGCACCTCCTGTCACGCCCCCGTCCAAAAAATGGTTAGGGACTAAAAAACTCTTTAAAGCAAATCCGGCAAACAAAATGCCAGAAACTGAATAGAAAAAATCTTGAATATTTTCTTTAGTTGAATGAGTACTCATGAATATTTTGATTTTATTAATTGTAAATGATTCTCTTTTTGTGCTGCTCTTGAATTTCGGGAAGTCATGGTAAAGTATTGATGACTTTCTAAGAATTTGATTTGAATTTGATCCCAATCAAACACCTTGTCAACAACCTTTCTTGCTTGTAATTCATTGAATAATTGATCTCCTATGGCAAAAAAATCATCTCGGCCTAAATAATCTAAATCTGCATCCGCGATAATTTCTTCCAATTTGTTTTGTGGCTTTTGCGGAATCTTCGTGGCCATAATCATGCCACAAATCAGTTCAATCTGATTTTTATTAAAGCCAATAGCTAACAAATGCTCCTGCGCAAATTGGCATGAGATTTCCTCATGACCATCCGCTTTAACTAAAAAACCGGTATCGTGAAATAGCGCAGCAACTAACAATAGCTCCAAATCAGCTTCACTTATACCTTCTAAAATAGCAATTTTACGAGCGCTTATAAATACATCTATCGTGTGCGAAATCGAATGGTAATACAAATCAGGAGCTAAATTGATTAGTAAATCAGAAAGCACTAAATCATAAACTTTAAGCACTTTAGGCGTACAGAAGCATCTTAAAAGTGCATAAATCTGAACCTCCTGTTCTTTCCCTTTTACTTTTATGGCCTCTAGCTTTTGAAAATCAAAAAGCCCTAAATTTTCGACTTCAGAAACAACAGATTCCGAAACGAGAATTTGACCTGCATCAGCGTTAGAACATAGGCGGGCGGCTAAATTAACCGCATCTCCGATTACGGTATAATTCATTTGATCCTTTGACCCAATATTACCTGCAATGGCTTTACCTCGATTAATGCCAATACCAATCTCAATGGGATCAATACCGTTTAACTTCCTTGCAGCATTGAAATCAAGTAACAAATGTTGCATTTCGATGGCTGTCAACAAAGCTCTTTTCGTATCATCATGCCCATAAATAGGGGCCCCATAAATGACCATTAATGCATCACCAATAATCTTATCTAGTGTTCCATTATATTTGAATACGACATCAATCATTAAGTCAAAGTATTCATTGAGCGTCTTTACCACATCGATCGGGTCCATTTTTTCACTCATATTCGTGAAACCGCGGATGTCTGTAAAGATTGTTGTCAAGGTTAACTCTTGTCCACCCAGATTCAACAAATCTTCATTTTCTAATATTTTATCAACAATCTGTTTGGATACATATTTCTTGAATGTGCTCTTAATCTTATCGAGGTAAGAAATGTCTTCTAATGCGATGACCGTACCAATCTGCTCTCCTTGATCATCAAGGAGCGGAGAGATAGTCAAATTGACATTTACCGATTCCTCTCCTACTTTAATCAAAAAATTCTGCTCAGAATAAACGCTGATGTCCTGTTCAACTTTCTCCAACAGTTCAATCAAATCAGGATCTTTTTCAAATACAATTTGGTAATGATTACCCAGACATTCATCAGCTGAAATATGCGCTATTTTCATAGCGGTTTTATTGATGTAATCAATTTCACCAAATAAATTCGTGGTTATCACCCCGGTATGAATCGATTCCATGATGTTATCATTAAATCGTTTCGACTCAATCAGGGTGTCCAACAAGTAAGTGTTATTATAGGCTACACTTGCCTGAACTGAAATGGCTGATAGCATGGCCGCGTCTTCATTTGAAAAATCAGACATTCCATTTCTAAGTTCCTTATCAAAAATGATGATGGACCCCAGTAATTGATTTTTTCCGGTAATGGGTGCGGCAAGCGCAAATGATTTATCTAATCTTTCAAGAATATTCTTTTCAATATTTTTACAAGCGTGCTTATCTTTTTGATTGGCTAATTCATGTAAAAAGCCTCTCCTTTTATTGAAAATGATTCTGGATAAGACTTTTTCATCGACGTTAAAAACTGCCTTTGGAATAAATAAGTCAGAATTTTTTTCTTCAATCAAAATAAACCCACACGACGCATCTATAATTCCGCAGGTTCGAATTAAAATATCCTGCAATAAACCATCGATATCCTCATGTTCAATTAGGGTATTGGTAATTTCAAGTAAGGTTTCTAATTCAAGCTGTTTGAAGGCAATATTGTTCATATTCTTTTATAATCGCTAACAATTTTACCATTCTTACGTGCTCAGAAAGCAGTAATTGCTAAGGCAAAAACAAAATAACGCGCGTTGAAATAATTAAAATCAAAAATCAGCCAAAGCCTCTTCTTTCGTTGAATAAACAGAGGAGTATTTCGTTAAGCCCATAATCTTAAATGTCTTATCCACAATCGGAGCTAAATTATAATAACCTAGTTTTCCATCAACCTCCTGGAGTTTTTCAATAATTTCAATCAAAATCGAAACTCCAATGCTATTCACGACCTTTGTTTGGGCCATATCGAGTAAGAATTTCGTATTGCCATTGGAAATATGTTCATAACAAATATTTGAAATCATTTCTCCCCCTTCATTATTTAAATAACCCTCGGTAATCAATATTACTAAATCGTTTTCTACTTGTGTATTTACGTTAAATTGGCTCATGATTCTTTCTTTTTTGTCATTGTTACAGTTGTACCTTCATTTGTAGATTCAAACTCTACGGTATCCATTAATTCTTTAATTAGTTGTAAGCCCCAGCCTCTTTTACGCTCTTCAGTGCCCAACTTGTTTTCAATTTTAGGTATTTGAACTTTTGATTTGTCAAAACCAATTCCTTGATCAATCACTTTAATGACTAAGGTATCATCCTCTAAAATAAAATGGATAAATACATTATTCTGTGCTTGAGAATGCTCAAATGCATTAATGCACGCCTCAATAAGTGCCAT
Source organism: uncultured Aquirufa sp. (assembly GCA_964618445.1). Lineage (GTDB taxonomy): Bacteria > Bacteroidota > Bacteroidia > Cytophagales > Spirosomataceae > Aquirufa. The sequence goes on along the minus strand of CAZUAZ010000008.1, from coordinate 46,928 downwards.
ACTGATTTCAGCAGCTTTCTCTTCGCTTAAATCCATATGTTTGGCTACCACCTCAGCTGTGTTTATAGCCACCAATTCCATGTTGGCTATAATAGGTAGTTTTAATTCAATTTTCGGTTTGTCCATTTTTCCATTATTATAAATTCGTTAATCTATTTTTTTTGGTAATCCATTAAGTCAAATCGGCTTGGTTATGTAAGCATATTCTTGCCTTACACATGTTTAATAACCACAATTGTAATGTCATCAGGGGTTGTTTGGCCTGCCAACCAGTCACTTCCCAATACCACCAAAGCATCCTTAATTTCTTCAGCAGATTTGTTGGCATTCATTAAAATACAATCTTCAACGGCCTGATAACCAAGTTGAACACCATTTAAATTGGGCGCTTCAGGTAAACCATCTGAAGCAATGACAAAAATATCTCCCTTTGAAAAAGAGCGTTCTTCCATGTCAAAAGTAGCCCCATATAAGCCACCTAACGGCAACCCACTAATTTGAATTTCTTCGATTTTGTTGGTTTTTGCTGCATACAAATAACAAGGTGGCATGGCCGCAGAGCTGAGTTTTAATTTATTTTTCTTAAAATGAACAATATTTAAACTCATCCTCAAAATCCCCAAATCCACCTTTTTAACAAGTCGGTTTAAATCAAAAAGCATTTTATTCGGCTCATCCAACGGAAGACCTATCAAACCAGCTTTGGTAATGGATACGAGCATACCTGCTGCTGTTCCATGCCCGGTGGCATCGCCACAGACAGCGACCAAACTTCCATCAGGCTGAGGATGAAAATCATAATAATCACCACCCACTTCGGATGAAGTTTGTAAAAAACTTGCGATTTCTAAGCCATCTATTTTAGGCAACGTTTTAGGCAACATTCTATTTTGCAAATCTTTCGCCGCCTCTAATTCTGCCATTCTACGCTCATCTTCCGCCTTTCCTCTTGACTTTTTCGCTTGGTACTTTCCAAATAAAATAAAGAGATATGCCAAAATTCCCAAGTAAATCAAATAGGCGAATAACGTCCGATACCAAGGAGGAGAAATTTTGAATTTGACGCTAGTCTCGTCACTAACATGACCTGAAGCATCCATCGCGCGCACATGAAATACGTAAGAACCTTCTTTTAAATTGGTATACTCCTTTTTAAAATCTCTCGTGTAAGCAGACCACGTATCATCTTGATTTTCAAGCCAATAACTAAAGGTGGTTTTATTTTCAGTCCCAAATAATGGATAAGCTACCTCAAAAACTAGATTGTTTTGATCAAAAGAAAGAGTACCAGGTTCGATTGGAACTAGTTCCCCATTGGAAGAAATAGAACGAATTAAAGCTTTAAATTTTTGAACGGGTTCTTTTAAAGCCAAAGACGGGATATACCGATACAATTTACTATCCTGAGAACCCAACCAAATTACTTCATCATCCCCACTTCCTTCAGGTAAAATTTGGTAACTCAATTCATCTAAATCCACTTTATAAAAAGGGTACTTTTGAAATGTAAATCCCTTTTTAATGTCAAAATACGTTTTAAATAATCCTTTTTGACAGATGAGCCAACCATAACCAGCGTCCTTATTATAAGCGTAATTTGCTAGTTTGGTAGAAATCATAGATTCTAGGTTAAAACCTGAAAATTTTAATTTTTGTGCTTTGACATCAACAATAAAGGTTTTATTTGACGAATCTAATGCAGCCAAAACCTCCTCGTTTAAGTAAAAAAGTTTTTTTAACTGCTTGGTTTGGGCAAATGATTTATCTTGACTTATCGGCGTAAACGTACCTTGGCCCGATGAATCGTATGTGAACATCACCAGTCCTTTGCGCGTAGATATCATTATTTTCCCGGGCTCAGGCTCAACAATTTCCCTACCACTGTACTTTTCCCCACCAATGACTTTGATTTCTTTCCAGACGCGGCCGTTAAACTGATGCAATAAAAGTCCATAGGCACTATTGCTACTAAACAAAAGGCTCGGATTTAACTTCGATTGTATGGATTCAGAACTTCGATATGTATCTGAAATTTTAATCTTCTTCCCATTTAATATAGCATATATCGAATAATTGTTTGTACTGACAATCTGATCATCAAATACACTTAAGGCCCCACCCAACTCTTTAACATCAAGTGACTTAAAAACTGAAGTTTCGGTAATCGACTTTTTGGGAACAAATTGGAATAAATCATCAAAAGTACGAATGATTAATTTCCCCTGATGTCTTATAATATCTGACACCCCACCTTGGATTCCGTTTAACGAAGAAAAGTTGGTCAAAGAAGGATCAAAAGAAATTTTAGTAACGCCAGAATTTGACCCCCAAATATCACCCACACGGTCCTGCGTAACGAAATTCATGCCAGATTCAAATAAACCTGAACTCGTGCCAACTTCTGCATTTGTACTTAAGTCTTGATTTAAAAATAAGATTCCCTTATCATTAGTAATGATAGCAATCTTACCATTTCGCATGACCTTATCATTGATGTAGGACTTCCCTTCAATGACATATTTATTGGCATAAGGATTATTCACAGGCAAAAATTCGCCTTTCTTCGTCATCCGAATCAATCCAATGTTTCTAGAGACGAGCAGGTGATCACCATTATCCAATTGATAGTTTGCTTCAATACGATTTTGAGCAAATAACTTTTCTGACCCTTTTATAATGGAGAATCCAGCTTTTTGGGAGAATTTATACAAGCCCTTGCCCCAAACTCTCAAATAGACTCCGTCAGGTGAACTAAGTATAATATGAACATCATCCTTAAACTTATAGGAACGTAAGTACTTTTTGTCCTTAAATAAATAAACCGCATTTTCTGTTTGAAAAAATACGGTATCTCGATGTATGGTTACACCCCATAAAGAAGCTGTAATCTCGTCCTTCTTGGGTAATTTATCGGAGAGAGAGATGTATTCATTTTGACCAAATTTATTTTTTTGAAGATAACCAAAATTTAAACCGGCAAATCCTACATAAAGGGTATTTTTTGAATCTGCCTCAGCATCACGAATAAAAGCATTCAACGGCTTACCATTCTGCAACACCCTCCTTACCCTTTGTCCATCAAATTCGATTAATCCATTTCTAACATTACCTACATAAATGATGCCATCCTGATCTTGATGTACGACGTAGTTTCCAAAAGAAGAATTCAAAAAATCCCTTTTGTAATGCGAAATAAAAAAGTTTCCAATTTCTAAATCCTTATCGGTGCTGCTTTTAGAAAATAATCCAAATGGAAGTATCAGCAAAATAGCGATTACTATTTTCATGTAATTAGTTTAATTTGATAGGTTAGAGGGTGTTATAAAATGGTAAAATCAGAACGAATTTTTAAGTCTCTTTCTGAAACCATTTAGTGAATTTAAAAAAATATCTGAAATTCAGAAAAAATATGAATATTTCATTATCAGTTAATAATATTAAATGATATAATCACGAAGATATCATCCAATGAATTTAGACACTGATTCGTAAAACAACTAACTTAAGTAATCCTTGGGACCACAAAAACCACCTCATACGAGGTTGTTTTTTATTTTTCGGGAGTTTTAGCAAAAAAGGTAGCACGAGTGGGGTTTTCAATCAAAATGTGGGTTTGTTTAAATTTAAACGATATGATAAAAAAACCTCCCCCAGTATCTTCTGTTTTGACTGTCTGAAAAAGGGGATACATACTATTTTCTTCAGATCAACTAGCGGATTTTTATATTAAATGCTATTATTGGTCATATTTATATACTATAATTGTTATCTAAAAGATACCTATTTTATTTATGAAAAAACTTGTACAATTAGTTACTGTCGCTGCCCTTGTTCTGGGAAGTATCGCATTTATTATAAAATCCATACCAGGAACTTCATCACACATTGCCAAAGTGGTGGGTGTTATTAGTGATCAGCAAATTGCAAATGTTGATGACAATTCTGGCGATTGGCTAACGTATGGGCGGAATTATGGGGAGGAGCGTTTTAGCCCATTAGGACAAATCACAAAAGATAATGTAGGACAATTAGGGCTAGCTTGGAGCTTAAACTTGGGGACTGCTAGAGGGATTGAAGGAACGCCGTTAGTGGTGGACGGTATCATGTTCTTAAGTGGACCATGGAGTGTGGTTTACGCGATTGATACACGCAAAGGAAAATTATTATGGACCTATGATCCTCAGGTTCCTAAAGATTTTGGTGAAAAAGCATGTTGTGATGTCGTAAATCGTGGTCTTGCGATGTATAAAGGGAATATTTTTGTGGGAACATTGGATGGTCGTTTAGTTTCTATCAATGCCGCTACTGGTAAGAAGAAATGGGAAGTATTGTCTGTTTCACATGATCGTTCTTATACGATTACTGGAGCACCGCGTGTCATGGATGGCAAGGTAATCATTGGTAACAGTGGAGCTGAATATGGTGTAAGAGGTTATGTGACTGCCTATGATGCGCTGACAGGAAAGAAAATTTGGCGCTTCTTTACTGTTCCAGGGAATCCGGCCAATGGATTTGAGCATCCTGAAATGGAAACAGCCGCTAAAACTTGGAATGGCGAATGGTGGAAATATGGTGGAGGTGGAACGGCTTGGGATGCCTTTGCTTACGATCCTAAATTAAAATTAATATATGTGGGTACCGGAAATGGTTCTCCATGGAATAGAGAAATCAGAAGTCCGGGTGGAGGAGATAACTTATACCTTTCCTCCATTTTAGCCATTCATGCAGAAACAGGAAAATTGAAATGGCATTACCAAACCACACCTGGTGATTCTTGGGATTTTACAGCGGTTCAACAGATCATTTTGACCCAATTAGAAATCAAAGGAAAAAAGCGCGAAGTATTGATGCAGGCGCCTAAAAACGGATTCTTCTATGTATTAGACCGTAATACGGGCGAATTATTATCAGCTGAACCATATGTTTATGTTAACTGGGCCTCTAAGGTGGATTTGAAAACGGGTCGACCAGTGGAGAACCCGAATGCCCGCTATGTAAATAGCAATGAACAAATTTATCCGAGTCCATTCGGTGGACATAATTGGCAAGCGATGGCGTATAATCCCAAAACAAATTTGGTTTATATCCCTGCCAGAGAACAATCTTGGAATTTTGGAAATCAAAAGGATTTCGTCTATGATAAAGACCATTGGAGTTTAGGGACGAATAGCAATCCAGCTAACCCAACCAATAAGGATGCGAATGGTCCTAAATCGTATGGGAAATTAATTGCGTGGGATCCTGTTCAAAACAAAGAAATTTGGCATAAAGCGGAGAAAACCGGTTGGAATTCGGGTGTACTTACCACGTCGGATTTAGTTTTCCAAGGAACCGCAGAGGGCGATTTTAACGCCTTAGATGCGAGAACAGGTAAGGTACTTTGGACAAAAAACCTAGGTACTGGTATCGTTGCACCTCCCATCACCTACTTAGTGGATGGCGTGCAATATGTAACGATCGCTGTAGGTTGGGGAGGAGTAATGGGATTATCTAGTAGAAGTACAGAACAGATAAATCCAGGAACCGTGTACACGTTCGCCATTGGTAAAAATGTGGCGATGCCAGTGTACGAAAAGAAGCCAAAGAAGGAATATTTAACCTTACCTGTCGAAATTTCAGATGAACAAGTCGCGAAAGGCGCTAGTTTATTCGGCAAATTTTGTGGGCCATGCCATAACCTCAATGCAGGTAACCCAGGTGGAACTATCCCTAACTTGACCTATTCGCATCCGGATATTATGGGTGCATTCCATCAAATTGTGAGAGACGGTATATTCTTGCCAAAGGGTATGCCGAAGTTTGGCGGCAGACTAAGTGATACGGACATTTCGAACATCAAAGGGTATATCCTAGCGACAGCGAAGAAAAATAGAGAGAATAAATAAACTTAAATTATCATATGAAAAAGATCTTATTAGTTACCTGTTTAGTGTGTAGTTCTGTGCTTGTTTTTGGACAAAACAGCCCTAAAAAAGTGGATGAAGCCACTACTTTAGCGGTGTTTCAGCACCACAGTAAAGCCTTAGGGGAAAATAACCTAGATGAAATTATGGCTGACTATACGGAGGAATCCATCGTAATTACACCTGAAGGTACGTTTAGTGGGTTAGCAGAAATTAGAAAGGCCTTTGTCGAAATAGTTAAGGCTTTCCCTACCAAGGGTTCAACCTTTAATGTGATCAAAACAGCCGTTAAAAATGACATGTTCTACGTAGTTTGGTCTGCAAAAACTCCTGTGGTAGAATACACCTTTGCCACAGATTCATTTATCATTCAAGGGGGTAAAATACTGCGGCAAACTTTTGCTGGGAATAAAAAGTAAACAAAAAAGCCTAATGTTAAGGCTACGAAAATGACTATGAATTCACTGGAATAATCTTTGATGCTTCAAGGTGTATGATGGAGGTGATGAACTTCCAAATGTTTATTTCTTTAACTAAGATGATTAAATATCAAACCAATAAAATATTTGGAAAAAGTGAAGGGATTTGATGTTGAGGCAATATTTTTTTGTAATTCGTCAGCAAAAAGTGGACCGATAGAGGCTGTTCCTTAGAATGTGTTTCCAAACAATTATTAACTTAACAAAATGAAAACAAGAAAAAAACAATCAACCAATAACTAAAAAGGAGTCAAATTCTCCTCCAAAGCCCAAATTTTATTAATCACCCCCTCAGGAGAATTAACAGAATCAAACAATTATCCTCGAAATTTATATGGAAAGCCAATTCAACGAAATGGTCCTATAGCTCAGCTGGTTCAGAGCACCTGCCTTACAAGCAGGGGGTCCTAGGTTCGAATCTTAGTGAGACCACAAAAACCACCTCAAACGAGGTGGTTTTTTTATTTTACCGCACGAGTAGCAAAGTGGGTAGCTCGAGCGGCTAATGCGGACGCAACGAGGGTTCTAAATAACAAATGACATCTACTTGCCATCGAATAAATAATTATTGTTTTAATTCAATTTAGCCGGTAAATTGTCTCGATTAAGGAAAAATAAGTCAGAACGACTTTTCTAAATTCAAAAAATAAGATCAAAAATGATGCAGTTTATTCGTGTTAAAATCATTTTTATTTTCCTCATTGGAATTTTTCAATTCGGTTGCACCATTCCTGAAACAATCAATAGTTTAGCCACATTAAAAACCGGTGGGGCTACAAACATTACCAAGTCTTCTGCTGATATTATCGGAGAATTAATCGATGAAGGATGTTTATGCACCGCGATAAATCGCGGATTTATTTTTTCAGATAAAAAAAATAACTTGATTACAACTGGTACGATTATAGAATTTGGTAACGGATTAAAAGGTTCATACACATCTAATTTAACTAAGCTCAAAAGTAAAACTACCTACTATTTTGTCGCCTATGCCATAAATTCTGCTGGAAAAGCATATAGCCCATTAGATAGCTTTACCACCAAATCCCCAGACATTGACACGTTAATTGTTAAACCGAAATCATTCTGGGAATATACCTATAACCTACCACCTTCAAGTTGGAAAACAACCTTTGGAACGTGGACCACCGGCCAAGCTCCTTTTGGAAATCAGAAATTATCTGGCATTGACTCACTCTTCAACTACAACACCCTCTGGCCACCCTTAAAAACTTTATACATTAGAACTAAAATTAATTTAGACAATTACGACCCAAGCTCCGTCAAATACCATCTAGGTGTTGATAATGGATTTGAATTATATGTTAACGGAAATTTTGTGGCCAAAGGGTATGCTGACGGGTACACATACCGCTGGGAATATGCAGGAAAAATACCCCCAGCTTTCCTAAAACCAGGTGACAACATCGTTGCGTTGATACTTGCAGATAAGGGTGGATATACCGCATTTGATATGCAAATAACTGGAAAAGGTAAATGAGGTATCACATCGTTTTTATATTGATTTCAAATTTAGTGTTTGGCCAAAACCATTTGACGAGGCCCTTTGCTAAACCAACCCATATAGCTTATTCCATAGGTTCAACTGGCTATTTTGGTGACATTTCACCATTTAAAAATTACGCTACCACCGCCCTTAAATCTGCCCGAATCTCCACAGGAATTGAAGTATCCCGATCCTTAAAAAATCATTTAACACATCGAATTAATTTAATCTATGTGATGCTTAATTCAAGCGATAAATATTATGATTCTTGCGCTTCCTTTTCAACAAATTTTTATCGAGGCAAAAAATTTACATCCGATCTAATTGATTTAAGTACCTCATATGAGTATGGCGTAAATCACCTTAAATTTAATCCCTATTTATTTAGTGGAATTGGTATTATGATTCATAAAATTAGGGGCGGGAACATACAAACCGCATTACATGTACCTTTAGGCATTGGTATTAAAACGGCCATCAACAAGAAAATTACCTTAGCTTTAGAATTAAATTATAGATATACCTCGACCGATTTATTGGATGGATTATCTGATAAGGAAACCCGAGATTTTTCGAACACTTCCATCCAAAAGGGTCCTGACTTATTTTACACTCTGAATTTTAAATTAATTTATAAACTAAATGCACGGACCCAGAGTTGTCCCAAAATTTTTTAATTTCATTTTATAATTTTGAAATTGGAATCTCCGATAAATGAAGATTTGTTGTTCCAATAATCTCAAAACAACCCACCATATTCAAAGGCAAAAGATTTAAATTTTAAAAATAGCATACGTCTTCAATCTTGCTAATCCTTTAGTGATTTTAATCGAACCGACTACCATAAAAAAACTACCTCAAACGAGGTGGTTTTTTTATTTTACGCTCGATTCAAATCGCCACAATCCTCCACCGCCTTTTCCAAGCCGAATTTTAAATGGCTGATTGCCATGGCCACTACCGGAAACAATTTTATAGTCAGCAGCATAGCGATCGCTATTTATACCGTCAACGATACCCGTAAAATGGTAATTTTTAAGTTTCAGTCTGGAAAGATCTAAAGTTAATTCTCTTTCACTCCAATTAGTCAATGCCCCAATGTACCAGATCCCATCTTTTAATCTTGCTGTGACAATATAGGAAGCCGGTTTGCCTTCGAGCACGATTGTTTCATCCCAGGTAGTGGGAATGTTGCCCACAAATTTCATCAACTCAGGCTCTTTAAATCCTTGCGATGGATTACCTACAAAATATTGCAGTGGGCTATCGTAAATTAGGTACATGCCCATTTGGTGCGCACGAGTCCCTTGAGACATAGGTCTATTGGGAATATTTTGAAAACCATTGTCCGTTGAATTCTCTAGTAATCCCGGTTCATAATCCAAGGACCCAGAAAACATTCGAGTAAACGGAATGGTCAGGTCATGATTTGGCGTAACAAATGGACTCCATCCATTCCATTCTGAACCCATGACGCCTTCACGCGTGATCGCATTGGGATACGTGATTTCAAATCCTGCAGGTGCCGGGGCGGAATGAATATTCACCATCAACTTATATTTTGCGCATGCCTCGGCAATTTTCTCATAATAATTCATGGTCTTCTGATCGTTCCTATTGATAAAATCAATAAGTATGATCTTGATTCCTTTGTCTGAATATAACTTCAGGTACTCATCCATGTCTTCATTTAGCACCATGGCATTAAACCATAAGCCGAGACCAACGCCCTTTTCTTTGGCATAGCTAGCAATGGCGTCAATATCAACATCCTTATTTAAATTCTTTGGGTTCCCCTTCAGATACCAGCCTTCGTCTATCATGATGTACTCCAGGCCAAATGCGTGGGCAAAATCAATGTAATATTTATACGAAGCCGTATTTTTTCCTGCCTTAAAGTCGACATTAAATAGATTAACATTCGCGAGCCACTCATCCGTTATTTGTCCGGGTTTGATCCAAGACAAATCGCCTTTGATTTTAGATGGAGTAGCTAATTTTTGAACTAGGTCTGAGGCAGGTATGGTGGCGGGATTATCTGTAATGTGCAATATACGCCATGGAAAAGTTCTTTTTCCTTTTGTTAATGCAATGTAATTCGCAGACTTACTTACATACACTAATTTCATGTAGTTCGCCGTATCCGTAGGTATTTCTTCTTTCAGCGGATAAGCTGAAAAGGCCGTTGACAATCCATTTTCGGAAGATTTATGCAAGATCATACCCGGATAATCGGTTACATCCGATTCGCCAATAGCTATATATTTTCTATCATTTGTTTGGATAAGTGCCGGCACAAAAAGAAATGATTTGTGATTGATTTCGGAGAGCTTTTTACTGGTGTACTGAGTTTCAAAAGTCGTCTCTGCGGGTATTTTTTTAACTTTAAAAAAGTTGGTAACTCGCAAAAATTGGTGTTTAATATAGTTCACAATCCCTGGCCCTACCGGATTTACCTGGTCATATGGTTCATAAAATAGGGTAGCATCACGAACAGGATTAACTTCAAATGTCTCGTTCATTATCTTAAGGTCATGGTTTGCTTGACTAATCCAGCGAAACGCCATTCCTTCATCGTACATCCGAATTTCTAAGGCTACTGCTTGGTCAAAATGAATTCGAACTCCCTTATAATGATCAATAAAGATTTTACGTTTAGCGGCAATGGTAGGAGAAAATAGGGTATCGACTTCAAATGATTGTATTTCTTTGATACTTAAATGATCATACGCTTCCCCATCCAGATCTAACGCGATGGCTGATTTATCTATGAGGAGCGAATCCTTGTAACTAATGGTATAAGCTAGTTTATGGGCTTGGTTGGCCGTATAGAGTTGAAACTTCAACTTTTTGTCTGGGGAATAAAGCTCGGTGATTTTTTCATCAGCGGGCTGTTGGCACGAAGCAAGCCACATCACTACCACAAAAAATGGGGCTAAAATGACCCAAGGATGGCATATTGACTTCATCCAAGTAAACATGTGATTTGCCCGTGCGTAATGAGGCGAATTCTTTGGTAAGAGGTAAAGGTTAAAAATCAAAACAGGTAATGGCTTCTTGTTTTCTTAGTAAGGACGTCTTTATTAAACGTTAAAACTCCAGACATTTTAAAATCTACTCATTCTGATATAATAATGTTTAACCATAGAAATGAATATTTGATATAAATGAAGCTAGTCAAGTTTTGATGTGTTAATTTTTCCATCGACGTTTACCGACATCCCTTGTAATTTAGTTATGCTATTTGCTTGATTCTGCCTATTTTCACTCTCCCATTTTTCATACAATCTTCATGCATATGAGAATTCTTTTTGTCTTTCTATTGCTTACCTCTTTGTCCGCTTATGGCCAAAAGTTCACCAAGCTCGAAATAAATGAAATTGAACAGTCAGAGATTAAAGGCTCGCTTTTGACATTCAGAGAATTCCTCCAAATGCCCAATGATGGGAATTATCCCCAACAAATTGAAACCAATCTGACCTGGTGTGAAAAAACATTTCAAAATTTAGGGTTTGAAACCACGCAGCTTATTTCGTCGAAAATACCTCATTTATATGCTGAATACATAACAGACCCCAAGAAACCCAATGTGTTATTCTATCTACAAATAGACGGTCAACCCGTAGATAAATCCGCCTGGAATCAACCTAATCCTTTTGATCCGGTTATAAGAAATCAAAAAGGAGAAGAGGTTTCTTGGCATGAGATTGAGACCAAAATAGATCCTGAATGGAAAATAGTTGCTCGATCTACATCCGACTCAAAAGGCCCTGCCATGTGTTTAATTTCTGCACTGAACGCGCTCCGAAAAAGAAATATAGCTCCTGCATTTAATGTCAAAGTGATCATGGATTTTCAGGAGGAGTTAAGCTCCCCGACCATCGCTGAGTTAGTCAAAAAGAATCGTGCGCTTTTGGCGGCCGACCGCCTAGTGATCATGGATGGAACAAGACACATATCCGATATTCCCACAATCATGTTTGGTGCTAGAGGTATTGCCACGCTGACGCTAACGGTATATGGTGCCAAAGAAAATTTGCACAGCGGGCAATATGGCAACTACGCCCCCAATCCAGCCTTAAAATTAGCCAAGCTCTTAGCAGGCATGAAAGACGATGATGGTCGGGTAACGATTCCAGGATTTTATGATGGAGTTACGATTACAGCGGCTGATAAAAAATCGTTTGCTGAAATTCCCGAAAATATGGCAGAAATAAATGCGGAAATTGGCATTGCAGAAGCCGAAAAAGTGGGTGAAAGTTACCAAGAAGCCATGCAGTACCCCAGCTTAAATATCCGTGGTCTGCAAGCATCCAACGTAGGAAAACTAGTCACCACAACGATTCCAAGTATGGCCATCGCTGAATTAGATTTACGATTGGTTCCCGAAACACCCGGTTCGAGACAGATCGGATTAATCAAAAACTACTTAATACAACACGGAGTAACGCTCATTGATAGCTTACCTACAGACCAACAACGAGCTAGATTCAAAACTTTAGCTACCCTCAAACAAAAAGAAGGATCACTACCCTTTAGAACACCCATGGATTCTGAAATCGGCCTATGGTTATCCAAAGCAACGGAAAGAGCAGTGGGCAAATTTCTAAAGGTGCGTGCCACAGGTGGTTCGCAACCCATGGCTTCTTTCATCGAAACCTTAAACGTGCCAGCGGTATCACTTAGAATTCCTAATCCGTATAACAACATACATGCTGCTAACGAAAACATTAAAATCAAAAACTACGAGGAAGGAATGAAGATGTGTATTGCGCTCTTAACGCAAAAAGCTGATTAGATATCCACCAAGCGCATCAACCAGGCTGAAATAATGCCAGCATAGGTACCAATGACATGGCTCAAAACGGCCAACAAAACCCCTACCGGCGCTAAAGAGGGATGAAAAGCAGCAGCTACAGCGGGTGCAGTCGCCACACCACCAATATTGGCTTGGCTACCTACGGCCACAAAAAAGAAAGGAGCTTTGATTATTTTGGCAGCCACAATCACAGAAATAATATGTATCAGCATCCAGATTACGGCTACCGCCAATAATCCAACGTTGGCTCCGATATTAAATAAATCTAGACGCATCCCAATGGTCATAATTAAGAAATAAATAAAGAGCGTAGCAAAATCCGTACTCCCTAACTTCTCCATTTTTCGAACGCGAGTAAACGACAAAAGGATACCGATCGTTGTTGACACGAGTATCAGCCATAAGAACTGAGATGAAAAAGGCTCTAAACCATGTTCAATGAGCCAGTCGCGATGTGGGGCAAACAATTTTGAAATTAAATCACTACACGCATGGGCAATAGCCGTACCCCCAAAGCCTATGCCCAAAATAAATGTCAAATCTTTTAAGTCGGCAGGTTTATCTTTCGTCTCCTTAAATTTCAAGATATTTTTTTTGACATCTTCAATCAAGGTTGCATCTGCCCCGAGCCAGGCGTCAATTTTATGGGTGATTCCTGCACCATAAAACAAGAGCGCTGTCCAAACATTAGCCACTAAGGCATCGATGACCAAAATGATTACAAATAGCTCCTCTGAGCATCCATAAATCTCTTTTAAGGCCAATTGGCTACTACTTCCACCGATCCATGATCCCGTGATGGTAACCAATCCTTTCCAATACCCCGCTTCCTGAGCTGCGACATGAAAACTGTCAGAAAAGAACGAGACAACATACAATGCGATAGGGCCACCAATAACGATACCGATTGAACCCGTAAAAAATATGAGTAGTGCTTTATCACCTAAACCAAAAATTGCTTTCAGATTTGCTGTCGATAATAATAAAATCAAGGAGGCAGGAAGTAAGTAAACCGTCGCAAAACGATATAAACCAGATGCTTCTCCACTAATCACATGATAACTATTAAGAAAACCTGGAATCAAATAACAAAACAATAAGGGCGGAACTACTCCATATAATTTTTTCCAAAATCCATGATTGGAATCAGCACTATAAAAAATCCCAGCTAAAAGAATTAAAAATAGTCCCGCGATAATAGCATCATTCTCGATTTGAAAAAAATTCATTTAATCGTATTTAAATTAAACTACATACCAAAAATATGCCAACGAGCCTCCTTAGAATTAACCATTTTATCTCCGTCATGAGCTACATCTGGCACAACGGCAATTTGGTATATTTTCTTTTTTTGGGAAAAAAGTTGGACGTATTCATAAAAAAATTGACCCCGCTCTAAACGAAAACGACCTTGCATATTACCCTCGCACGTCTTGTCTAAACTACTATCGTTCATATTGACATCCTTCTCCCCCAGAATAAATCGAATATCTCGATTCAGAAATTGTTTCTTGATGGTTTCAACGCCCACTAGGGAAGCATACGGATTTAGCTTATCCATGCCTCGGGGATAATCATTGAAACCAGGACAACCACTGGTATCGGGCTTGATAAACGTTAAACCTGTTTCCGTTTTTACAGGTCTTCGATCATCTAAGTACATGTACGTAGATGGATTCATCACAATAAAATTAAACTTGTATTTCGAAGCTATCGAAGGCATGGGCGTCATGCCCACATAGCGGGAAACAAACTGTCCTCCGGCTGAATGACCAATGATGGTAATTTTTTTCAGGCTTGGAAAAAGCTTTTTATTACACGCCCGGGCAATCAACGAATCCACTAAACTAAAGCTGCTGAATGCCTCTGCCATCTGACGTTTTTCACTTGATACCGATTCATCGCCAATGCGCCAATTATTCTTTACCCAAAATAAATGCGTGGCATCATGTTTATGATCTTCTAAATCTTTCTCTGAATTAAATTGAGGAGAAATGAATAATGTTTCTTCTTTTTTATTGGCTGAATTGACCGCTTTTTCACCCCACTCATAATAGTCAAGTCCATTTCTTCTGGCACCGTGAATGTAGATCACCAGTTGTTTGATTTGATCATTTTTCACTGCGATTGAATGATTGCTGGCGTAGCGAAACGAATAGGTTTTATCATTCTTTTTGAAAGAAAAGACATTGGGACAAGCTCTTTCGATCGCTGCCGGCTTTTCATCTTGGGCATTTCCGAACATTGGAATAAAAAGACTGAGGACCAGTAAGTGAAGAAATGATTTCATGGTTTTTAGAGGCTAAATAAAACCCTCCAAGTAAAGTGCCTGGAGGGTTTTGATATAAATAAATTAAAATTTGGACTATTTATTTACTTCTGTCACGCTAAATATACCAGCATCTTTAGGCGCATTTTGATTCGCACTAAGCTCTGCTTGTGCTACAATAAAGCGTTGTGGATATTGCTTGATTGTCGCTGAATTGAACGGAGGTAACACAGCGATATCTCTTTCTTTCGCACCTAATCTTCGTAAATCATCAAAAGCCATAGACCCAGTGAATCCAGAAACGTATCTTTCTTCAATAATTTCACGAAGTAAAGCTCTATCGGTAGGGAGTCCATCTAGGTTTTCCATGCCACCTTTTTCAAAGTCGGCTAATACATACGGATCATATCTTAAAGGATCCGCTGCATTCAATCGAATAAACGCTCTACCACCAGCCAAATAAGCTCTTAATCTATTCAATTGAGCAAGTCCATCGGCTGTTTTTCCAGCTCTAACGGCTGTTTCGGCTAAGATTAATAGGTTTTCTTCCAGGCCAACCAATGTCATAGGAGTATTAATTGCTGCAATTCCCTTATTGTTGGAAGCTGAGGCACCATCAAATCGATAGTATGCCAAACGCGCATTTTCCTGAGTTTTTGCGTTGTTACGTACTCTTCCTAATAAATTATCTAGATAAGAACCGGTAAAGCCCCAATATCCTCCACGTTGTTCTATCATTTTATAGTTCAAGTTTTGGCTTCCAAGACCAATTGCCGGTGGCGTGAATACTAAAGCGTCCGTTGATACTAAGACTCCCAATAAAGCTTCCTGATTGGCCTTATCGTATTCACGTGTGTGCATGTACATGCGCGCTTTTAACGTACGAGCAACTCTAATCCATTTTTGTGTATTTCCTGCAAACATCAAATCCTCAGGAACGGCTGTGTTAGGAGCAGCACCCAGATCCGTAATTGCTTCATCGAGCAAAATTTGCAATTGAGCAAAAACAAACTTTTGGCTATCAAACTTAGGGTCAGCAACTTCTTCTTTCGCGACTTCGGTATAAGGAATGTCACCGAATAAACTGGCCATCGTACCCAAGGTATGTGCTTCGAGTACCTTGGTAATCCCCGAATACTGTTTTGCTTTCGGGCTTGAAGCAGTTTGTTGTCTCAAAAGTCTAGCTTGTTTAACAACACCTTGATATGCGTTCTGCCAAACATTGTTACTTTCCTCTGCGGAGATATTGTATTCAGCTAAACTCTTATACAATAAAATCAATCCTCTTGTTTGACCGGTCCACATCCCACCAATACGAGTTTGGTGGCCAGCTTGGACTGAAATATTGGCAAGTTCTATTCCTTTTAATAATAAAACTCCCGCTTCAAAGGAATCTGAGGAAATCTCATTTGGATTATCGTTGATTCCGTCAACAATTTTTTCACAACCGACACTAAATACTAACAATAGTGATAGGGCTGCATATTTTATATTTTTCATCGTTTCAAATTAAGATATTAAAAATTAAACTTCGCAGAAAATACCCACGAACGTGTACTTGGATTCGTGAAGTATTCAATACCAAATCCATTGTCTACACCGGATTGATTTACTTCAGGGTCAATACCTTTAACCTTCGTCCAGATAAATAGATTTCTTCCTGAAACGGATAAATCTACTGAGTCAAATTTGGTTGCTTTTTTAAACTTCGCACCACCAAGGTTATACCCTAGAGAAACTTCGCGAAGACGCGTCCAGCTACCATCGGTAATCGAGAATTCATTAATGGCTGAACCACCTAAACCTCCACCTAAGGTATTGTACCAGTTTTCATCTAGCAACACTTCACCCGCGCCATAATCAAATAGGTTACCTCGTAGTGTAGTTCCAGCAGGGAAAACTCTTCCTTGCGAGTTTTTAGTATCTTTTGTCAAGGTCACCTCATTGCCTGTATCTCCATACGTTCCGAAAGCATTTAATACAAAGCGAGTTCTTTCGGCAAAATCTCCACCTTGGAATGTCTCAAACAATACATTGAAATTCAACTTCTTGTAGTTTCCTCTAAGTCCAAGGCCACCTCTCCAATCTGGATTTGGATCACCAATAATTCCTTGTTGGGGAGCAAGTCTAGGAAAACCATTGGCATCTAATGCCAAACTTCCATCATCATTTCTAAGTGCTTTACTTGAGAATAGAATACCTAATGGCTGACCAACGATCGCATTCGAGGTGATGGATTGATCTGTTAGAGCAACTCGTTGAACACCAGCCAAGTCTAAGACTTTATTTCTATTGTTGTTCCAGTTACCATACAATTCTAAACCATAATTAGCTTGTGCGATAATCTTATAGCCTAAATCCACCTCTAGACCTCTGTTTTCCATTCGTCCGGCATTGGCATACTTAGATAAAAATCCAGATGATGGTGATAAGTTAACGGCTAGAAGGATGTCTTTGATTTCATTTTTATAGTACGTCAAACCTACGCTTAAACGATCTTTAAAGAAACGTAAGTCGGTACCTAACTCCATCTCTGTTTTGATCTCAGGTCTAAGTATATCATTTCCTTGATCATCATTAAGTCTGAAACCACCTCCAAATTCATTGATATCAAGTGCATCATCATACGTACCATACGTGAAATTCTCATACGTAGTACCAAATCTGTAGGCAGTTGGTTGTACCCCCACTTGTCCATAGGACATTCTTAGTTTACCAAAAGAAAGTACTTTATTGGTCATATTCGGCAATTGCGAAAACTGCCAAGCCAAATCCATGGAAGGGTAAAAATAAGCACCTTTAATAGTTGATGCTGCTTCCTGCGTACCTGATAGACTTAGAAATACTTGTTTGTAGAAATCAAACGCAAAAATTGAGTACAATCTATTTGACCTCACGCGGTTCGTATTATTGGAAACCTCAAAAGGGGCAACGCTATTCGTGAACGATTGAATTCGACTATTCACTAAGAAATTTCGCGAAGCTGCATACAAACTATTTCTTTGGCGATCATTTACGTTAAATCCTACTGTTGCGTTGAATCCAATTTTATCCGGAACTAAATCAGGGAAATCGGCACGAGCAATCGCATCTAAGTTAATTTCTGAATTAATGAAGTTTTCATTGTCTAATCTACCATTGTTAAAACTTGCGGAACCAATTGGCGCGAAATACACACGTTTGTCTACATAAGTATCGATACCACCACGTAAGTCGATGTTAAGCCAACTGACCGGGTTGATGTTCAAATTGGTATTCGCATTAAAACGATTAACAACTGAAGTAGCTTCTTGCTCATTAATTGTCCACAACGCATTATTAAAAAACGGATTTACGTTGTTTCCTAAATACCGTCTATAGCTTCTTTGTCTACCTTCTGTAGGTACGCCAGTGCTGGAAAAATGAGTACCGATGTAAGCCGTTTGATCAAAATCAGCTGGCTGGCGAAGTAGTCCTAAATAGAGACCTGCAGTATTTGAGTTTTGCTGAATTCGGTTACTACTTGTACGAATGTAGTTCGCTTTGGTTGTTAGATTAATGTTGTTGCTAAAGAAAGTCTGATTATTGAATCGCATCGTAAATCGATCATAATCACTGTTCTTAATGATACCCTCTTGTCCCAAATAACCTAAACTAAAAAAGTTGGTTGTTTTTCCACTACCACCTGTAATACTCAGATTGTGCTCTAGGAATGAACCCTTTTGAAAAACTTGGTCGAAATTTGAATCAACAAAAATGTCTTTAGAATTTTTAGTAATGATTGGGTAATATTTTTTGCCATCATTGCCTAAAAAATATTCTCCTGCTGTATTAAATACATCTGGCCCACCTGATCTGGAAGCAATTTTGTCTCCCCACGAGTTTGAGGCAGTTGGATTAAATCTTCCACCCGTACCTTGACCAAAAGTAGTCTGCATCGGATGTTTTCTATTAATTTCATCTAATGAATAAGTAGCCGAATAACTAACTTTCATTTTTTGATTTAATTTACCTTGCTTGGTCGTAATCACTAAAACACCATTAGCTGCTCTTGAACCCCACAAAGCAGCTGCTGAAGCACCCTTCAAAATCTGAGTAGATTCGATATCTTCTGGGTTCAAATCATTTAAACGGGATTGCTGGGATACCCCACCTGACCGTGAACTTCCTGAACCATATAAGTTGTCATTGGATAACGGAACCCCATCTACAATAACTAAAGGCTGCGAAGATCCACCGATGGTATTTGCCCCACGAATCTGAATGTTAGTTCCTGCACCAGGGTCTCCGTTAGCACGAGCAATTTTAACACCAGATGCCTTACCTGCAAGACTATTCAGAATATTGGCCTCACCACTTGACCGAATTGCTTCTGCAGAAACACTAGAAGACGTAGAACCCGTCCGATCTCGCTTGGTCTTAAATCCTAGCGCATTGACTACAACTTCTTGTAGATTAACGGCGTCTTCTTGTAAGATTACATTGATAAATGCCTGTGTTCCGATGGCTATCACTTTGGAGGTATACCCGACAGAACTAACGTTTAGGTCTTTGGCATTTTCTGGAACTGTGAGGGAAAAATTTCCATTTGAATCGGTAGATGTACCTACATTAGTTCCACGAACTAATATGGAAACTCCGGGAAGGCCCTCTTGGCTTTTGTCATCTTTTACTTGGCCTTTAATTGTTTTCTGGGCGAAACCCGCGAAAGTACTAAACAATAAAAGTAGTAAAATTGGTAGTTTTAAATTCATGCGGTAGTAAGGGTTAAATTGGGGTTAATTAAAAAAATTTATAAAAGTCAAACATAAAACTTATATTGCTTTTTTAAAACTATTTATTGATTTATTATCATTTTTTGTTGTATGATTTTTGATTAGAATGAGATGAATTTAGACTTATTTTGATTGAGAGCTCCATTAGACACGTGTTTTTGAAACTATAAAAAATTGCCAACTGAAACCTTACTGCATCACAGACGTTAAGCCAATATGAATAAACTATTTACTGCTCTCCTATTTCTCTTCACTTTTTCAGGATTTTCGCAGACTACCAAACCCAAATTTGAGGGACAATCAGCCGCTAGTACTGGAAAAGTAGACACGCGTAACCATGCGATTATGCCGCAGTGGCGTGGCCAACAAACCTTAGGGAATATTACGTTTGATAATGATTTTGCCGGAGCTAGACTCAACGGAATCACACAAAATAACGATACACTGTATACGGCGATCATAGCCGCTGAAAATTATCCCATTAACCCAAGTCCATGGTATGCGTTTAAAGTAACAAGCAAGACTCCTAAGACTTTATGGATTCACCTAACTTATTTAAATGCCAAACATCGCTATTTCCCAAAGATCAGTCGGGATGGTAAAACGTGGCAAGTAGTTGATTCAACCGATTGTATCTTAGTCAAAGATCCTCAAGCAAAAAACCAAAATTTCCAAGACAATGCGCAGTCTGAATCTGCCTATGTACGCGTTCGGGTAGATAGCAAGACAACTTGGGTAGCTGCGCAAGAACTGATGACTTCGTCGATTGTTAATGATTGGTCGAAAGGTATACTGAAAAACAAATTTGTTTCAAGCGAAATCATTGGTAAATCTCCTCAAAATAGACCATTTCAATGCTTACGTATTGGCGAAGATCAGTCGGACTCAAAGATTATGATTGTGATCGGGCGTTTGCATCCGCCTGAGGTTACGGGTCAATTTGCTTTGCAGGCATTTGTAGAGTCACTTTGCGTAAATTCTGAAACTGCGAAAAAATTCAGGAAAGAATATACCGTCTATGTGGTCCCTATGATGAACCCGGATGGAGTAGATAATGGACATTGGCGACATAACACGGGGGGTATTGACCTCAATCGGGATTGGGAGGACTTTAATCAGCCCGAGACTCAAATTGTGCGTGATTTTCTACGCCAAAAACTGACAGGAACACCGCGTAAACTCTATTTTGGGATAGACTTTCATTCCACTTGGGATGATATATTTTATACGAATATAACGGAAAAGCCCACCCACATGGACGGACTAATTAACCGTTGGTTCGAATCGCTAGAAAAAGCAATTCCAGATTATAAAGTAAATGCAAGAGGAAGTAAACCTACCTCTGGGGTAATTTCCAAAGCATTTTTTAATCGGGAATTTAACGCTGAAGCATTGGTTTATGAAGTTGGCGATAACACTTCACGTGAATTTACGACCTTAAAATCGAAGACGGCAGCCGAAAGTTTGATGCGACTATCTTTGGAGTATTTGAAGTAAAAAATGATAGGAATATGACAAGTAATTTTAAAGACTATACCAATGTAAACTCCAACGTGATACTGTTATAGACATGAAATCTAATTAATTTTAAAAATCTGCATGTCAACAATCACCAAAAACTCACTCCTTCCACTCCACCGGAATCACCACCTCATTCTTCCTACCCCAAAACTGGAATGGAGCATTATAGCCTAAAAACGAATATTCTCCAGCGACCTTAATGCCCTTTTTTTGAATCAATGCCAGTAACTCATCCCGCTTTTCGTTGATTTTTTCATCATCCGCATAGCCGCCAAAACGAATAACTGCCACATATTGTGGGCTAGACTTGACAATATGTACGCCCGAATCTTTTGGCCTAGGTAAATCTGACTCCTTGTATTTTTCAGGCATCACAAAACTCATGGTAGAGCCCTGATTTCCAATCTCCATACGCACCGGCGAAGTCATGGCAATACTTTTTCCCTGATCATTTCCGCCAAATATGTAACCGGCTAGTTTGCGGAAACCACTGCTGGCCACCGACTTGTAATTGGTCCCCTGACTGTAAATTTTAGCAAACGTGGCTGCAGGATAAAACCGAATTTCAAATTTAGCCTCCTTGCGCACCAGCCTGTATTTCTGATTTTCAGTTTTTAAATTACTGCTCACCAACTGATATGATTGGATCATTAGGAATAAAAAACCAATGCTCGCGATGATGTAAAAAGCTTTCATGTCAAGGAATGTTTAGTTCGTACTGACCTTAAACTGAATAACTTACCAAATAGTTTCCCGATCTCTCGAAACAATAATTTTATTTTTACCTGCAATTGCCTTACTTTAAAACAATAAACCTCCCCTATGAAACGATTTCTACTCATTGCGCTGTCTTGCATGGCTTTTTTAGCCCAAGCTAAACCCAAAAAGGAAAAATGGATTCAATTATTTAATGGAAAAAACCTGAGTAATTGGACCGTAAAAATCCACCACCATGAGGTGGGCGATAATTTTGGAAACACATTTCGCGCAGAAAACGGCATGATCAAAGTTCGCTACGATCAATATGATCAATTCAACGAACGATACGGCCACCTCTATTACAACAAACCTTTTTCCCACTATAAACTTCGATTGCAATATCGATTCACCGGCATTTGGCGAAAAGATGCCCCTGACTATACAGAGAAAAATTCTGGGGTCATGTTCCACTCCCAAGATCCCAATACCATGCCCAAAGAACAGGATTGGCCTATTTCCGTCGAAATGCAATTCTTAGGAATTTTAGCAGATGGCAAACCAAGACCCACGGGCAACATGTGCTCTCCTGGTACCGACGTAGTTTTTCAAGGAAAAATCGACCCGAGACATTGCATTAACTCCACATCCAAAACATTTGAAAACGAACAATGGATCACAGCCGAGTTAATCGTTCGCGGAGACTCGCTGGTTACCCACATGATCAACGGAGAAACGGTTTTGGAATACACCCAGCCACAAATAGGCGGCGGTGTCGCTAATCGATACAATCCTGCCCTAAAAATCGACGGAAAATTATTGAAAAGTGGTTTCATTGCCCTGCAAAGCGAAGGTCAAGAAATTGATTTCCGTCGCATTGAGCTCCTAGATTTATCGAAAAAATAGACTGATGGTTAAACATATTCTAGGACTACTATTTCTTTTTTTCATTACCGACATACATGCGCAGTTGCAAAAATACACCTACGAAACCCAGCGCATGGGCTCCCCTTTCCAGATAACCATTTCATGCGCAGACTCAACCGGAATCTCCAAAGCAGTCAAACGTGCTTTTCAATTGGCCTCCCAGCTGGAAGGAATACTCAGCGATTATCAGCCAACCTCCGAACTTAGCCAAGTAAATCGCTCAGCAGGAACCGGCAAATTCTTCCCCATCCATGAAGCTTTTCGAGCCATTTTAATCGAATCACGCATCGCCCAAAAGCTGAGCCATGGCGCGTTAAATGTATTCGCTGGGAAACAAGTGGGCATGTGGCGACAAGCACGCAAGAATCAAGCAATGCCGGATGTGGTGGGATTAGGCCAACTAGCCAAAAAGATACAAGGGACGTGCTTGGAATTTTCAAGCGATTCCACTGCGATTAGGTTGCTAGATTCCGCGTGCCAGCTAGACCTTGGATCCTTAGGAAAGGGATTCGTCGCACAACGTGTGTTAGAACAAGTAAAACAATCCGGCTTCCCCTACGCCCTCGTAGATGCAGGCGGAAAAATCGTGATGACCAGTCAAGGGCCCTCGGGTTTGGCGTGGGAAGTGGGCATCGAACTGCCTTCATCTAACATCCTATTACCTAAAACCATTGCCCTTAAAAATGAGGCCATTGCCACCAGTGGCAAAACCTATCAATCTTTACGCGTAGCAGGAAAACAATTTTCACATGTCATCGATCCAAGAACCGGAATGGCTTTAACGCATGCCCGATCCGCGACAGCCATTGCGGTGGACGGGACGCTGGCCGACTGGCTTGCCACAGCCGCCACCGTAATGACCTTGCAAGAAATTGAAAAATTAGTAGTAAAATTGGCAAATGTTCGCCTCCTCATTTTCGAAAATGAATCAGGTGAACCCAAAATCCTATTCAACTATAACCTATTACCCCATGAGGCAGCTGGTCTTCATTAGTTTACTGTTTTCCCATGGGATTTTTGCGCAGGGATTGAAATCGTACCAACAAGCCATTCCTCAGACTAATGTTTCTTTCGACATGGTGGCTATTCCCTCGGGAAACCTATCAGTAACATCATCAAAAAAAGTACACATTCCTGCTTTTTGGATGGCTAAAACAGAGCTGACCTATGATGTATACCAATTATTTTTCGAGGAATCCCGTGACCCAGAACCCAAGCCACCCAAAGACGGCCCGGATGCCATCACTAGGCCCAGTCCTCCTTACATAGATTTCACGTTAGGGATGGGAAAAGTGGGCGGATACCCCGCAAATTCCATGCAACAATACGCGGCAATCATGTTTTGCAAATGGTTATACGCTAAAACAGGCATTTTCTATCGCCTACCTACCGAGCAGGAATGGGAATACGCCTGCCTGGCAGGAGCGCAAATACCCAGCGAAAAACTTGGAGACTACGCCTGGTTGCAGGAAAATTCAGGAGACAAATACCATCAAGTGGGCCTAAAAAAACCGAACGCCTGGGGCCTTCACGACATGCTCGGGAATGTATCTGAATGGGTACTAGACCAGTATGATGAAGCAAATTACCCCGGCAAAGAAAGTCCCGTTTTTATTGACAAATATGCGGATGCCGTTGTCCGAGGCGGAAATTACCAAGATCCAGCCAATCGGGTTAGTCCAACGCATCGCATACCGGCTGATCCCATTTGGAACAGAAGGGACCCTCAAATTCCGAAAAGTATTTGGTGGAATGCAGATGCTCCCTTTGTGGGGTTTCGGATTATGCGTCCCGCGAAACAACCTTCCGCACAAGAAATTAATTCATTTTTTGAAAAATACTTATAAACTAAACCTCATACAAAACGAATGAAAAATACAAGACGAGATTTTGTGAAGCAAACCGGCCTAACAGCGAGTGGATTGATTTTAGCTCCTTGGGCAGCGAATGCTTTTTCAGGCCAAAGTTTAGTGAATGACACCATTAAGGTTGCCTTGATTGGCTGTGGGGGACGTGGTACAGGTGCCATTACACAAGCATTGAGCACGAAAGAAAATATTCAATTAGTCGCGATGGCGGATGTGTTCCGGGATCGTCTAGATGATTGCTATGGCAATTTGATGAAATCACGCGAAAAAGACGCATCGGCCAAAGCCATACCTATCCGACAAAAAGTAGACGTACCCGAGGATAGAAAATTTGTGGGATTCGATGGCTATAAACGCGCCATGGAATTAGCCGATGTCGTGATTTTAACAACGCCACCAGGTTTCCGTCCCTTGCATTTCGAAGAGGCCGTTGCCCAAGGCAAACAAATTTTCATGGAGAAACCCGTGGCAACTGATCCCGCAGGTATCCAGCGCGTATTAACCGCTGCCAAAATTGCCAAACAAAAGAAATTAAATGTCGTTGTAGGCTTGCAGCGTCACTATCAAAATTCCTACCGCGAAATCATGAAGCGCATCCAAGACGGCCAAATTGGCGATGTGGTATCCGCTTCTTGCTGGTGGAATAACGATGGCGTTTGGGTGAAACCGCGTAAAGAAGGACAAACTGAGATGGAATATCAATTGCGCAATTGGTATTACTTTAACTGGATTTGCGGGGATCACATCACAGAACAACACATTCATAACATCGACGTGATTAATTGGGTTAAAAATGGCTATCCCGTTCGTGCCCGAGGAACCGGTGGACGCGAGGTTCGGAAAGGAAAAGATTTCGGTGAAATTTTCGATCACCACATCGTAGAGTTTGAATACGCAGACGGAACGATTTTAAATAGTCAGTGTCGGCATATTCCAGGTACCTGGGCTAAAGTAGATGAACACGTGGTTGGGACAAAAGGCAATGTACATTTTGATGCGGCTAAGATCCTTGATCACAAGGGAAATGTACAATACGCTTTTGACAAGAAAACGAAGGAAAACAATCCATACCAAACCGAACACGATGAACTTTGGGCTACTGTGGCCGCGGGAGATTATAAGTACGCGGATGCAGAAAATGGGGCTTATTCAACGATGACGTCGATTTTAGGCCGTATGGCCACCTACTCGGGACAAGTACTTGAGTGGGACAAAGCCATAAATTCAGGCATCAACATTGCCCCATCGCGCTTTGCTTGGGATGCCGATATGCCTTCAAAACCGGATGCCAATGGCCTATACAGTGTCGCAGTTCCCGGAAAGACCAGCTATTTTTAAGTAACATAAAACCCCACCTGATTCGAGGTGGGGTTTTTCTTTATTTGATTTACTAAGAATTTTCAAGCCACCGCTGGATCATAGCGGCATGTTGATGCGCGTTGGGGTCCAACATTAAATCGTGTGAACCTCCCTCGATCAATTCCAATGTAGTTCCATAGTATTCCGCAGTTTGCTTGAATTCATTTACCGAAATCAATGCATCAGCAGAACCACCCATCACGAGCATCGGTACCTTTTTTTGGACGCGTCCAATCGGCATCATTAATTGTAGATACGCCCAAAAAGATTCGGAACACATCAAGTTTGCATACTGTTCTGTCTTTTCATTTGAACCAAACATTAAATGCGGATACTTTCTGAAAACCCCCAATAAATTAGCTTGGAACAAGAATTTAAATGCCCCTGGGTTTTGAAACAACACCCGAAGGCTGGGCATCAGCACCCCGGCAGGCGGAACGGAGGACATCAAAATCGCTTGCTTACATCTTCCTCCTTTGGCCAAAAACCGTTGCAAGATCATCCCTCCCATGGAATGCCCAACGATGATGGGGTCTTGGGATAGTTTGTCAACGACATCTGAAAGGGCTTGAACATAATCACTCATAGCATAATGAATCGCTTGGGTGCTCCCCGCTACCTCATGACCGGGAAGGTTTATTGCCACGCAATCATACCCTTGCTGCTCAAAATAAGGAATAAAATATTCCTCCCAGCACCAAGCACCATGACTCATCCCATGAACAAAAACGATGGTTTGTTTCATTAAGCAAGTGATTTGCGCACGTAGTTATGCGGCAAGTGTTTTTTCAACTGTTTCGTAAACAAATGAAAATCAACCGTTATCGTGTGACGTGGTGTTTTGATTTGATTTAAATGTGGATGTGTCACTTCTCTTTGGCATAATTCAGCGATATTTTCAGGCCGCTTCCACGTTCCTGCAATCGCTCTAGCGGCAATCTTACTCTGCAATTCAGCAGCCGGCCAAATACAACCCAAAGGCTGAAACATGCCCACAAAAAATAGGTTCTCGTATTTCTCATGCAGCATTTTTAAATACAAGGGAACATCCCCTTCACTGTAATTCAAAAAGTCTTGTCGGAAAAATGGATGCGCCAAAATATACCCTGTACACGCAATAACCGTATCAAACGCCCCCACAGATCCATCCTTAAAGTGTACATGTTCTCCATCAAATCGCTCGATATCGCCCTTCGGGAAAACCTTACCATGACGTACTTTGTACAACAATTCTTCATTGATTGTGGGATGCGTTCCCGTAATGGCATGTTCTGGTTCAGGCAATCCATAGTTCTTATTGGACCCCGAAAAAATCTTGACCGTTAATTCTGAAAAGAAAAACTTCAACTTAGTCGGCAAAAATGCCATACGGGATGCGACTACGTCACTCGGCTTACCAAAAAGGAATTTAGGAACGATGCGGTAGCCGCGGCGCCAACTGATCGTTGTTTTCGCACTCACCCGACTCGTCTCTACGGCCACATCGCACGCAGAGTTTCCTCCACCGATGACCAAGATACGTTGATCCTTAAAGGGGGTTGCGTTTTTAAATTCGTGGGAATGCATCAATCTACCCGTAAAATTTCCTGGATAGTGCGGCATCCGAGGTTTCCAATGATGGCCATTGCAAACCACTAAATGGGTGAATACCTCTGTTTTTGATACGCCTTCATGACTCGTTTGAACAATCCATTGATTCGCCTCATCCAACTCACAGGATTCCACAAGTGTATTAAACTGAATGTGGGGATACAAATTAAATTTTGCAGCGTAAGCCTGAAAATAACGGCGCAGTTGGTCATGCGAAGGATAATCCGGCAAACCCGGCTCGAAATCATCAAAGGTGAAATCCTCATATTGCGAAAGCGTTTTCGAACTTATAATATGCGTCGTTTCAAAGACACTCGAATGACTCAGCTTTTCATTATAAATCCAGTTGCCTCCCACGTTCGAGTTAAAGTCGTAACAAACGACATCGAGCCCTTCGTCGCGTAAATTTTTCAACGCCGTGATGCCGGAAGGTCCGGCACCTATCACACATACTTTTGTCATCGTTTTATAGGTTTAATCCATACAATCCATCCCGATCGGCGCGCCGTCAGGAATATTCGGAGTTTGCATCGGTTTCCAATCGCTTGGATTGGCTTTAAATTGATCAATCGTTTGAACCATATATTTGGCCATCGTACTAGGATTCTTACCATAAAAGGCACGAATTTTTTGTACCGATTCCTGCACCTCCGCTGCGGCGAGTGGCGAAATCGATGGTGCATTTAATACATTTAATAAAGCTGATAGCACCTTGAAATTGATCGTTTCTTGGGTCGCTTGTAGGTAGGAATCCGCATGCGATTTGAAAATCGTTGCTTGCACAAGTGACTGTAAGGTTTCTGTGACACCTAGTTGTTTCGGGTCCACGGCCTTGTTGCCAGCCAACCGCGATAGTCGATCGGGATGTAAGAGAAAATCCAGGGTGAAGTCGGCCGCCGCCTCTACCCCACCGAACGGGTCAAACGTAATGCCCGTTTTTCCCTTAAATGATTCCCGCGTACGGTCATAATTGAACGCGCGTGGTGGAAACAAGGCCAGTTTGTCTTTGGGAATAGCCAAGGTTTGAGCATCCAGTGTCGTGGTTAGCGTACGAAGTGCGTCGATTTGCAAGGCAAGTGGCGCCGGTGACATGACGAGTTCCTTACCTCCACGAACGGCATAATTATATTCCGAACCTCCTATGATTTTGGACACGGCTTCCGTCTGATAGCGATGCAAGAAATACAGGGGCACAAATACATCTTCCAAATGTGAATAGGTTTCATTGGGACGAATGTTATTCACAGAAAAATTGGCGATTGCTTTTTGGCGAACAGTTAAAATATTTTTCAATTCATCTACGATGGTCGTGCCATTATCCCACAGGTGCGCATAGATGTGGGCTCCACCCGGGTTACGTGCATCCGCATCGGTAATGAACCGAAGTCCTTTTTCATAAGCTTGATCAAGAACCTGATTCAGTTCCGTTTGGGACTTGTGCGCTCCATAGGCATAATCGACAGAAACCTTATCCCAGTCCCCAATCTTGGTGTCGTAGGCATGACTGAAGTCCATCTGTTTTCCCTTAAATTCAACTTGTGGATGTGGATAATCCATCACACTGGTATTCGCTCGCGCACTTGCCGCATAATTATGGGCAAATCCGAGCGTATGGCCTATTTCATGCGCCGCTAATTGTCGGATTCGTGCCAAAGCCATGGCAAGCATAGGCCCATTATGGGAACCATCGACTGCAAAAGGAGCATTCATGAGTGCCTGAGCAATTAAAAAGTCTTGGCGAATACGTAAACTACCTAGGCTTACGTGACCTTTCAAAATTTCACCCGTTCGTGGATCTGCGATGCTAGCACCATAGGACCAGCCACGGGTAGAGCGATGTACCCACTGAATAACATGGTAACGGACATCCAACGGATCCGCATCTTCAGGCAATAATTTGACCTGAAATGCATCCTTGTAACCTATCGCTTCAAACGCTTGATTCCACCAGCGACCTCCTTCCATCAAGGCAGAGCGAATGGGTTCCGGAGTTCCATTATCTAAATAATAAATTATTGGTTTTACCGCCTCAGAAACCGCTGCGCTTGGATCCTTCTTTTCTAAGCGATGTCGGGTAATCCATTTCTTTTCAATGACTTCCTGAACGGGAGAGGCATAATCCTGAAAAGTAATGGCATTTGCCCCAGAACGCGGGTCAAATAAACGTGGCTGATATTTGCTATCGGGCAATTCGATAAATGAGTGATGCTCTACAACCGTTACATAGTCTGCATTGGGAGCTACTGAACGAATTTCAGCTCCTGTTCCATTACCCGCAAAAGTGAGACGAGCTTCAAACTCTGAATTTTTTGGAAAGGATTTTGTCCGTTCTAAGGCCAATGAACTTTTGGATTTATCCAAACTGTAAGTTCCTTGTTTGGCTTGTGAAAGGCGTTTCAAAACACCGTGCACGTCTTGCATGAGAAAATCGGTAAAATCGATAAAATAGGACCCATTGGATGCGTGTTCGATTTTGAATCCAAACAGCACCGACTTCGCAAAGGCTTGTTGGACCGAAAGCTTCTCGAGCGCATTGGTCGTATTTGCCCGGTATCGGGTATTGGGTTGAATCAGGAAAATTTTATTCCCTTGCTTCTCGAAATAGACTACTTGTTCATTGCCCAGTTGGCCTCGATCCAAGCCTAAATCATTATTCCCCACCCCCTGCGCAAGTGAGTAGGCATACAAAAACTCCTCGTTGAGTTTATTGACCTCGAGGTAAATCTTATCATTTGAGTCGTCGTAATAAAAATTGAAATAGCCGGAATAGGCTTTCATCAACTTGAGCTTGTCCGCAATTTGCGCTTGGGCTCCTAAACTACATAAGAGAAAAAGTAGGATAATTTTTTTCATAGTAAGTGATAAACAGGTAGGTATCGTCACGCCAAAATATGCGAGCGTCCAACGCATAATAACGGGTCCCAAATTGGCAATATATTTGACAAAATCCAACCGATAAATTTCATTGGTACTGCGCGGGTGAACAGATTGATGCGAGGAAAAATGAAATTTCAATCAACTTCATAAAATAAATCTAACATTTAATTTGGCCGATTAAGTGCCTCTCGGTCCCTAGATAGTACAAATGTGCTCCAAATAAAAATATGTTTAGACTTGCACCTATCTGAATTCAAAACTAATTGATAATTAACGAGTTACGGGAATGAATATAAACTAAAAGAGAAATGAAATTAAAATCAATTGC
Source organism: uncultured Aquirufa sp. (assembly GCA_964618445.1). GTDB lineage: Bacteria > Bacteroidota > Bacteroidia > Cytophagales > Spirosomataceae > Aquirufa. The sequence goes on along the minus strand of CAZUAZ010000008.1, from coordinate 16,031 downwards.
TTTATCAATCGTTGCTTTGATCGGCATGTCGTTCGTAGCAAACGCACAAAAAACAGTAGTAGATGTGGCTGTGGGATCTCCAGCTCACACAACTTTAGTCGCAGCGGTGAAAGCGGCTGGATTAGTTGAGACCTTACAGAGCGCTGGACCGTTTACTGTATTTGCTCCTACCAATGATGCATTTGCCAAATTGCCTGCAGGAACGGTAGATTATTTATTGAAGCCTGAGAATAAACCAACTTTAACGAAAGTGCTTACTTACCACGTCATTGCGGGCACATTTGATGCAGCTACCGTTGTGAAAGCGATTACGGATGCGAAAGGATCTTTGGCCTTGAAAACCGTTAGTGGAGGTACAGTGACTGCTTCGTTGAAAAACGGAAAAGTTGTGTTAACTGATGAGAAAGGTGGTTCAGCTACGGTTGTTGCTACGGATTTGAAAGCAGGAAACGGAATTGTACATGTAATCGATGCTGTTGTATTGCCTAAATAAGCACAAAAAATATTTTATACAGTAAAGCCACAGGACTTCCTGTGGCTTTGCACGTATTAGCTGCTGACCTAGAGTCTACTCGTATTTCTAATTTAAAAATAAGTCATGTTTAAAAAATTTAAAGCTTCCGAACTCTTAATTATCGTCGTTGTCTTGATTGTCATTTTTGTCAGTGAATACCTGTATTTGGTCGTTGGTGATAAGGATAAGGCAATCTTCATTGGCTTATGGCCACCAACTATCTTGGGTTTATTGAATTTCATCAACGCTAAATTGAAAAAATAATGGATATGGATATTATTTTACTCACGGCAGTTATTTCGACCTTATTTATCGTGTTTATCATTGCTGTTTATAGGGAATTTGCTGTCATGGAAAGTGAGACTTATGTATTCCAAAAGGAATCGGGTCCTCGGGCTGGCTTAGTCAATTTTGTGGGCAATCTTGCCGCTAATAAATCGCTGACACCCGAAGAAAAAAAGGTTATTTATCAAGCCATGCATCGCAACATTGCAGATATGGAATCTGACGGCGTTTACTTTGACAATTCACTCAAAGAAATTGTACTTGATCAGATATCGGTTTTGGCAGAAGTGGAACCGAAACTACCCACGCGAGCTAAACGGAAAGCGTAAATCTGTAAACAATCATTTTGCGCATTCCTGATAAAAAATCATGGTAACCTTGCTCTCGAAATTTAGTGACGTTTTTGATCGCACGGTAAGTCCGAAGCGTATTCGGATGGTAGAACTGTCTATCCTAAGACTTGCGTTATTAGCGTTTGTACTGCATTTAGGATTTATTTTTCTCGCTAATCAGGTAAGTTATTTCGCAAATTTTCAGCACAGTTACCTGAAAGCGATTTACACGCCATTTAGCTTTATTCTTTTTTACGAAGTATTGCTGTTGGTGATTATCATCCCCAAATCAATCTCCGAGTTTATTGGGAAGCAATTTGAAGTAATTACGCTCATTACCCTGCGTAGTTTTTTTCATGACATTGCCGATTTAGATTTTGGGAAAGCACTTTCGATGCAAGACGTTCATTTGCTAAGTCTGGTGTATGACCTGATAGCGGCCTTGGCCATGCTAGCCGCTACCATGTTTTACTATAAACTATATCAAAAATCAGAACGCGTGGAAGTCACGCATAACATCGTGGAGTTTGTTGCCATCAAAAAAATGATGTCCATGCTGATGATGATTATTTTGTTTGTGTTGAGCTTTTCGAGTTTGAGCGGTTGGCTCCATGAACTCATCATCGCGATGCAAACCAATCAAAATTACCCGAATCCGAATACCGTCTTTTATGGGGACTTTTTCACCGTCATGATATTTGTGGATGTGTTCTTATTGATCGTTTCATTCATGTATCATTTTTCATTTCATTTAATATTCCGAAACGCCAGTTTTATCATCACGACCATTTTACTGCGCATGTCGCTCACGGCAGAAAAACCTGTAACCTATTTTTTAATTTTCATCGGATTTGCCTTTTCAATTTTGGTCTTCTTTTTAATTAATAAACGAAAGCTCCCAGACGCGTAACAAATTCATACTTCATTGGGATGAACTTAGCCACTTGATTAGTTTTATAGAGATTAACCAGCTAAGTTTGCACCGTTTAATTCCGCCTAAATCGCTCCTTTTTCATGTCTATTCCGGTAAAAATCTCCGTGTTAATGTCGTTGTATAACACGGATTTTGAAGTTAGCCAACGCGCCATTAGGTCCGTTTTAAATCAAGACTTTCAAGAATTCGAATTGATTATCATCGATGATGGCAGTTTAGCGAATGACCGGGATTCCTTATTACGTTTAGTGGAAGCGCATGATGACAAAATTGTCTACATACGTCATCGCAATCAGGGACAGGCCGATTCGATTAATCGAGGCGTTTTAAACAGTAAAGGGGATTTCATCACCATCCTAGATAGCGATGATGAGTATAAACCCAATCACTTAAGTGCGTGCCTCCGCGAAATGCATGATGTCGATTTGATTTGTTCGACTACCGAAACCATCGTTGACTCGCCAGAAGACTATTATGTACCTGACAAAAACGATTTGTCCAAACATATCCATCTAGATGAAGTGATATTATTTGGGACACTTTTTGGTCGGAAGCATGTGTTTAATGCCATCGATTTTGAGGGTGGATTTGCGGCAGATTCCCATTTTTATGAAAAAGCACATGCACAATTTCCTACTAAAAAAGTTGCACTGAAGACGTATATCTACTACCGAAATAATCCCAACAGTACCTGCTCCACGGTTAAGAAAGAGAATTTAATGCTGAATAATTAATGGCAAGCAACCCAACAGATTTTCTACTGATGGCTTGCCACATCACGGGGGTTTACGATGTAAATCGGAATACTACCTTAGAACCCGATAACTACCGTTTAGTCCAAGCATGGGCAGAATCCGTTGCAGCTGCCAAAATCAAGGGGGTCATTTTCCATAATAATTTGAGTCCAAAGACCTGCGAAACGCATACCAATGCGTATGTTTCGTTTGTTGGCATTGACTACAATCCCACATTCAACCCGAATGTCTTTCGGTATTTTGTCTACCGGGACTACTTGCAAAAACACGCGCTCAAAACGCGCGGCGTCTTTGTTACGGATGTCTCGGATGTTGTCCTCGTGAATAATCCATTTGAAGACCAAAGATTTATCGATCAACCGAATGCCATTTTTTGTGGTGATGAAGATAAACCGCTCAATAATGAATGGATGCGCGATCATGCCACTCATTTACGGGAACAAATAGCTGACTATGCAGCCTATGAAAATCGTTTTGGGCAGGACATTTTGCTCAATTGCGGGATAATGGGTGGGCATACTTCCGTCTTTATGGGCTTTCTAGAAAAATTATGTGCGTTGCACGAACGGTATAATGCCAACAATAAAACAGCTTACACCGGCGATATGGGCGCATTTAATTACTTGGCCCGCACACAATATACGGATCAAATAATTTCGGGACCACCGGTAAATACTGTATTTAAATTATACGAAACGGGGCGAACGGATTGCTGGTTTCGCCATAAATAATCGAACCTTCTAGAGCTTATGAAATAGCCATTTCTTCGGAAGAAGGATTGATTTGTAATTGGCCTCCAATGGCTCTTAAAACTTTCATAACCGTTTCAAATTGCGGCTTAGAACCATCTGAAAGAGCTTTGTATAAACTTGGCCTACTTAATCCAGTTTCATTTGCTATTTTGGACATACCGATGGATTTGGCAACATTTCCAATCGCAACAATTACATCAGCATCATTACCTTCAGCTAAAACTGTATTTAGATAAGCAACGATCATTTCATTACTATCTAAATAATCAGCTACATCAAATTTTGTCGTTTCCATAATATAATTTTTCAAACTGGATAAAATCAATTTAGCTCTTTCTATGTCTTTATTTTGGGTTGATTTATCACCACCAAAAATCAAAATAATTATTTTACCTTCTTGCTCTTTGAAATAAATTCTGTAGCCTTTAGCATAGTCGATTTTCAATTCGCGAATTCCATCTCCAATTGACTCATTATCACCAAAGTGCTCACTTGTTTCTAGTTTTTGAATACGGATTAAAATTTTAGCCTTTGCTTTTAAAACTTTTAGCTTTCTAAGCCACTTGTCAAACTCAGCTGTTTTTTCGATTAGATACATTTGACAAATTGTATTCAGTTGGATACAAATCTAACTAAATTATCTGTTTAATTAGATTTTACTCAATTAGATGCACTGATATTTTCTACTCCAACCGAAACAGATCGAACCTTCCCAGGATTATTTAGTTACTAATGCGAATATCCATCCAGTACTCACATGATTAAGATTGCGTTCGATTCGATTTATGCCCATGAATTGCCAGAAAATCATCGCTTTCCTATGTTGAAATATGAGCTGATTCCGGGCCAACTAATTCATGAGGGAACCTGCAGTCGAGATCAATTCTTTTCACCTACTCGGTGTTCAAAACAGCACGTTTTACTGACTCACACAGAGGAATACGTGAATAAACTACTAAATCAGGCCCTTAGTCCTGCTGAAATAAGACGTATTGGTTTTCCTCAATCCCCCGAATTAGTCAATCGCGAACTTATCATCACACAAGGAACAATCGATGCGTGTGGATTTGCCTTCGAAAATGGCATTTCGTTAAATGTGGCAGGTGGCACGCACCATGCATTTGCAGATCGAGGAGAAGGATTTTGTCTACTAAACGACATGGCCATCGCGGCCAATTACCTGCTTTCAACTAAACAAAGCAAAAAAATATTAATCATTGACCTAGACGTACATCAAGGAAATGGCACGGCAAATTTGATGCAACATGAACCACGCGTCTTCACATTTAGCATGCATGGTGGGTCCAATTACCCCTTTCATAAAGAGCAATCGGATTTGGATATTCCCTTAGCGGATGGAACAGATGGGCCAACCTATTTAGCGATTTTAAGGGATGTATTACCCAAACTTTTCAAGGAAGTTCGACCTGATTTTGTGTTTTACTTGTCGGGCGTAGATATTCTAGCAACCGACAAATTAGGCAAATTAGCGGTGAGTCTAGAAGATTGTAAAATGCGGGATCAGCTTGTGTTCCAGCAAGCCAAATCGCACGGAATTCCGGTCGTAGTAGCATTGGGAGGTGGCTATTCGCCCGAAATCAAAGTGATCGTTGACGCACATTGCAACACCTTCCGGCTTGCGATGGATATCTTTGGTTAATTGGGTTTAGAATTTTTCTACTAAATTTAGTATGAAAACTAGCTAGCTTACACCTAGTTACCCTCAACCTATTTGATACCTTCATGATACGACTATCCAGTTTTTCTAAGCTTCATGTCCTGCGCAAAGCAACCTGCTTACTAACCCCTTTTTCAGGAATGATTCATGCCACCTTCAAAGGACTAATGCTAATTTTCTTTTTAATGGGAACACTAGAAGCACAAAACCTCCGCGTGGGGGCAGCGGTCCGAGTTATAACACCAAACCCCTTATTGCCTGTCTCTGGCGGTATCGGAATTCCACATCCTGTAACTGAAAAGCGAGGAGATTTATTTGCTCGAGCCATGGTATTTGAACAAGGCGCGGAACGTTTTGCTATCGTAAATGTCGATAATTTAGGCTGGACCTCTGTGCTAGGAAATCGTTCACGAGCCAAAATCAAAGGCATTCGACCTGAAAATATTTTGATTGGTGCTACACATACACACAGTGCGCCGGATGCCTATGGATTTCCAGATGCTTCGGGAAAAAGCTATGCAGATTTGGGGTATTTAGATTGGTGCGTTGAGCAAATCGCTGCGGCTGTAAATGAGGCATCGGCTAACTTACAACCTGCGACATTAAAAGTTGCCATGGGCGAAGCGCAAGGTAAAATAGCCTATAACTACTATGCCCCATCGCTATATGACCCCCGTTGTGGAATCATTCAGGCGCTGGCAAGCTCGGGTCCTCGAGCGGGAAAGCCTATTGCAACCTTGGTCAATTATGCTGTGCATCCCGAAGTTTTGGGTAACTCTAGAGGTATTTTAAGTCCAGACTTGATCGGACCGATGTATCAAAAAATCGAGTCAACCATTGGTGGCGTCGCCTTATTTATGAATGGTGCACAGGGAGGTATGGTTACCGCAGATACGCGTTTAAATTATGTGAAGGAAGGCGAACAACAAAAAGAGGCGAACACCTGGGAGGAATGTATTCGAATCGGTGAACTTTTAGCGGTGGAAGCGATGCGCATTGTTGACAAAGCTCCTATCCTAAAAAATCCAACAATCTATTGTACCGCTAGAAAATTGGAATTCCCTATTGATTCCGAAATCATGCGCTATATCCTACAAAAATCACCTTTGAAATATGAGGTAACTAAGGAGAATTTCGTAACGACTCAATTGAATCTGTTGAATATTGGGCCCGCACAAATTTTAACCGTTCCCGGAGAGGCATTGCCGAATGTGGGCTATTATGTCAAACGAAATATGAACACCAACATGCCTTTCCTTTTTGGCCTAACAAATGACGCCTTTGGGTACATGCTCGCTAAAGTCGACTTTAATTCTTTCAAACGCTATGATTATATCACGCAAACGTCCCTGGGAGAAATGACCGCAGAAATTTACATGGAACAAGCGATTAAATTAGTTAAAGATAGTCCAAAACCGCAAGACCAGTAGCTGATCAACTGACGTTTGATTGATACTAAATTCAAGTATTTACGTGGTAAAATATCCAGTGCGATGAAAAAAATAATGAGCCTTTTATTCGTGGTTATCAGCACCTATTGTTTGGGTCAAAAAAAAACAGGCCAACCTGTCTATGTTGACAAACCCTTCATCCAAGATTATAGTATTAAATATTACCATCAAGATAAGTCGTCTCTCAAGTCAGCCTTTGCTGACCGCAATGGGGCCATCAAAATCTTGGGGTCGACGGGATTAATGCTGCCCCATGCTGGTGCCTTTTTATATCCGGGAAACTTAAGGCCGGACCAACGAAACCGTACGAGTAGCCACAAAAAAATACAAAGCTTAACGGTATATGAAAGTCAATTTGTTTTCATGGACGATAAGGCTATTTTTAGTCACGCTTGGGCCGGCACACTGTATGCCAAACATGAGTTGGCAAATGCCACTATCCTCGCCGGTGGAACCGATTTCACCTTTTTAATTAGTGATGGATCGGAATTGCATTTAGTCAATAAATCCAAGACATTATTCAAAACGCGGATCGTCAACGGTACCATTCTGTCCATTCGGCATGAACGAACGGGTGGTTATTTTTGGGTGTTAACGAATCAAGGCTTGTATCGATATGATCCGGCATTAGGGCAGTTGGCACCATGGATTTCCGGAACGAATTTCACTGCGTTTGATGTACATGCTTCTAGAGGGATTATTGGCACAACGGATGGTTACTTCTCCGTTGATTTAGTGAGCAAAAAACAAGGGGTGCTCCAGCAGAAAGTACCGGTTAAAGCAATAACAGCGGTAAAAATCATAGCAGATAAAGTTTGGTTTGGTTCGACGAATGGTGCGTTTGTCTTACGTAAAGATGGCAAAATCGATTATTACCAAGGGGAGCGATGGCTTCCAGGCAACCACATTGATGCTATCGCTGAGGGTCCTAAAAATTCCGTATTGGTGGTTACCGATGGAGGTTTGGGTCAGATTTGTTTTAAGTCGATGACCTTGCATGAAAAGGCTTTATACTTTGAGGCGCAAGTTCGGGATAGACATATCCGACATGGGTTTAATGCCTCATTGAGTGGGATGGAACATGGAAATATTGCTACCGGGTATTTATCAGATTCCGATAATGATGGTTTATGGACCTCCATGTATTTGGGCGGAGAGATTTTTCGATATGCTGTGACGAAGGAGCCAGCGGCATTAGAAAACGTGCGTGAGGCTTTTGAGTCAATGGAAAGACTCTACACCGTCAATCCAGTTCCAGGGTTCCCGGCGCGTTCGTATGAAAGACGCGGATTTATCGACAAGTTATCGGATCCAGAACGCTGGCAGCATTCACCTGAGCCGGAGTGGGATTGGAAATCGACGACCTCCTCGGATGAGGTAATTGGCCATATTTTTGCATTTGGTGCCTTAGCGGAATTGGTGCAGGTACCTGATTTACAAAAACGGGCAATTGTCTTGATAGACACCGTGATGTCGCATATTGTGAAAAATGATATGTATCTCATCGACTATGATGGAAAGCCAACGTTGTGGGGGAAATGGAATCCGAAATATGTGAATGGCTTTTCGATTCACATTGGAGATCGCAAACTCAATTCATCGAATATCATTGCCATGTTACAAACTGCCTATCGGTTTACAAAAAAGCCCATGTACAAGCAGAAGGCATTTGAGTTGATGGAAAAATATGGCTACTATGAAAACTTAATGCGGCCTATGAGTCAAATTGGCCAGGCTCCTACGGATGCAGATCCATTCGCTAAGAACCTTTCAGACGGCTGGAATCATTCGGATGACGAGATGTATTTTTTGGGTTATTGGGGTTTATACCGGTATGCATTCAATGATACCTTGCGGGCAAGTTATAAGAAATCCATTCTGGATCATTGGGAAATGGAGCGACCTGAAAAGGAAGGAGCATGGAATATTTTCACAGCGCTTACGGGGGCGAAAGCATTTGATTTAGATGAGGCGGCTTGGTATTTGCGTGAACATCCGCTTGATATGGTAGATTGGTCAATTCAAAATAGCCACCGGGGTGACATCGAAAATTTGGAACCTAATTTTAGAAAACAAACAATTAAGGAAGTGTTACCCCCTGATGAACGACCGATTCAACGCCACAATTCGAATATGTTTACCTTGGACTATACCCGAAGCAACGGGACTTCGGAACATAGTGCAGGTGATATTTGGTTGTTGCCCTATTGGCTTGGACGCTATTTACAGGTGATTAGTGCGCCGGTAGGTGGGAAATAGGTTTATTTGCATGTAAACCTACATTTGAGGTTTACCCGAAAATATCAAACCCTTGAAGTCCAAAAAAATCCTTAAATTCAAATTTATTCTAGAGAATTGGCCATCCTCTGTGCAGAATTAGTGATTGATTACAGGCTAAAACCAATTCTTGATTATGGATATCAATTCCTCTATTTATAAAAATCCTGCCAAGCTTCCTAGTGCATACGATGCGTTTTTGAAGGATAATTTTGATTTAAAACCTCTCTTAGCATCTCGCAATAAAACAGTTGATGTTAAAAAAACATTAGCTAAATACACAGGGGAATTTGGGTACAAACAGAAAAGACATTTACTCAACAGGGTATTAGTAGGCTATGCAGAACGCCACATGAAAGATCTAGATGGGCTCACGCTAGATCAGGCCATTGATTTAATTTTCAAACCTCAGGTTTTGGGCGAGCCAGTCAATAATTACTACCATGACTTACCGCCAGAGGCCTACAAAAAAAAGTATTTTGTAGATGATGTAAAACCCGGAGAACCGTTCATAAGCAAAGCACTATCTGGTGTGGAGAGAGATGGTTATGTTCCAGAATTCGCAGGATCAGAACGTGTCAGTGCACTAGACTCTTGGACCTATGCGAGTATTTATTCTCAGCCTACCTCGGTAGCTTGGAGATTGTTTATGTTTTTGCATACATTGACCCCCTATAAAGATGACAACATTAAGATTAAGTCATCCTATTATAGCCTTAAATTAACCTATGAGGGGGCTTGGAGAAATTACCAAGATTATATTATTGATGTAACGCTTTCAGACAAAATGCTTGAATTGCTAAATTTAAGATACAGCCGGAAAGAGGCTCCGGACGAAAATTTTGCACGCGAAGTTCAAGAATTGTTCACGGTAGGTAAAAGACCTTTTTCAAAATTCACAGAATCTGATGTAAAAGCAGCTGCTCGCCTTTTGGTGGGATGGGATTATTATGAACGAGAATCATTAATTGGCGAAGGGTTTAAAACCAGAAATCGATTCAATGAATTTAACCACGACACAGGTGATAAACAATTTTCCAAATTCTATGGAAACCGCTTAATTAAGGGTAAAACCGGGCAAGATGGAGGGTTGATTGAAATGAAGGAGTTCTTCGACATGATATTCCAAACAGAAGAAGTCGCCATTCACCTTTCCAGAAGATTAGTACAATTCTTTGTTTACCCGATTGTCAATGATTATGTAGAGGAGAATATCATCAAACCGATGGCTCAAGTTTTGAGAAAGAGTAATTATTCATTGGCAGAAGCCTTAAAAGTATTACTGCAAAGTGAATATTTCTTTGCGGAGGAATTTTACAATGCCATGATCAAATCCCCTATGGAGTATTCCATGGGTTTGTACAAGGAATTTGAAATAGTTAAAGGACATGTAGCCTATGATAATGTTAATTCGTTTTTTAACGAGGACAAAAAGCAGTTTGACGCTAAATACTTAGATCCGATTTACCTCTCCTACCGTATTTTTTCACAGGTAAGATTTCATTCCATTGGAAGGCAAGGGTATTCGATTGCAAATCCACCAAGTGTATCTGGCTGGCAAGCATATTACCAAGAACCTGTGTTTGACTTAATTTGGATTAATTCTGATTCGATAAAAAGACGCAAAGAATTAGGCGAGTCAATTGCCAAAAATGGGGTCAATTTCTTTGATCGCCCCAATGTGCGTTTTGACATGAATATACTACTTAAGAAAATCAAAGACCCAAGTAACATTAATTCATTCATTCGGGAATTAGCTATGCTTATTCTGGGTGTAGAAATTAATGAAAAAGCGTTTTTACGTATTAAAAAATCAATTTTGGGGGACAACTTTCCAGATTACTACTGGTCAGATGCCGTTAATTCATTTCAAAAAAGCCCTAATAAAGACAACTATAATACCTTGTATATGCGCGTTGGCCAAATATTAGCTCAAATCTTTGATTTAAATGAAATTCATGTTTTTTAGATGAAAAGAAGAGACTTTATACATAATTTTTCTCATGCGCTAGCCGCCAGTACAATGCTACCGCATTTATCGTACCTAGACCAATCTAAGAAATATTCTTTATTAGAAAATACGGTTGAGCCAGGTAAAATCTTAATTGTCTTACGTTTCTGGGGTGGCAATGATGGGCTCAACATGATTACGCCGATGGACCAATATGCAAACCTGAATAAGGTCCGCCCGCATGTGATCATTCCAGAAAAAAAGTTAATTCAACTCGGAAAAAATGACTTAGCTTTTCATCCGGAATTCAAGGATATGAAAATTCTTTTTGATGAAAAAAGAATGAAAATTATTCAGAATGTTGGTTATTCGACCCCAGACTTATCCCATTTTAGATCTGGCGACATATGGCAATCGGCATCGGATTATAACGAATTTGTTTCTTCCGGTTGGTTAGGTAGATTAATCGAACATGAACACCCCACTTTCCCTGCAGCTTATCCGAACAGTAAATATCCCGACCCACTAGCCATTGAATTAGGATACTCTAATTCATTATTGTTAACTGGTAAAAAGACATTTCCTGGATTTATTGCTGGAAATCCGGAAAATATCAATGAAATTCTGAATGAATTTGACACGAATTATCCTAGCACCTACGCAGGCGATAAACTTAATTATATTCAGACCATTGCCAAGCAATCGAATTTGTATAGTACCGTTGTGAAAAATGCTTACCTGAAAGGAAATCATTCGGTCAAATTCCCTGATAATGAGTTAGGAGGGCAGTTTTATCAAATGAGTCGATTGATCCGTGGAGGTTTAAACACCCGGGTTTATCACGCAGTTTTAGGAGGTTTTGATACGCATGATTCCCAAGTAAATCAAGACGATCACACGCAAGGAACTCATGCAAAACTCCTAAAAACTGTAAATGACAGTATTATTGCCTTAATGAAATGCTTAGATGAAACAGGGGATTCTGACCGAGTTATGTTGGTCACATTCTCCGAGTTTGGTAGAAGAATTGTTTCAACATCCACAAAGGGTACAGATCATGGAACGGCCTTTCCTATGATGATTTTTGGCAACAACTTAAATGCGAATGTATTAGGCAAAAATCCAAAGATAGACCCTAAAGTCACATGGGAAGATAATTTAGAATCTGAATTTGACTTTAGACAAATTTATGCCTCCATCATTGAGCAGTGGCTAGGAGGAAATGATGCCACTTTGAAAAATGTATTAACCAAGTCTTATACCCAAGTAGGCCTGACTAAAGCGTATGCAGATGATGACATGGACGGCATATTAGATCGGGATGACAAATGCTTAAATACGCCTATCGGTGCCATGGTCGACACGAATGGCTGTGAAGTTTTTTCCTTACCTCCAGATGCTATTTCAGTTATAGCAAGCTCAACTTCGTGTATAGGTCAAAAAAATGGCGCAATCACCATTAGTACTTCCAACAAGAATTTCGACTATACCTTATCGATCGGTGATACGCGTGCGGGCGTATTAACTAAGGCAAATAATTATACCCAAAAAATTGAAAATTTGGCCGTTGGCACATATTCCATCACCATTCGGGTAGATGGTAAGCCTACTTATGAACGAAAATATGAAGTAAAAATAAGTGAACCTCAAGCGCTCAATGCGGTCACTTCAGTAGATTCCGTGACGGCAAGTTTGAATCTGAGTTTGAAAGGAGCTGAAACGTATGTCATCAATTTGAATGGAAATGCAACGGAAACGGTCAATTCAAAAATCAACTTACCCTTACAAAAAGGGCTAAATACATTAAGAATTACGACCACGAAAGAATGCCAAGGGGCCTATAATCAAGAAATATTTTTGTCAGAAGAAACAAATATTTTCCCGAATCCAACACCAGGTCCCGCCAAAATTTTCATTCCTGGAAACGACTCAGTTGTAGACATCAGTATCCATTCGATGCATGGCACAACCGCCATGCAAACAAAGCAAAATATACCAATGAACCGATTATTCGATGTAGACCTGAGCGATTTGAGCGCAGGAATGTATTTGGTCAAGATGAGTGGCGATACGGTTAGGACAACATGTAAATTGATAAAATATTAATCAATGAGAAACCTTATTTACCTAGTCTGGATTAGTTTGTTTGTCTTAGGATGCTCTAAAGAGGATTCGGCAGATCCTATGCCCGTAACACCTCCCCCGATTTTGGAAATTGGAGAAATGAATTTAGAACTTCCTGAAAACAACAAAGATTGTGAAACGGGAGCTATCGCACAGGATAAGGCTGAAGTGGAATTTAAATGGAAAGCCGCTCCGAATGCAACTAAGTATGAACTTCAAGTGACCGATATTCAAGAAGCCAAAGCAACCAAATTCCCAGATATCGTAGGTACTAAAAAAACGATCTCGTTAACCCGCGGTAAATCGTATTCCTGGACGATTACGGCAGCTAATACAGGTACCAAAACGGTTACATCTGCCCAATGGAAATTCTATTTATCAGGTGAAGGCAAAACCAATCGAGCTCCCAATGCAGCAAAAGCAATCTCGCCAATTCCCGGTTCTACGATAAGTGCGAATGCAGCTGGCAACGTTAAATTTGACTGGTTGGCCGAGGACCCCGACTCGGATGTTCTCAGTTATACCATCCGCATCGACACACTATCAGCAAGTACTCAAAAGTATGCAGGTAATTCATTTGACACCAAGAATCCATTTTTTGAAGTGAAGTTACAGCCCGGCAAAATTTACTACTGGTCAGTGGTCGTAAAAGACCAATCCATCGCTGTCAAATCAGATGTATTCACGTTTAAGCTCAAATAAATTGTTAGCGCATTGACCTATTTATTTTCAAATAGCTGATTAAACACCATCTTAAATGTATGATGCGTTTGTGCTCTAAACGTAACTTCAGGACCATACACATATAAGTTACCTTTGCCCACTTTCGCTTGAAAAGCAGCAATGCCATCCTTTAAATACGTCTGACCAAAGGCCCATCCGCTTCGTAAGGTTTTATCTGATGCATACCAAGCCAATGGAATTAGGTTACCATGCGCAATCGCCTCAGCAGATAAATTGAATACGGGACTTGCACTGAAATAAACATCTGCTTTTGGCGTCATACCCCAGTTGGCCTC
>CAZUAZ010000008.1:0-1859 GCA_964618445.1 uncultured Aquirufa sp. | reverse complement strand
ACACTTGGAATAGCTCTGCTAACAAAAATGATTGCGTCAAATTTGGACTTCAAATTTCCTTTATCGATTTCTTTGGCAAAGACCAATTTGAAATCAAAATGATGTTGCTCTAAAATCCAGCGCAACCAGCCTGACGGCATCGAACCACCATATACATCCCACAGACCAATACGCTTAGCGCCTACTTTTTTCGAATCTTGTTTAGGAAGACTTGCCAAAGGCGTAATCTTCACCGTGGCCTTCGAAAGGATCGACGAAGCAGATGAACTGTGCGTGACATAAAATGCGTCTTTGGTTTTGGTCACTTCAACACCCGCTTTCAATAAGTCATTCAACAACGTAAATGAGGCATTATCTGAGGTAGGGAATGCATAGAAATTAGCCGCTTCAAACGAAGGCGTGCTTAATTGCAGTTGGCCATACGGAATCGTTTCCAACGGTGCCTGCAAGTCGGTCAATATCCGATCAAACTGAATGCCCATGGTAAAGGCAGGTGTCCAACCCGCCGAATCGTACGGACGTACTGGAGGACCACCAGGATATTGGAAATCATTCGGGTGATCTTGTGGCTCAAACATGTCGATCACGTGCGGGCGAAAAGCTTGATTGGTTTGAACTACAAACGATCCTTGCGGATATTTCTTTCCATTGAATTCAAATGCTTTGGTTGCTTTCTCAACCCGAATTCCACTTTTCAATAAAATATTTACAAAAGCAAAACGGGTGGTCGATTGATCAGCCGTGATGATATAAGCACGGGCATCACGTGTTTCCGGATTTTTATATACGACACTAAATAAACTGTCGCTTTTTGACCTGAGGTTAGTTCCTGCTATGCTGGTCAATTTCTCCACTTTGTTCGGCGAAAGGGTCCAATAATCTTTGGATCCAAGCTCAATAGATTTACGACCCATTTTATAAATATTCATCAATACCTCTTCGCGGTAGCGTGTCGCATAATTCAGCACTGCATAGTTTAGCGAAAGTGAATAGTCGATGGAGTTTTTGAAATACCATTTACGAGGTGTAATCGGGAAGGGAGTTGCTGAATTAGGGATTAATCGATTGGGAACTAAAGGAATGGTTTTGGGCGTTGGGTCGCCAATGATCTCCGTTAATAAACCAATGATATTATGGTAATAAGCAGTGGTTCGTAAACCTCCATTCCACCAGGTCGAGTAGACAGAACCCGACTTCATCGTATAACCTGGTTTATCTTCTGCATTTAAACGCGAACTCATCGCCGCACCTAAGGCATCGATTCCGGTGACCAATAATGGATCGTAGACATAATTAAACGGATCGCGATATGGAGGTCCGGCAACTACAGTTCCTTCTGGACCTGTTTGATGGTGATTATAAAGAATCTGAGGCATCCACTCGATGTATTGTTGGCGCGACATATTTGCCGATTCGCTCATATTCATCATGTAGAAATCTCGGTTGTTATCATGTCCGATATACTTTTCGTACAGCCTAGGCAAGAATTCCGTAGATCTTTTCAATGTATCTGCTTTGCGCATGTACCAATTGGACACCAACTCCTGTCCATCGGGATTCGCGTGCACAAAAAGGATAATGGTATTTTCTAAGATGCGCTTCGTTTCCTCATCGGTGCGTGTGGTAAACTGGTAAATGGATTCGATCCATTGATGAATGCCCACGGTCTCTGTGGCGTGCAAGCCTCCATCGATCCAAACAACGGCTTTACCTTCTTTGGCTAGCGCCCTTGCTTCGGATTCAGAAAGGCCTTCTGCGCGTGCGAGGCGTTGGGAAATGGCTTTGTATTTGGCTAAGTTCTTGATGTTTTTGGGATCGGAAACGATGACCATGTATTGGTTTCTTCCTTCCTCTGTTTT
>CAZUAZ010000007.1:11195-62799 GCA_964618445.1 uncultured Aquirufa sp. | reverse complement strand
ATGTTTCTAGTGAATTTTAAATCGCGTGCCATTTTAAAAGGTTAATTATGAAATGTTTTTTTAATCCGTTTGCTAATTATCAAGTACTTGGACAATGAATTGACTAGGTACTCGTTTAGGGGTGCAAAATTACTGAAACTTAATTAAATACAAAAATTTTTCTGAGATGTTTAAAGCCTTTTTACAATTGCTATACCCAAAGCTTTGTTTTGCCTGCCAGGAGCCTCTATTCCCAAGCGAAGAATTTATCTGCACAACTTGTCGGATCGTACTCCCCCGCGTTGATTTAGTCGAAAATACGCCAAACTGGGTTCGGGCAAAGTTTGATGGCCTCATTGAATTCGATGAGGCGCATGCCTTTTTTCATTTTATGCCCGGTAGTCGCGTGCAGCAAATGATGCACCAAATTAAATATAAAGGAGCCGCTGAACTAGGTGTATTTCTCGGTACGTGGGCCGGGGACTCATTGAAAAAGTCCCATTATTGTTCGGAGGTTAATGGCATCGTCGCCATTCCCTTACACCCCAATCGCCTGAAAGAACGCGGGTACAATCAGGCCGCTGTCATTGCTAGGGGACTCGCGCAATCCTTAGAAATTCCCTTACATGAGGACGTGCTGGCAAGAACCATGCAGTCGCACTCCCTCATCGGCCTAAACAGAGCCGCTCGCTACGAAGAACTTGAAAATGTTTTTGAGGTAATCGATCCCGCTAAACTACGGGGATCACATGTGCTGATTGTAGATGATACGCTGACGACTGGCGCTACATTTCTAGCCGCGGCGCAAAAAATAAGGGCTGCCGGAGCGACAAAAGTTTCCTTCTTCGCACTGGCAGCCCTCAAATAAATTACTTATTCGTACCTGCAGAAATCATCGCACAACGGAAACCAATGGTAGCTGTTGACGAATCTTCATCCAAATAACGACGTGTTCCTGGTGCTAACCAATACGCTACGTCAGCCCATGATCCACCTTTGTAGACACGTACTTTATTCGTGATTAAGGAGTTTTGATTTTTACTATCGTAACGAGATGCCTTATCTTCTTTATCATTCCGACGAACTGGGTTCAAGTCATTGAAATCTTGAAATGATAAAGGACGGTACAAATCTTGTACCCACTCATTTACATTACCGGCCATTTGGTATAAACCAAAATCGTTCGGTGCATATTTGTAAATTTCAGCTGTGATTATCGCCCCATCGTTTGATTTTCCTGCAATACCTGCATAGTCACCACGTCCACGTTTGAAGTTGGCCAACATATTTCCTTGACCTTTTCCGGTTGATTCACGCAAAGAAGGTCCATCCCAAGGGTAAATACGTTGATTTACCTGATTCTCATCCTGCTGCTGCGTACCAATCATCGCTTTCGCTGCATATTCCCATTCTGCCTCCGTAGGTAAGCGGTAAGACGGTAAAACGCGTCCTGATTCGATGGTTAAACGCGCTGGAGCTGCTAAACGTGTCGTAGCTGAAGCTGTTGTCGCTGCCGCTGCTGCCCCTTTCTTCGGTTTTTTCTCTTTAGCTACAGGAACTGTAGCTAAGTTATTATTCACTGCTGCCGTTCTCCAAACACAATAGTCGGTCGATTGTTTCCAAGAAACACCCACTACTGGGTACATACGAAAACCAGGGAAACGTAAATATTGCTCCACATACGGATCATTAAACGCTAAATCATTCCGCCAAACCGTTGTATCTGGTAAGGCTGATTCATAGAAATCTTGCGTTGAATCACGCTTCACTGCATCTAAATACTCCAAATAATGTACGTTGGCAATTTCAGTTTCATCCATATAAAATGATTGAACCGATACCGTACGCTCAATATTATCATGGATTCCCATGATATCTTCCTCCAAAGAACCCATCGTAAAACGACCGCCCTCGATAAATACCAAGTTCGGTCCGGTCAATTGTCCTGTGAATTTTTTGTCAACTTGAAAACCACCTTTTTGATTATATGCCAAACCTGTGGCTGTAGATGCATTTCCGATATTGATACTGTTCGGTTTTCCGCCAGATAGACCACCTTTTAATCCATTCTTCAAGCCATTAGGGCAAGAAGTTAGCAGAAGAACGCTAGCACAAAGGCTAAGTGCAATTTTTAATTTAGCAATCATTTAGATTCTTTTTCGTAAGAATTTGAAAAGCAAAGGTATGAAAATCAAACAAAATGCTCAATGCTATCCCAAAATATCCACTAAAATAGTATTTAATTCTGGTATCGTACTCACTTTATCAAGTTGTAAGATCATTTTACCCGATTTTTCCCGCAATTGACATTGTCCTTTTTTTGAGTTCACAAACTGAATAACCCGAACAACAATGTCTTGAGGAATATCAGTTGAAACGAAATAAAGCTTCAACATATTGTTCTTGAGTAATATTTTTTCAACATGAAGCAGTTGCGCTTTCCAGCGACAACGAACTAATTCCGTCATATCACGTACTTCGTTTGGCATTTTCCCAAATCGGTCTTCCATTTCAGTGACAAACGTTCCCAATTCCGTTTCATTCTCGAGTTCATCTAATCGGGTATACAAGGCCAGTCGCTCAGAAATACTTTGCACGTATTCTTCGGGTATCAACACGCGCATATCCGTTTCAATCTGACAATCGACCGTTAAGGCCTCTGCCATTTGAGCGAGGTCTGTCTCAAATAAGGCACGGAATTCAGTTTCTTTGAGCTCCTGAACAGCCTCATCCAAAATTTTATGGTACATATCGTATCCCAAATCATTGATAAATCCACTCTGTTCCGCACCCAATAAATTACCTGCTCCACGAATATCCAAGTCCCGCATCGCCACCTTGATTCCATCGCCTAAATCAGAGAACTCTTCCAGGGCACTGAGGCGTTTGCGTGCATCACTTGTCAAATTTGCCAGCGATGGCGTGACTAAATAACAGTATGCTTTTTTATTTGATCGACCTACTCGGCCACGCATTTGGTGCAAATCAGACAAACCAAAATGATTCGCATTAATGATGTAAATCGTATTTGCATTCGGGATATCAAGTCCCGATTCAATGATATTGGTGGCAACTAGTACGTCGTAATTTCCTTCGATAAAATCCATCATGATTTTCTCCAACCTGTCTCCCTCCATTTGGCCGTGCGCTACGCCAATTTTGGCATCGGGCACTAAACGTAAGATTCGGTTTGCCGTACTCTCTAATTCATTAATCCGATTATGAACTACAAAAACTTGTCCACCTCGCGCTAATTCCTCTCTCACCCCATCACGTAAAAGCTCATCGGTCATCACCACCAGCTTCGTTTCGACCGGTTGGCGATTCGGAGGTGGCGTCGCAATGATCGACAAATCCCGCGCACCCATGAGTGAGAAATGTAATGTCCGTGGAATCGGCGTGGCTGTCAGCGTTAACACATCTACATCCACGCGCATTTCTTTCAATCGATCTTTGACTTTTACGCCAAACTTCTGTTCCTCATCGATAATCATGAGGCCCAAGTTTTTGAAAACAACGTCTTTATTGACCAATCGGTGCGTGCCAATTAATATATCTGTTTGGCCATTCGCCACCCGCTCCAATGTTTCCTTGATTTGTTTCGCTGATTTAAAGCGATTCACATATTCAACTTTGCATGGAAATGCGGCGAGACGATCATGGAATGTCCGGTAATGTTGCATGGCAAGGACCGTGGTAGGAACGAGAACGGCCACTTGTTTCGAATCGGCAACAGCTTTAAATGCCGCACGAATGGCAATTTCTGTTTTTCCAAAGCCCACATCTCCGCAGACCAATCGGTCCATCGGATGTGGTTTTTCCATATCTACTTTGACATCAGCTGTCGCTTTTGCTTGATCCGGCGTGTCCTCATAGATAAAGGAGGACTCTAATTCTGCTTGTAAATAGGTATCACGTGAAAAGGCGAAACCGGGTGCATTTTTACGTTTGGCATACAAAGAAATTAGCTCCTTCGCGATGTCTTTTACCTGCTTTTTAACGCGGGATTTTTTGTTATCCCATTCCGGCGAGCCTAATTTAGACATGGAAGGAGGAGCTCCTTCTTTACCGGAATATTTGGAAATCTTATGTAGTGAATGAATCGAAACCGATAACACATCGTCGTCGCGGTAGATCAGTCGGATGACTTCTTGTTCCCCATTCGACGTGTCGATTAAGTTCAATCCTGCAAAACGACCAATGCCATAATCTACGTGTGTAACGAAATCACCCACTTGCAGCGAGCGCAATTCTTTGAGCGTTAATGCCTTACTTTTTGAGAATTTATTTTTCTCCTTGAAGCGATTAAAGCGATCAAATAATTGGTGATCTGGATAAAAAGCAACTTGCGTCTGGGTGTCAATATACCCTTCACGCAACGAAATTTGCAAGGGTTTAAATTGGATACTCGTATTAATCTCATTGAAAATCACATCGAGCCGTTCGAGCTGGCGAGGTGATTCGGAACAAATGATATTTTGAATTCCGGCTGTTTGATTGTCTAATAGAGCGGCGGCAAGCCGATCAAAGTCTTTCTGAAATGCCCCCGGATTTTTAGCTGGATAGGCAATTACTTCGTTTTGTTTCAGGTGTGAGCGCTTCCCAAATTCAACACAGACAAAATCCTGAAGATGTTTTTTTGTTGTCTTGACGGTCTCCCATCTTTCCTCAGGTTTATTCAATACAATGATATCTGAGCTGCTATTCGCATCGTAAGCCGCTTGGCCTTTGTCGAAATACTGCTCAATGACATCCATCAAAATCGAATGATCTTTAATCCAAATTTTGGTCTTTTCAGGTAGAAAGGTAAAGAAAGATTCACGTGTCTCTTGGACCAACTTGGTTTGCACATCCGGGATGAGGTGCATAGCCGAAACTGATTGAATGGAAAGCTGTGTTTCAGGATGAAATGTTCGAATACTATCTACCTCATCTCCGAAAAAATCAATGCGGTATGGATATTCAGCCGCATAAGAAAAGACGTCGAGGATACCACCGCGAACGGAATATTGCCCAGCTTCGTAAACAAAATCTGTTCGTTCAAAGTCATATTCGTTGAGCGTTTCTGCTACGAAATTTCGGTCGATTTTATCACCTACGCGAATGGATAGCGTATTTTTAACTAATGATTTTCGGTTGATTACCTTTTCCGTCATGGCCTCAGGATAAGAGACAATCACTAAGGTTTGGCCGGAATAATTACTGAGTACATTTAATACTTCAGCCCGCATGAGTACATTGGCATTATCAATCTCCTCCCACACATACGGTTTTTTGTGCGACATGGGAAAAAGAATGACAGCTGCTTCGCCGAGGAGGGATTGCAAGTCATTAAAGACGTATTGCGCCTCTTCCTTTTCCTCGCAAATAATGAGGTATGGTGTTTTGTTTGGCAGGGTTGTTGCCATCAAAACCGTATCTAATGCACCACAAAGGCCTTTTATGTGAAACGATTGCCCTGGTGTAGCTTGCTGGATCCGTTCCGAAATGTGTTGAACAATGCCGTCAGACGTGTAAATGGAAAGAAACTCTTTAACAATCATATAGATCTATACCTGCGAATGGCTTGCAAAGGTAGAAAAATTTATATCTTTGTGCATCCACAAAAAGGGGTGCTCTGAATAAGGGCTGAGATTATACCCAATGAACCTGATGCAGGTAATGCTGTCGAAGGGATTTTGTCGAGTTTTTAGCGCTGAAAACTCAGAAAAAATCAAAATTAAGGGTGTTTGTTAAATTCATACAGGATTTGACTCCTTTACCTGTTGTTAATCTTTTCAACTCAATATGAAAAAGCTAACGACGCTATTTTTTTTATTTTGTACGCATGTCATGTTCGGCCAAAAGGTCGAGGGAATCGTTTTCGATCAAGAGACAAATGCACCTTTATGGGGAGCATCGGTTTCCGTGAAAGGAAGTCAGAAAGGGAACGTAACCGATTCAAAAGGACGATTTCAACTAGCCGCCAGCCCCAATTCGACTATTTCTGTCAGTTTTGTTGGGTATGAACCCGTAGATGTTCCCGTGGAAAAGTCTAAGCAAATCGGCTTAAAAAAATCTAATTTCTTGCAGGACGAAGTCGTTGTTCGTGCCACGCGGGCAGATGAAAATTCGGCCATGGCCTATTCCAATGTTTCAGCCACGGAATTAGGAAAAAGTAACCTGGGTCAAGACATGCCGATGTTGCTTAATTTTACTCCTTCGGTGGTAACTACCTCAGACGCAGGAGCTGGTATTGGTTATACCGGTATCCGAATTCGAGGCTCAGATGCGACGCGTGTGAATGTGACGGTCAACGGTATTCCCATTAATGACTCGGAATCGCAAGGGACTTTCTGGGTAAATATGCCCGATTTTGCGAGTTCCGTGAATTCCGTTCAAATCCAACGGGGGGTAGGAACGTCAACGAATGGTGCGGGGGCATTTGGAGGTTCTGTCAACATGCAAACAAATACCTTTGAACCCAAAGCGTATGGTGAAGCGAATGCTTCCGGGGGTTCTTTTGGGACGCTAAAAACGACACTTAAATTTGGATCTGGATTGTTAGGCGGGAAATTTACCTTGGATGGACGTTTGTCGCGTATTGTATCGGATGGATTTATTGATCGAGCCTCATCTAATTTAATCTCTGCCTATTTTTCTGCGGGTTATTTTGGGGCGAAAAGTTTCGCTCGTTTTAACTATTTTACCGGAAATGAAAAGACTTACCAATCGTGGTATGGAACTCCAGAAAGTAGAGTTAATGGTTCCGTAGATGAGATGAAAGCTTTTATTGACCGTAACTATTTGTCGGAATCTGATGCAAACAATTTGTTGAATAGTGGCCGTAGATACAACTATTACACCTACGATAATCAAACAGATAATTATGCACAGGATCATTTTCAGTTGATTACGAATCACCGATTGACTGAGGCATGGAATTTGGATTTGAACGCGCATTACACGTATGGACGTGGGTATTTTGAAGAGTTTAGACCCAATGCTGATTTGCAATCGTATGGGCTTGGCGCTAAACCTATCGTCGATGTGATACGTCGAAAATGGCTAGATAATGATTTTTATGGGTCGACTTTTGCATTGAATTATGCCGGTTCGCAAAAATTCAAGTTCACTTTTGGTGGCGCTTGGAATCGATACATAGGCCGTCATTATGGGTTACTTGTTGCGCCCGTAGCTTTTGCAGGTCACGAGTGGTATCGTAGTCGATCTCAAAAAACAGATTTGAATCTATATGCCAAAGCGAATTGGGATATAGCTACAGCTTGGAATGCCTACTTTGATGTCCAATTCCGAACCGTGGGTTATCGTATGCTGGGAACAGCGGATAAGTTTTTACGACTAGATTCGGATAATACCTATTCATTTTTTAATCCTAAATTTGGATTAACGCATCAAATTTCAGAAAAATCTAAAGTGTACGGTTCCGTTTCAGCGGGCAGCAAGGAGCCTAGTCGGCAAGATTTTGTCGACAACGCCACCGCAGTTCCGCGTCCGGAATACTTACAGGATTATGAGTTTGGATATGAGCGATCTGGTCTTCGATATGGATTGCAGTTAAATGGTTATTTTATGAATTACCAGGATCAGCTTGTCTTAACCGGTGCTGTTAATTCGACCGGCGATGCCATTCGAACAAATGTGGAAAAGAGTTATCGATTGGGTCTTGAAGCGGTGTTAAACTACCAAATTTCAAAGCGCTTAGTTTGGAGTGGTAATGTCACATTGAGCCAAAACCGCATTCAGAATTTTCAAGAAAAAATGTTCGACTATGATTTGAATCAGGAGGTGGTCATTAATCATGGAAATACGGATATTGCTTACTCGCCTTCGGTGATTTACGGAAGTACCTTGACATATACTGCAGGGGCTTTTGAGGCAAGTATTTTACGCAAATTTGTGGGTAAACAATACTTGGATAATACCTCAGATGATGCTCGTTCGTTACAGGCCTACAATACGCATGATCTCCGTTTCAAGTATACCCTAAAGAAAGGACCAGCCTTGACTTTGTTATTGAATAATGTGCTAAACGAGATGTATTCTTCGAATGGGTACACCTATTCCTATCGGTATGGAGGGACAACAACGACCGAAAACTTTTACTATCCGCAAGCTGGATTTAATTTCTTGCTAGGCGCGAGTATTCGATTCTAATGCACATAAAAAAGCCTCAGATTTTGTTCTGAGGCTTTTTTGTTAGTTCATTAAATCCCATTTCCATCCCCATTTAGCGAGACGGTAGCGGACTGAGTACCAAAGAACACCTAATCCATAAATGGAGCTTCGTGTGAAGTTGATCGAGGAGGCCTCCTCGAAATATTTTGTGGGGCAGGTTACTTCGCCTACCTCGAATCCTTTCCAGAATACTTGTAAAATCATTTGGTTGTCAAACACAAAGTCGTCGTCACATTTCGTGAAGTTGACCGCTTGAAGCACTTCTTTTGAGAATGCGCGGTAGCCGGTATGATATTCAGATAATTTTTGGTCGATTAAGATATTTTGAAACAAGGTCAAAAGACGATTCGCAATGTATTTATACATAGGCATTCCGCCTTTAAGTGCTCCTTTACCTAAGATTCTTGAAGCAAAAACGACCGGATATAATCCGTTGCCGATGATCGAAATCATAGCTTTCAGTAACATCGGGGTATATTGGTAGTCGGGGTGCAGCATGATCACAATGTCACCGCCAAGTTCAAGTGCTTTGGTATAGCATGTCTTTTGATTTCCCCCGTAACCTTTATTTTTATCGTGGCGGATGATGTGTTTGATGCCAATTTGCTGGGCCACTTCCACGGTATTATCAGGGCTGTAGTCGTCCACTAAAATAACTTCATCCACCCAATCATGTGGAATTTCATTATACGTTTTTTCTAATGTGAGTGCTGCTTTGTAAGCTGGCATCACGACGATTACCTTTTTGCCTTCGTACATATGATATTGGTCAAAATTTGCGACCTTTGTCCCTTTGAAAGCGTAAAAATACTTATTTATGAGTGAATCTCTATTTTTTCTTGTCTTTTCAGCGCTCGTGATCCTAGTCATGTTAATTGATTTAGGCATCTTTAAAAAGGCAGGGTCAGCGGAAGTTACGTTTCGCGAAGCTGGATTTTGGTCGGGGGCGTGGGTATTATTAGCGCTGATTTTTTACATATTTCTAGGCTATAATGGCGCTTTAGTACATGGGATTAAGGATTTGGCTGGGTTGCAGGCGGTCCAACAAGCCTACGCCTCGCACATCGATTTGGGTACAGGGTCATATTATGACCAGTTGGCCATTTTCCAAGATAACTTATCACTTGAATTTATCACCGGTTATTTGGTCGAGTATTCTTTGTCGGCCGATAACGTCTTTGTCTTCATATTGATTTTCAATTCGTTTGGGGTTCAGAAGCGGTATTACAAGAAGATATTGGTTTGGGGGATTTTGGGAGCGAT
This sequence comes from uncultured Aquirufa sp., assembly GCA_964618445.1. Taxonomy (GTDB): domain Bacteria; phylum Bacteroidota; class Bacteroidia; order Cytophagales; family Spirosomataceae; genus Aquirufa. The sequence continues at coordinate 53,379 of CAZUAZ010000007.1, read as the reverse complement.
TGTGTTGCGTTTGATATTCATCTTTTTGGGTGCAGCCTTGCTACAGAAATTTGACTGGATCATCTATTTATTTGGGGCATTTTTAGTTTACACAGGGATAAAGATTTTGGTATCGAAGGAGCATGAGGAGGAGATTGATACGGCAGATCATCCGGTAGTGAAATTGCTTTCAAAGTATTTCAATGTCTATAAAAGGAATGTAATTGGGCACTTTTTTGTCCGATTTAAGAAAACGGGAAAAGTATTTATTACGCCCATTTTTGTGGTGGTTGTGGTCATTGCATTTACCGATATTTTGTTTGCGGTGGATTCCATTCCGGCGATTTTCTCTATTTCAAAAGATCCGTACATCGTATTTTTCAGCAACGTGTTTGCGGTCATGGGGCTGCGTTCCCTTTTCTTTTTCTTATCAAGTTTGATGGGCTTGTTTCGCTTTTTGCCGATGGGCCTAGGGGTGTTACTCAGTTTCGTCGGACTGAAGATGATTGGTCATCATTACTTGGAGCAATGGGGTTTTGGAACCCTCGCGTCTTTAGGTGTAATTTTAGGAATACTTACCGCTAGCATCGGATTGAGCCTTTTATTCCCGGCAAAAAAATAATCAGGTTTACCCCACCTGCCATTCGCGAACTAATTTTCGGTACTGCAGCGGTGTTTCGCTCATGTAGTGCTTAAACTGTTTATTGAAATGTGATAGGTTTCCGAAACCACTTTCAAAGCAGATTTCAGCCATGCTTAATTGACTACTGCGCAATAATTCACAGGCGTGTTTGATGCGAAATTCAGTCACCATCTCCACAAAAGTCTTTTTAGTCACTTTCTTAAAATAACGACAAAAGGCCGTTTCAGTCATATTTGCTAAATGCGCAACTTCATCCAAATGCACCTCCTGGGTATAATTGGCGATGACATACGCATACACGCGATTGATTCGTGCCAGATCCACCGCAGACAATGCATAACTGGAGTCATTAACCTCAATGACCTGCGCATCTGATCCTGCCTGACTCAACTGATGTAAGATATTTAAAAATGCGAGCATTCTTGGGAATGGTGCCAAATCCCCCAATTGCATGAGCTCCCGCGCCACACGATCTTGGGTAGGTCCTTGAATAGAAAGGCCACCCCGCGCCTTGTCAAAGAGTTGTCGGAGCGCCGCACATTCCGGCTTCGAAAGGAAATCACTCCCCAAAAATTCTTTTCTAAAATGAATCACGAGGGCTTGGGCAGCCGTTGGGTTTTCTTCGGTGGCCAACCAGTCTTTGCGGTGGTTTTGCCAACAATGCGGTACGTTTTCGCCCAAGAGTACTAAGTCGCCAGGCCCAAAGTCTGTAATTTGATTCCCCACAAAGCGTTTGCCAGTACCAGCAATGATGAGGGTTAATTCAAATTCAGGATGAAAGTGATAGGGGGCATCAAAGCGTGCTTGAATAACCTCTTTCAGTTGGATGGAGCTTCCCGTAGGGTCTCCTAAATGCTCTAAACTCGCCTTCATTGTTTTATCAAATTACCTGCCTCGCCCTAAAATGCATAAGCTTCAGGTAAAATTGCATTATTATTGGCAAATTTTCAGGTAGTCTTTGGCATAAAATTTCTCAAATTTTGGGTATGCTTTCAACTCCATATAAACTTGATGCCAATCAAATCGCTGAATTTCAGCAAAATGGCCATATTTATTTGCCCAATATTCTCAACCAGGAAACGCTTGCGCCTTATCGAAGTGCTATTCGCAATTGGGCTACCGATTTTCAAGCGAAGCAAAAACCCATCGCTGAACGCGATACCTACGGCAAGGCTTTTTTGCAAATGATGAATTTATGGGAAGAAGATTCGACCGTTCGGGAATTTGTCTTGGCTAAACGGTTTGGACAAATTGCTGCTGATTTATTAGGCGTTAACCAGGTGCGTTTATATCATGATCAAGCGCTATTCAAAGAACCCGGCGGAGGATTGACGCCATGGCATCAAGATCAATATTACTGGCCCCTGCAAACTCCCAAAACCGTGACCATGTGGATGCCTTTGGTCGATATTGACTCAGACATGGGGATGTTGACCTTCGCGTCAGGTTCCCAAAAAGCCGAATTGCCGCCGTTGCCTATTTCTGATGAATCTGAAGCCATAATTGCGCAATATGTTCAAGATCAGCAGTTCCCAATCGTTGCTCAAAAAACGATGCAAGCTGGTGATGCGACTTTTCACATGGGTTGGACCTTGCATGCCGCACCTGGGAACGCATCTCAAACCATGCGCGAAGTCATGACTGTTATATTTATGGATGCGGATGCGGTCGTGATGGAACCTAAAAATGCCAACCAGGAAGCAGATCGCTTACGCTGGTTATCCGGTTACGCACCAGGCCAAAAAGCTGATTCGCCGTTAAATCCTGTGATCAATTAACTAGGTAGCGGCGGACATTTGCACTTTTTCTTGCGTTTTAAAAACGAGAAAAAGCCTTTTTTCTTTTGGTAAACTTTAGGTTTTGCTATCGAATAATGCGTGGATACGACAACCTTAGCTTCCGATTCGACAAACGAACCGAGTACCAGTGTCCCTACCCACAAGACGATCATTTTTTTCATTAGTTCAAACGCGCTTTAAAAAAGTTGGTCGCTAATTTCCAGGCCTCTTCAGTTGCGGCCTTATCGTAAGCCGGGTTTGAGGGATTCGCAAATGCATGTTCTGCATCAAACGATTTAATTTGTATTCCCTTTCCCGCTAATTTCATATTGTCCTCAAATTCTTTCACGACTGCCGGTGAAATGAATTTTTCCCGTCCAGCAAATAAGCCCAATACATCCGTATTCAATGTTTTTAATTGCTCCACATCCTTAACCGGCATGCCATAATACATGACGCAAGCGGTTGCTTGGGATCCAGCCAGGATAGATGCTTTCAACGAGAGTGCCCCGCCAAAACACCAGCCCACGGTGGCAATTTTTGCTTTCGGTCCCGCGTAGGCGATGGCGCCTTTAATGATACTTTCTAAACGTAAAGGATTGGCGCCTCCCATATATTTACCTGCTTCTTCGCGTGTCGTGGCCACTTTTCCATCGTACATATCGATCGCTAATACATTGACATTGCCTAAATCGGTGTAGAAATGTTCCGCTTCGCGCTTGATGTGGTCATTTAATCCCCACCATTCTTGAAAAACAAATAAGGTATAATTGGTTGGTTTTGCGGCCTTAATGAAGAAGGCATTGGCCTGTTGGCCATCCGGAGTCGCAAAGGTTATCATCTCTCCCCCAGCTTTACTGATATGCTGGTATGGTTTTGGCAATTTGTGTGAACGCATGAAGGCTTTGTTGGACGCCATTAACTGCATTTCGTCTTTCGTGACAAAGCAGCACGATTGGCCGAAGGTGAATGTGCTAATGAAAAGACATGCGAAAACCGTAAATAATTTGTTCATGGTTGAAATATTTCAGGAAAATTATGAATAAAATTCGCATTTAGGCTAACTTGCGCAACCTATTGTTAAAATTATAACCTATGAAAAAGAATTTGTTCGGCTTAGGCCGAGTGGTACTTGCTACGCTTGTTAGCATTGTATCAATCACCACTGCCTTCGCTCAGGAGGCAAACCCATTGAAAGGACAAAAAGTATTGGTCTTTTCACTCACCAAAGGTTTCAGACACAGTTCGATTAAGCCGGGTCAAATTGCCTTATTTAAAATGGCCAAAGAAAAAGGCTTTTCGGTAGACACAACTGAAAATCCTGCCGTATTCACTGAGAAAAACTTAAAAAATTACCGGGTGGTGGTCTTCATGAGCACAACGGGGAATGTGTTAAACGAGCAGCAGCAGAATGCTTTTGAGCGATACATTCAAGCAGGAGGAGCCTATTTTGGTGTACATGCAGCGACTGATACGGAATACGATTGGCCTTGGTATAACAAGTTAGCCGGTGGACAGTTCGCTTCGCACCCAGGTCGCCCAAATGTCCAAAAAGGAACATTTACGGCGGTTGACCAATCGCATATGTCAACGAAGCACATGCCTACGACGTTTGATCGTACGGATGAATTCTACGATTTTAAGAACTTCAATAAAGACGTTAAGGTATTAATTACCTTGGACGAAAAGACGTACAAGGATGGTAAAATGGGGGATTATCACCCGATGGCCTGGTACCATGAGTTCGATGGTGGACGTGCATTTTACACGAACTGGGGTCATACGCATGAAACATTTGATGAGCCTTTAGTTCTTCAGCATATTTGGGGTGGCTTGCAATGGGCTGCTTCAGGTCCTGCTATTAACTTCAATAAGCCTTTGCGCACGGGTCCACTTCCAGAGGATAACCGGTTTTCGAAAACGATTTTAGACAAAAATTTGGATGAGCCTACGGAGTTGGCTTTAACAGATGGTGGAAAAATTTTCTACGGAGAAAGAAAAGGAAAGTTAAAGATGTACGACCCTAAAAAGGGGAAAGTGAAAGTGGTAGCTGATTTGAACGTATTTTCTAAGTTTGAGTACGGTTTAATGGGTGTCAATGTGGACCCTAACTACAACAAAAATCATTGGATATATTTATTTTATTCTCCACAAACTGGTCAGCCTGACACAGCTCAGCACCTTTCTCGATTTGTTTATGATGATGTGAAAGATACCTTAGTGATGGATAGCGAAAAAGTTCTTTTACGTGTTCCTGTTAAGCGTGACGGATGCTGCCATACGGGCGGTTCAATCGCTTGGGATAAATCAGGTAACTTATATTTGTCAACTGGTGATGACACCAATCCATTTGATTCCAATGGATACGGACCAATCGATAATCGCGACAAACGTTCCGGTTGGGATGCACGTGCGACCTCTTCGAATACAAATGATTTGCGTGGTAAGATCTTACGGATTAAGCCCACAGATGATGGAAAATATACCATTCCAGAGGGGAATTTATTTCCTAAAGGAGTGTATCATGCGAAACCAGAAATTTATGTGATGGGTAATCGTAATCCATATCGGATTGCGGTAGACCAGCATACTGGATTCTTGTATTGGGGTGAAGTAGGTCCAGACGCTGGCGAGGATTCGCCAAAGTATGGTTCAAAAGGTCATGATGAAGTGAATCAAGCGCGCGAGGCTGGATATTTCGGTTGGCCTTTATTCGTAGCTGATAACCGTCCCTATAACCAACGGGATTTCAATAAAGATTCAACGTGGACAAAGTTTAATCCCAATGCCCCTGTAAATGATTCCCCACACAACACGGGTTTCGCTCATTTGCCAAAAGCACAAAAGGCATTTATTTATTACCCATATGGCGATTCGCCGGAATTTCCAGTGATAGGAAAAGGTTCTCGTAATGCGATGGCAGGTGGTGTTTATTACCACGGAGATTATCCGAAAGATTCAAAAGTAAAATTGCCAGCATATTACGATGGTAAATTGTTTGCATACGATTGGTCGCGGGATTTAATTTATACGGTTAGTATGAAGGCTAATGGCGATTTCTTAAGCATGGAGCGGTTCTTACCTAACATGAACTTTATACATCCGATGGATTTTGCTTTCTCAAAAGACGGAGCTATCTACGGGTTGGAATATGGTCCTAACTGGTTTGCGCAAAATGAGGAGGCGGTATTGTTCAAATTGGAATATAACGCAGGCAATCGTACGCCTAAAGTAGTTGCGGCAGCCAGTAAAAAAGAAGGTGCTGCTCCGATGCAAGTGAAGTTCTCTTCTGAAGGAACGATGGATTACGACAAGGATCCAATCACATACAGCTGGAATTTTGGTAATGGCCAAACGAGTTCAGCGGCTAATCCAACGCATACATTTACGAAAGCGGGAATTTACAATGTAGTCTTGAAAGTAAAGGACAATAAAGGTAATTCAAATACAGCATCCATTCGTGTCAAAGTAGGTAATGATGTTCCTAAAGTGAACGTTCAAATTGAGGGGAACAAAACTTTCTATTGGAATGACAAAGCGGTCAACTATCAAGTATCGGTGGAAGATAAGGAAGATGGATCGTTGGCAGCAAATAAAATTTCAGAGGAAGATGTTATCCTAAACATCAACTACCTGGAGGGATATGATCGTACCATTATCGAGCAGGGTCATAAAAGCAATACGACTTTCTCTAACGGAAAACGCTTAATTGATTTGTCGGATTGTAAGACGTGTCATGCGGTGGAGAAGAAGTCTATCGGACCAGCGTATAAGGAAATTGCGAAGAAATACCGCGCAAGTTCTCAAAATATCGATGAACTTTCGAAGAAGATTATCAGTGGTGGTGGTGGTGTTTGGGGAGAGCAAGTAATGGCGGCCCATCCACAGATTTCCAAAGCTGATGCGCGTGAAATGGTGATTTATATTTTGGGCTTATCGGATACTAAGAAAGCAACACAGCCGGTTAAAGGTTCATATGTGACTTCAGATAAGGGCAAGCCAGGAACGTTTATCTTCTCCGCATCTTACACGGATAAAGGAAATGGTAAAATGTCACCAGCAACTGGTCAGAAAGTAGTCACCTTGCGGGATGCGAAAGTTGCAGCTGGCACTTACGATGGCAATTCGAAAACGATGAAAACGAAAGTGGATGGTATAGGTGAAATTATCGTGGCTCTGGGTGATCAAGGGTATGCATCTTTCAATCAGATTGATTTGACTGGCATCAAGAATATCAAAGCTTCTGCATTTGTTATGGCTGGCCAAACAGCTGGAGGAAAACTTGAATTGCGTTTAGGAAGCCCAACGGGTAAACTTGTTAGTAGCGTGGATATTCAAAAAATGGGTCAAGTAAGCTTGCCTGTTTCCGTAACTGGGGTTAATGATTTGTACTTTGTATTTTCAAATCCAACAGCAGGGGATAAGCCATTATATGCTTTGAAAGAGTTCTTCTTTGAGAACTAGCGATTAAATAACCCCAGGTTTAAACCTGGGGTTATAAACAAATGATTATTAACCTTAGGCTTTAGCCTAGGGAATTGATACAAATAAAAAGAGGCCCCATTTGGGGCCTCTTTTTATTTCGGGGGATGCTCATCCATGCGGATGGCTTTGATGTATAAGTTCTCGACTTTCTTTCGTGCCCAATCTGTTTTACGTAAAAAGGTTAAACTAGAATTGACGCTGGGCTCATGTGCGAAGCAATTGATACGAATGCGACTAGCTAAGCCTTCCCAACCGTATTTGTCCACCAAATATTCGATAATAAATTTAAGCGTTTTGCCTTCTAACGGATCCATCGTTTATGCTCTTTCTGATAGTTCTAACCAGCGTAATTCTTTTTCTTCTAGGGTGTATTTAATGACTTCTATTTCCTTTGCCCAATCGGCCAACAATTGGAAATCATCTGAGCCACTGTTTAATTTTTCAATCAAGGCGTCTTTTTCAGATTCTAATTTAGCCATCTCTTTTTCCAAATCCTCAAACTCTTTTTGCTCTTTAAAGCTCAATTTAGCACCTTTTTGAACCGGGAGTACCTCTTTTTCTATAACTACTGCTTTAGGAGAAGGAGCTGGTTCCTTTTCCTTATTCTCTAACGCAATCCGGTAGTCGGTATAATTGCCATTAAAGAAGTTCACTTCTCCTTCGCCTTCCACTAGGATTAATTGGTCTACCAAATTATCCATGAAATAACGGTCGTGCGAAACGAGTAATAAACAGCCTTGGAACTCACTCAAAAAGTCTTCTAATAACTGAAGGGTGTCTAAATCTAAATCGTTTGTAGGCTCATCCAGAATCAAGAAATTCGGATTCTTTACTAATACTTGCATCAACTGCAAACGCTTCTTTTCGCCACCGGATAATTTTGAAACCGGCGTGTATTGTTGGGCCGTCGGAAACAAGAACTTGCTCAAAAACTGGCTTGGAGATAAAGACTCATTTTTCCCATAAGGAATGACCTCGGCAATTTCCGTAATCGTATCGATGACGCGTTGTTCCGGTTTGAACTCGAAAGGTAATTGGGTGTAATACCCTATCACCAAAGTTTCACCGGGATCTATCGTTCCGGAATCAGGTTGCTCTAGTCCAGTCAGTAATTGCAAGAAGGTCGTTTTGCCTGCTCCGTTTTTACCTACGATACCAATGCGGTCTTTTTTCTTAAACGTATAGGTAAAATCATTGACTATTTTCTTCTCGCCCCAAGCCTTTTTCAGATGGTTTATTTCAATGATTTTATTACCCAGGCGGGACATTTGAATATTCAATTCCAACTTACTGTCATCCACTTTCCGATGCGCCATTTCCTCCGTCTCGGAGAAGGCATCGATACGGGATTGTGATTTCGTGCCACGCGCTTTCGGTTGGCGACGCATCCATTCCAATTCCTTGCGGTATAGGTTTTTGGCCTTCGCGACGGTACTCGCTTCGGAAGCTTCGCGTTCTGCTTTTTTCTCCAGGAAATAACCGTAATTTCCTTCGTAGGTGTAGATCGACCCAAGGGCCAATTCCATCATTTTATTACAAACCTTATCTAAGAAATAGCGGTCGTGGGAAACAACCAAAACAGTCACATTGGGACCAGATAAAATACCCTCTAACCATTCAATGGTCTCGATATCCAAGTGGTTAGTAGGCTCATCCAGAATCATAATATCCGGACTTTCAATTAATAACTTGGCTAAAGAAAGTCGTTTCTTTTGACCCCCTGAAAGCGTGGAGACTTGTTGATCCCCATCCGGAATCCCTAATCGCGTGATAATTTGTTTGGCTCTGGCCTCGTAATCCCAGGCATTATGGGCCTCCATTAAGGCAAAGGAATCTTCGAGTTCCTGCGGATCGCCTGAAAGCATGGCTTTTTCGTAGGCTTTTATGGCCACGGCACTCGGTAAATCATCCGAAAACAAGTAATTCAAGACACGCTCGTTCTCTTCAAAAATGGGGTTTTGAGGAAGGTATCCTACACGGATTCCTTTGCGAATGGTTATCTTACCTTCATCCGGGGATTGCATCCCCATGATGGATTCCATCAACGTGGTTTTGCCCGTTCCATTTTTTCCGATGAGCGCTACTTTTTCGCCTTTTTGCAAGCCGAAAAACAGGTTTTTAAATACCCAGCGTTCGCCAAGATTTCGCGAAATATTCTCCGCCGATAGATAATTCATAAGGTATTAGTCGTTTGCTTCTGCAGCCTCTTCACGCATTTTTCTGCGCAATACTCGGCCCGAAACGATGATGCTGATCTCATATAAACCGAAAAGCGGAAATGCGACCAACAATTGGGAAATCACATCTGGCGATGGCGTGATAATAGCAGCCACTAACAAGATGACGATTAAAGCATGCTTGCGGTATTCGCGCATGAAAGATGGCGTTAAAATGCCTACTTGCGATAGTACGAATGCAATCATGGGTAATTGGAATGTTAGACCGCAGGCTAATGTCAGCATCGACAATAACGAGATATAGTCGTTGATGTCGAATTGATTTTGAATGGATGGGTCCAACTTGAAATTAGCTAGGAAGTTGATGGCCATAGGCGCCACAATGAAATAGCCGAAGGATACGCCCACAAAAAATAATAGAGACACCCAGAAAACAGCACCGCGTGCCGCTTTCATTTCTTTTGATTTTAGCCCTGGACGAATGAATCGCCAAACTTCATAAAAAGCATACGGGAAAGCGAACATTAAACCTACGATGATGGACTGTGTTAAGGCCATCATGAACTGCCCCGACACCTCGCGCGACTGTAAAATAAAGTCGGCCTGCTGCATGCAAAGACTCGTCCATCCTGAAATTTCAGCTAAACGACAGAGCACCTGATTTGTCCAAAAATCCACTTTCGTGGGGCCCATGATGATAATTCCAAAAATCTCATTTCGGAATATCCAGGCAGCAATGGTAAAAATCAAGATCGATGCGATGGAACGAATAATGTGCCAGCGCAACTCCTCTAGGTGATCCAGAAAGGACATTTCGGTCCCGTCTTTATCCTCATCTACTTCATCGTCCCAATCTTGATCTAACGCCATTTTTATAAATTATAGATATAATGGGAATTGCTTTACCCATTCGTTTACTTCTCCTTTAATTGTTTTCAATACGGCCTCATTGTCATGGTTCATCAAAGCCTTGTCCACCATGTCGACAATTTGAGACATATCAGCTTCTTTCAAACCACGCGTCGTCATAGCCGCCGTACCTACACGCATACCCGAAGTAACAAATGGAGACTTGTCATCGAATGGTACCATGTTTTTATTAATCGTAATGTCGGCTTGAATTAAGGTGTTTTCGGCTAATTTACCACTTAGGCCTTTAGGGCGTAAGTCGATGAGCATCAAGTGGTTATCAGTACCTCCTGAAATTATATCGTATCCTTTCGCTAAGAAAGCCTTCGCCATCGCTTGTGCGTTTGACTGAACTTGCTTCGCGTATGTTTCAAATGTAGGTGTTAGTGCCTCACCAAAAGCGATTGCTTTCGCTGCAATTACGTGCTCCAACGGACCACCTTGCGTTCCTGGGAATACTGCGCCGTCTAGGCAGGCCGACATTAATTTGAGGTCACCTTTTAATGTTTTGAAACCGAATGGGTTTTCAAAATCGTTCCCCATCATGATCAAACCACCACGCGGTCCACGTAACGTTTTGTGCGTAGTTGTGGTAATGATGTGGCAATGTTGTACGGGATTATTCAACAATCCTTTAGCAATTAAAGCGGAAGGATGTGAAATGTCGGCTAAAAGTATTGCGCCGATTTTATCTGAAATGGCACGTAAACGGGCATAATCCCAATCACGCGAATAAGCTGACGCACCACAAATAATCAATCTTGGTTTTTCTTTCAAAGCGGTTGCTTCTACTTTATCCCAATCGATCAACCCCGTTTCTTTTTCTACCCCGTAGAAAAAAGCTTGGAAGTATTTTCCTGAGAAATTCACCGGCGAACCGTGTGAAAGGTGACCGCCGTGTGACAAGTCAAAGCCTAAAATTTTATCACCTGGATTTAAAAACGAAAGAAAAACAGCGGCATTGGCTTGAGCCCCAGAGTGTGGTTGCACGTTTGCCCACGTCGCTCCGAACAATTTTTTCGCACGCTCAATCGCTAACGTTTCGACCTCATCGACTACTTCGCAACCTCCGTAATAACGTTTCCCTGGAAGCCCTTCCGCATATTTATTGGTCAAAACGCTTCCTTGTGCTTCCATCACCTGTGGGGATGTAAAGTTTTCAGATGCAATTAACTCAATACCAAATTCTTGTCGGTGAGACTCTTGATCAATAAGTTTAAAAATTTCGGTGTCTCTTTGGGTCGGAAATGTGCTAGCAGCCATGAATAAACGATGTTCTTGATTACGTATTTTAAGGGCGTAAAATTACGTTTTTTTATCTGAATAGAAAAACGAAAGCGGACTAACTATCTGGACAAATATCACGTTTGTATCCCGGCAAAAAAGCGTAATTTTGCAGGCATTAATTTTTCAACAATGAAATTAAAATTTCTAGCGCTGTTCCTATTCTTTTCGGTTCAGCTTTTGGGTCAAAAAATCACACCAGCGAAATGGTCATGGACCTTATCTCCGGCTCAGCCCACGGTAGGTCAGGAGGCAGAGTTAATTTTCAAGGTGACCATTGATAAAGGTTGGTATTTGTATTCGTCTGATTTTGACAAGGATTTAGGTCCAGTTGTGACGACGGTAATATTAAAGTCAGGGTTGGGCGTAGAGGCGATCGGGCCTTTGAAAGCAATTAATCCACATAGCAAAGAGGATAAGGAAATTTGGGGAGGAACATATACGTACTTCACTGAGCTGGGGGAGTTTCGTCAGAAAGTTAAAATCACGTCGGAAAATTGGGTAATTGATGGGGTCTACGATTCGCAAGCCTGCTCGAATGAGAGTGGCTTGTGTGTGCCTATCAAGGGAAATTTCAAGATTTCGGCTTCGGAGGACTCAAAAAAAAAAGCCTCTGATGTAGCTGGAGGTGGGTTGATTGAGTTCTTTTTCGTGGCGTTGGGTGCAGGATTACTTGCGCTTTTGACGCCTTGTGTGTATCCACTGATTCCGATGACCGTGAGTTTTTTCACCAAGAAACAAGGTGGAAAGCGTCTTGCATTCTTATACGGTTTATTCATTGTTTTGATTTATGTGTTTTTTGGGACGATACTCGCCTTCTTTGCGGGGGCCAGTTTTGCGAATTTCTTGAGTACACACTGGATTCCTAATCTGCTCTTTTTTGTCATTTTCATCTTTTTTGGAATCTCCTTTTTGGGGGCATTTGAAATTGTCTTGCCTTCGGGTTTAGTTAATTCAGTCGATGCCAAATCTGATAAAGGGGGTTTGATGGGCGTGTTTTTTATGGCCTTTACGCTCGTTTTAGTATCATTTTCATGTACGGGCCCTCTTGCGGGATCCATTCTGATTGCAGCTTCTCAGGGAGTATTCTTAAAGCCAATTATAGGGATGCTCGGTTTCTCCTTAGCTTTTGCGATTCCGTTTACGATGTTTGCCATCTTCCCAGGATTTATGAAATCGCTACCTAAATCGGGCAATTGGATGAATGAGGTAAAAGTGGTTTTGGGGTTTTTGGAAATCGCATTGGCGTTTAAGTTTTTAAGTGTGGCTGATCAGGTGTACCATTGGCACTTATTGGATCGGGAGATTTTCTTGGCGATTTGGATTGCGATTTTCGGAGCTTTGACCTTGTATTTATTTGGTAAAATTTCATTGCCACACGATGGGCCAGCGAAAAACTTGTCGGTGCCACGCACTTTATTCGCCACGGCTGTACTAGCTTTTGTAATCTATTTGATTCCAGGCATGATCGGTGCTCCATTAAAAGGCTTATCGGGCTGGTTGCCGCCGTTGAGTTCGCAAGACTTTAAAGGATCAGAAGCAACTGTTTCTGCTCCCGTAAAAACGGATCAAGGCCAAAAGAAATATGCTGATTTCCTCACACTACCTTTAGGACTCCAAGGTTTCTTTGATTTTGAAGAAGCAAAAGCCTATGCGTTGAAAGTGAATAAGCCGTTGTTTATCGATTTCACGGGCCATGGTTGTGTGAATTGTCGGAAAATGGAAGAGAATGTGTGGTCGGACCCACAAGTATTAAAACGCCTGCAAGAAAAGTATGTCGTAGTGGCTTTGTATTGCGATGATAAAACAGAATTACCTTCGGATCAGTGGTATACATCGAAGGTAGATGGACAGGAGAAGAAGACCTTGGGGGATCAAAATCTTGATTTTCAGATTGAGCGATTTGACTCAAATGCGCAACCGCACTATGTGTTATTGGATCCGCGAAATGATGCTGCACCGATGGTGAAGCCGGTGGCATTTGATGCCAATATTGCCCATTTTGTTTCTTTTCTGGATCAAGGGGTATCGGTTTATAATGCTACGAAATAATGCAGTGGGGAGCCTATTTTGCGGTTATGGCCGCTTCGTCGATTAAATTTGTTGCTGGACCTTTGACTGGTTTTGGGTTGGGTTTATCCATTCTCGAGACCATTGTTTGTACCTGGGTGGGGATGATGTTTACGGTGACAGTTATGTTGACGATCGGTCGTTTTCTAGTCCAACAAATTGCTCGGATTCGTGTTCAAAAACCAAAATTGTTTTCAGGACGCGTGCGTTATGCGGTAAGTATTTGGCAGCGATTCGGAATCAAAGGTATTGCGGTCATGACGCCTTTATTGTTTACCCCGATCGGCGGTAGTTTGCTCGCCTTATCTTTTAAAGTTCCTACGCCACGCGTGTTGTTTTTTATGGCGCTTTCAGGAATATTTTGGTCGGTGATTTTTACGGTAATGTTCTATCAATTGACATTCATCCGAGATTTAATCATTCACTAAAGTGCATAAAAAAAGCCGGTCATCTAACCGGCTTCGTTCTTAAGCTATATTGGTAATTAATTTCCTTTTGAAATTTCTTTTCCGTGAAATAATTTCTCGCGAATGGCATTGGCACGTACTTCCAATTCAGGTTTCGCAGTATACGTTAACTTCGATTGTGCAGCCGCGCTATCCGGATGAACTCCATACACGTGCTCGTCATCTTTGCGAACGTCTTTTTGTTTGATTGTATTATTTTTTTGATAGTCACATGCGATAGCCGTTATAGCTAGGGCAACAATCGGAAGTAAATTTTTTAATTTCATTGTTCTTATTGACAAAATTATGATGCAAAAGTAAGGCCAAAAATTGGTTTAAAAAAATTAGCTTTCTTCTAATTGTTGAATTTTTTGCGCCAAGAAATCCATTAATTCTTGAATGTAGGCTTGGCTGAAGTTGAACTCAATTCCTGCCGTGGCGTAAATTTCCTTGATCGGTTTGGTATAACCCAAACTAAGTGCATTCAAATATTGATCTAACGCCTGCGCTGGATTTTGGCAATAATTACGCCAAACGGCTAGCGCTCCCAATTGCGCAATGGCATATTCAATGTAGTAAAACGGCACCTCAAATAAGTGCAATTGCTTTTGCCAAAGGTTGGTTTTGACATCTTCATGTTCACTCCAATCCGTTATTCGATCTGAGAATTGTCCATAAATACGGTTCCAAGCTTGCGCACGTTCCGCTGGGGAATGACTCGGATTTTCATAGATCCAATGTTGGAATGCATCAATCGTCGCCACCCAAGGCAAGGTATCTAATATGTCCTCCAAATGCTTGATTTTGGCACGTTTAGCTGCTTGGGGATCTGTAAAATAGTTGTCCCAATAATCCATGGTGATCAACTCCATGCTCATGGAAGCTAGCTCAGCAACTTCCGACGGGAAATTTCGGAAGGCATTTAAGGCTAAATCTTTCGTTAAAATCGAATGAACTGCATGTCCGCCTTCATGTAGGAGCGTAACCATATCGCGTACCTGACCGGCGGCATTCATGAAAATGAATGGGAACCCACTTTCTTCTAACGGGTAATTATATCCACCCGGGTTTTTCCCTTTGCGTGAGTCTAAATCAAAGCGGTCTAATTTGACCATTTCTTTCAAACAATTACCCAAAAATGGGTCCATCTGGTCGAATACATCAATCGTTTTGGTTAGCAATTCCTCGCCCGTTTCAAATGGCTTTAAAGGTTCCCGTCCGAGAACATCTACGGCCTTGTCCCAAGGTTTCAATGCTGCAACACCAAGTCCACTTTTGCGTTTTTCCGCTTGACGATTAATCATGGGAACTACCGTTTTGGCAACTGCCGAATGAAATTCGAAGCAGTCTGCTGGGGTATAATCAAAGCGCCCTAGACTCGCAAATGCATAATCGCGGTAATTTGCGAAACCTGCGTTTAGGGCAACTTGATGGCGTTTGTCTACTAATTGATCAAACAAATCATCGAGTTTTTCTTGAATCGCTAAGCGTGCTCTAGAAACTTTTTCGTAAACCTCTTTTCGTTTTCCGCGGTCATTTGATTCCAAATAGGCGTTTGCTTGTTGGAGCGTTTTTTCCACCCCATCAATCTCCACCATCAAGCCACCTGTAGCCGCCCCATATTGGGTTTGTAAATTTTGCAATTCGGTGAAGAGTGGGATGTTTTCTTCGCGGAAAATCTCGATTGACTTTTTCAAGCCACGTAACATAATTGAATAGCCGTCTTGTGGGAGTTCCGCGGCAAATGGACTTTGCATCACTTTATTATTCCAAGCATCCTCGAAGACCGAGGCGTTCGGCATAATTTCATTGACAAACTGCTGATAGCTTTGTTGGTGCGCCTCATTTTGATTATCGCACGACATCTTAATATACCGCCAGGCGAAGTTTTCGGAAAGGTAGCTTTCCAATTCAGAACGGTTTTGGCAAAACTCAATTAAGTCTTCTAAGGAATTGATTTTTGTTTCGCTGAGTTTTTCAAAATAAGGTAAAACACTTTCCCACGAACTTAAGGTGAAGTCGGCAGCTAAGAATTTACGTGCGATTTTTTGTGGGCTTACTACTCGGGTCATCGGCTGTTTTTTTTGTAAAAATACATCAATTTTAGCTAGCTTTAAAGTCGAAATTAAACTAGATCTCATGTTACAAATTCCAAATGTAAGATTGAATTCAGGGCATTTAATGCCTCAGCTGGGTTTGGGGGTGTATGCGCCAGGCCAACAAGACGA
The DNA here is from genome assembly GCA_964618445.1 of uncultured Aquirufa sp. GTDB lineage: Bacteria > Bacteroidota > Bacteroidia > Cytophagales > Spirosomataceae > Aquirufa. The sequence goes on along the minus strand of CAZUAZ010000007.1, from coordinate 37,380 downwards.
AGTTGGGCAATCGGTTCGAGAAGCGCTTGACCTGGGGATTCGTTTAATTGATGCAGCTTCGATTTATGGAAACGAATGGGAGGTTGGCCAAGCAATAGCGTCCACTTCCGTGGCGCGCGAAGAATTGTTTATTACAAGTAAGGTGTGGATGGATGACATGGGGTATGATTCGACCATGCGCGCGTTTGAAAAGTCGTTGAAAGATTTGTCTTTGGAGTATATCGATTTGTATTTGATTCATTGGCCTAAGGAGGATAAGCGCAAGGATACGTGGAAGGCGCTGGAATCCTTGCATGAACAAGGTGTCATCAAGTCCATTGGCGTTTCGAATTATTACCAAAAAAACTTATCGGAACTTTTGAACTATGCGCATGTTTGTCCGGCTGTGAATCAAATTGAGTTAAGTCCATTTTGTTATTTACCCGATGAATTAGCGTTCTGCCAAGCGCAGGGGATTCAAGTCGAAGGATATGCGCCGGTCGTGCGTGGTTTGAAAAAAGAGCATCCCGTTTTAGTCGAAATTGCACGTAAATGGTCCAAGACTACCTATCAGATTTTGATTCGTTGGAATATTGAAATGGGTGCGGTGACGATTCCAAAATCCATTCATCGGGATCGCATGATTGAAAATGCGACGGTATTTGATTTTGCATTGGATGCAGATGACCTGACTCGATTAGCTGCTTTGTATGACAATACGCGGGTGGCTTGGGATCCCCGAGATTTCTAATTCCACCCTACCTTTGGCAAACCTTGGAGGATTGCCAAAGGTAAGTGGAAAAAAGGATTTTTAAGCCCAAAAAACTGATATTAATCTAAATCAATCACCACCCCGTCGCTGGTCGGATGTGCCACGCAGGTAAGAATATAGCCCTTCTGAATTTCACCTGCCGTCAATCCATCTTCCTCATCCATCACCACAGATCCAGACTTGCACAAGCCCATACATGCCGTACACATACCTGCCTGACATGAATATGGAATATCTAAATCCGCCTCAAGTGCCGCCTCTAATATAGTCTCATGTGGTTGCACTGTCACGGCATGTGATTTACCCTCATAAATTAAGGTAATCTCACGGGCTACCGAGTTATCCTCGATCGACGTATCGGTCGAAGGCGCCGCATTAAATAGTTCCTTATGAATTTGGTCAGCAGGGACATCAAAAATTCCCAATGCCGCCTGCACATCATCCATCATGCCCACGGGGCCACATAGAAAATAATGCGCTTTGGCAATGTCTAGGCCAAATTCTTGTTTCAAATAATATACCGTAGACGCTTGGTTGATCCGACCTTTCAAGCCTGGCCACGATGGACTTGGCTGGCTGATCACGTGCAACACGTGTATGCGATCTGGGAATGATGCCTCCAGTGCGTCCAATTGCTTTTTGAAGATGATTTGGTCTTCGAAGCGCGAGCCATAGATCACATGAATTTTGGATTTAGGTTCTCCGTGTAATACGGTTTTTATCATGGACATGAGCGGCGTGATGCCGGAACCAGCGCCAATAAACACATAGGTTTTAGCGTGATTCGCATCAGCCTCCAACACGAAATTTCCCATAGGTGCAATGACTTCAATCGCATCGCCCACTTGGATATGGTCACATAAATAGTTGGATACAAGTCCCCCAGAAATACGCTTTACGGTAATTGCCGGCGACATATCCGTTTTCGGCGAAGAGGAAAGTGAATAACTACGGCGAGGTTTATCCCCGGATATATTCGGAATCAGCGTTAAAAATTGACCCGAAATATAGGACAAGGTCTCATGGATTGGATGCCAAAAGTGTATGGTTTTGGTGTCAGAGGTCTCCTCCGTAATGTCCTTAACTGTCAAATGTAAAAAACGTAAACTCATATTAATTGGGGTTAGGCACGATCCATTGAACCGTGCCGGCAGGTGATTCATTATGTAAGCGGTCTACGGCTGTCACGACAAACCCATGTCCCGACTCCACCGAGCTAGCTTCGATCTGCAATTCTGTTTTGCTTCCTTTAAAAATAATATTCTCTGCATGTTCTAATGCCTTCATTCCCTCCTTGCGGTGAATTTTGTACACCAAATAATAGGCTGCTGGATCTTTATCCACACCTATTTCACCCGGTTTCCAAGTCAAAACCCACGTGCCTCCCTTTTTGTTTAAACTCACTTGGTGCGGAGCCGTGGGCGGAATGCTGTCCAACCAAGGCATCGTGGGAACTAAGGCCACATGGGTAAAATACGATTTGCGCAAGGTATCTTGAAAACCCTTTAAATTTTTTGCTAGTTGGCTTGAGCTGAAATAAATGGACCCTTTTACTTGATCAAGGCTACGTGCATGTTTTAATTGTTTGGCTAATTCACTAGGATTCCACTGATCCGCTAGATGATACGCCGCATGCCCCACGTAGATCGGTCGGCCATAGCCATGTTCATTCCACCAGGCGGAAAGTGGCCCAAAGGGAGCTACTTTATGGGTAGTTCCCCAATACAATTGAGGAGCTAGATAATCAAGCCAACCGGCTTTTGCCCACTTCTCTGTATCGGCAAAAAGGTCATCATAGGATTGCAATCCATTCCGTGTCGGCGAACCATATTCAGGATCTGAGCTTTTATGTCGCCAGATACCAAACGGGCTAATGCCAAATTTTACACGCGGATTGATTTCTTTTATAGCTTGAGCTATTTCTTGAATGAGATTATTGACATTTCTGCGTCGCCAGTCGGCCAAACTTTCATTCGGCAATTTATAGGTTTGATACGCTTCCCCATCCCGAAAAACTTCATTTTTAATTGGGTAGGGGTAGAAATAATCGTCAAAGTGGATGCCATCCACATCGTAATTTTGCACGATGTTTTTGACCACATTCGTGATGTAATGCCGTACGGCAGGAATCCCAAAATTGAATAGGTGCTGATGATTATAGGTCACAATCCACTCCGGATGTTTCCGAACAACACTCTCTGAACTGAGCAAGGATTTAGTGGACATGCTGGCCCGATTCATATTTAACCAGGCATGAAATTCCATGCCGCGCGCATGACTTTCCGAAATCATAAAGGCGAGTGGATCATAATACGGCTTCGGCGCTTGTCCTTGAAGACCAGACAAATAAGCCGACCACGGCTCAGCGCTTTTGGCGTACATCGCATCAGCTGCTGTCCGCACTTGGACGAATAGGGCATTGATTCCGGTTTTTTGATGGGAATCCAATAATTCAGTGAATTCTTTTTGCTGGGTTATGGCGTTGTAATTGCGCGGGCTTGGCCAATCAATATTTTGTACCGTCGCTACCCAAACACCTCGCAACTCGCGTTTTGGATGCTGAGCCAGTAGGCCACCAGAAATAAAAAGTAGAATTAATAAAAGTTGCTTCATCATCGAAGCCGCAATTTACCAAAATTGGCTCGAATTAGGCCTTTTCGATTGAAAATAAATAACCGACTCCCTTCAGGGTTTTGATGTAATATTCCGGAATTTTTTCGCGTAGTTTTCGGATGTGCACGTCCACCGTGCGTTCAACGACATATACATCTGCACCCCATACTTTTTCTAATAACTCATCCCGATTGAAGACTTTATTCGGGTTTTTTGCCAGATAGGAAAGTAGTTCAAATTCTTTTTTCGGAAGTACGAGTGTTCTTCCTTCAAAAGTTGCCGCATACTTTGTTCGATTGATAATCAGTCCGCCGATTTCGATGATGTCCTGACTTTCTTCAATCGTATCTCTTTTCAGGATAGCATTAATGCGACTTACAAGCGCACGTGGTTTGATGGGTTTAATGATGTAATCATGCGCACCAGCATCAAAAGCAGCCACTTCAGTAAACTCTTCTCCTCGCGCTGTTAGGAATAAAATCAGTGTATTTTTTAACTCAGGAATGGCTTTAATCTTACGTGCCGTCTCAATTCCATCCATCACGGGCATCATCACATCCATGATGATTAGGGCAGGCTTGAAGGTTTTGACAATCTCTAGGGCCTCTTGTCCATCAAAGGCTTTTGCCAAAACATAATTTTCTTTTGCTAAATTGTATTCCAATAAGTCTAAGATATCTGGATCGTCATCGACCAATAATATTTTAGATTGATTAAGCTGTGTGCTCATATTCGATATGGACAATTAGTTCAAGTGAAGTTGTGCAAAGTTAGGTAGCGCTATATTACGAAATTGTTAACTTTTTCTTTACTTTGATTTTATAATTCCTCTTCAATGCCCGAAAAAACCGCTTATCCTATTCGCCTAGCTGCTGTGCTTATTTCCATTGCATTGGTTATTTTGGGGTTGTATTTACTACAAGACTTACTGATTCTATTGTCTTTTGGGATGATTTTAGCCATGTTGTTGCTACCAATTTGCGCCTGGCTAGAGCGCCGAGGATTACCTCGAGCCATTTCCATTAGTATCTGCTTACTGCTACTTATTTTAGTGTTAGGCGGGTTGCTCTTACTACTTATCGGACAAGCGGCTGAATTCGTTAGCGACTGGCCCATCTTTATCAAAAAGGCCGAGTCTTGGTTAAACAGCCTACAAAGTTTCTTATCAAAGAACTTGAATATCTCACGCAAAAAGCAAATGGGCGAGGTGACAAATCAAACCATGAATCTGTTAAAGAATTCAGGATCGATTTTGTCTACTACATTCACCACGCTCATCCAATCCATCACTACCTTGATTTTAGTGCCCATATTCGTATTTTTCTTCTTGTATTATCGGCAGTTTTTCTCGGAGTTTTTAAGCAAGGTTTTTCCTACGACCGAACGTTCTGTGCTACAAGGAATTATGCACAAGACAGGTGGCGTGGTGCAGAGTTATTTGGTCGGCCTGCTCGCGGTCATGCTGATTGTGGCCATTTCAAATTGCGTCGGATTTTGGTGGTTAGGTGTTGATTATTACCTGTTTTTTGGATCCCTGACGGGTATTTTATTGCTGATACCTTACGTAGGGATTTGGGTGGGAGCGGCCTTGCCCATCCTGTTAACGTTAGTCACGCTGGGTCCAGGGTATGCCATGGCTGTTGTCGCTTGGGTGGCAGCCGTGCAATTTATTGAGGCAAATTTTATCACCCCGTTGGTCATTGGCTCTAAGGTGAGCATCAATCCCATGATAGCCATGTTGGCCTTATTAGTAGGAGAATTAATCTGGGGAATACCCGGCTTGATTTTGGCATTGCCATTAACGGCCATCCTCAAAGTTATCTTTGATCACGTTCCAGCACTCGAGGCGTATGGATTCTTGTTAGGCGAAGCGCCTAAACGATCAAAGCGAGAGTAATTCCTTAAACCGAATGGACTGTCGGCGTGAAATTTCGATCTTCTCGCCTTTCCCCATCAACGTAACCTGTAAACCTCCTGAAAACCAAGGTTCGATTTTGTCAATGTAATTCAGGTTGATGATATGCTTACGATTTGCTCGAAAAAATACCTTTGAATCCAAGCGATCCTCCATGGCATTTAAGGACTTCAATACCAAGGGCTTTTGGTCATCAAAAAACAATCGAACGTAATTTCCCATCGATTCGCAAAGTCGAACCCGATCTAAGCGAACGAACCAGCATTTCTCTCCATCCTTAACAAAGATTTGGTCTTGGGCGCCCAATTTATGACTTGGACTTTCGGTCGCGCGCGTTTGCGCATGTACTTGTTTCTCTAATTTTTGTATGCTTTCACTTAGGCGGGATAAGTCGATGGGTTTCAACAAATAATCCAGCGCATTCACTTCAAATGCTTTTAAGGCATACGCATCAAAAGCGGTTGTAAAGATCACTTCGGGTAAAAAACCTTCCCAAGTTTCCAGCCATTCAAATCCCGTTTTACCCGGCATTTGAATATCTAAAAATAGCACATCGGGCTGATGCGTTTCAAGCATTTCAGAGACTTCATCTGTATTGGCCGCTTCACCGATCACCTCAATATGTGGGAAGTTTTCCAATAAACGTTTGAGTTCATTGCGGGCTAAACGCTCGTCATCTACGATAATTGCTTTCATGGCTAGAGTTATTTGGTTTCAAGGTAAGGCAAAATCATCATTGCCTCCACGTGATTTTTGTCTAATGGACGAATACTTAATTGAGCGGTTTCTCCAAACAATAAATTCAGCCGACTCCTCGAATTCTCTACCCCAACACCGATGGATTGAGTAGATTCAGACTTCATTTGCCCTGGATTAATCACTGAAATCTGAATGTGCTTGTCGATAATTTGTGCGGAGATTGTAATTAGCCCCCCTTTGACAGCATGTGAAATACCATGTTTAATGGCATTTTCGACCAATGTCTGTAGCATCATCGGTGGTATTTGGGCCTTTGCACACGCCGGATTTATATCAATTTTCCAAGTCAATCGGTCTTCATAACGGATTTTTTCTAATGCCAAATAATCAGCAACCGTGTCTAGCTCCTCTGACAGGGTGATTGTTTTTTGGCGCTCTGTCAATAAGGAACTTCGGAGTAGTTTAGATAACTGATTGATTCCTTTTTTTGCCTTTTGTGGGTCTTCGGTGATCAATGCGCGCACACTGTTTAAGGCATTGAACACAAAATGGGGGTTCATTTGGGCCCGTAATACCTTGCCTTCTGTGTCTTGAATGGTGCGTTCTAAGCGGTCCTGCTCGCGTTCCATTTCCAATTTTTTATTGGAATACTGGAAAAAGAAATAAATCAACTGCCAGATAGCCAGCGGCTTCATGAAATTGAATAAAATCTGAACCACAATAAATGGGCTCAGCGAAACATCATAACTCTCTTGTAAAAATGTGTAATCTAATGGAATGTTTAACCCCACCAAACACAGCGCCATGAAAAGTAAGGCTAATGTGTTCCATTGCAGCATGCGAAACAAACTCAAATCCTGCCAGTGGAAGTGTTTTGAAATTCGTCGATACTGATGCGTTAAGAATATCGCTAACGTGATATTAGCCAGGGAAGAAAAAAGCCATGCCCATTTCCAGCCATACTGATTTGTGTAAAGTAAGGCCTCATTGAGCGCCCAGGTGAACCAACCGCCAAATTGCAATGTCCAATAAAGCTGATTTCTTTTCATCCTTACATGGATTCAGGTAAGTCGCGTAAATGATCTGTTTGATTTGCTTTCAACAAATTGAACTTGCCTTGTTTGTAATCATATTGAATGTGATACAAACATAAATTTTGATGGGCAAACTCGTCCATGCAATGCAGAGGTTTTTCAAACAAATGCGTGAGTAACACGCGCATCGCCCGGCCATGCATGGCGATCAAAATCGATTTTTCTTCTGGACGAGAAAGAATAAGCTCAACCACCGGCTTTTGTTTTTCCAATACTTCAATCGGACTTTCGCCCTCTTCAGACTGCACATGCACATTTCCTTCGCGCCACGTTTTAGTCAAATTGCGGTAATAGGTATCATCCGCTGAATTTGGCGTACGTCCTTCTCGAACACCCCATGAAATTTCATTTAATCCGGCATGTTGTTCCCACGGAAGCCCTTTGTTGATGAATGCCTGCACTGACTGGTGTGTGCGCTTCAACGCGGAGGTATAGATTTTATCTAGTTCCAGGTGATGATAATGCGCGTAGAACGCTTCTGCTTGTCTTTGTCCCAATTCATTTAAATCTGCATCGATGCCTGAACCTTGCACAACACCAGAACGGTTGAAAATTGTTTCGCCGTGGCGTATCAAGTAAATGTCTTTAATCGAATGCATAAAAAATGGGGAAAGGGTCTTTATTCGGCAAATATTTCCGAATTTTACCGCACAAAACTACGAATAAATATGTTTAATACGGCCATTTCACTTGATACCATAAATGCCTGGGCAACGGGAAATATGATCGAGCATGTTGGAATTGAGTTCACTGAAATTCAGGCAACCTATATCAAAGCTAAAATGCCGGTTGACCATCGCACCAAACAACCTTTCGGCTTACTACATGGCGGTGCATCCGTCGTATTAGCTGAAACTATGGGTAGCATTGCTTCTAGTTTAGCGGTACCAGATCCGGAGCATTATAAGGGGGTCGGTGTTGAAATTAATGCCAATCATTTGAAATCAGCTCGCGGTGGATTTGTTATCGGTACGTGCATCCCACTGCGTATTGGAAAAACACTTCATGTGTATGAAATAAAAATTCATGATGAGGACGAACAATTAATCTGCGCGAGTCGTTTAACTGTAGCTATACTGAAAGTAGATTAATGTCAAATTCTTGGAATCAATTGTGGAAAAATGCAGTCCAATCTGGGCATGCCATCGCTGTTTGGCGCTTACCGAATCAGGCCAATAAACAATTGATTATAGATGAAACAGGAGGAACATCATATGCCTCCATGGATCTTGCCGCATCGCCAAGTGGCTTTATTGTCGCTCCATTTGAAGGAGATCCCACATTTTTATTGGCAAGCCATATGCACGTACTGCCAATTTCAGCGAGTGAGTATGCGATTAGCGATTCATATGCTCCTATAACTGCGGATTTGGGCGACCAACTATATTTTACGGAGCAGGTTCAGCGATCGATTGAAAAGATTCAGCAAGGTGAATTTCAAAAGGTTGTCTTATCGCGTACGGCGGAACAATTATTTGATGCCTCATTCGATGTGTTGTTGGCCTTTGATCGCCTCTGCGTAGCTTATACATCGGCATTTGTTTCAGCTGTTTTTCTGCCAGCTTTGGGAAGTACTTGGTTGTGCGCTACGCCAGAAACGCTAGTTTCTCAGGATCGAAATGGGATTTTTAGCACCATTTCATTGGCAGGAACCCAACCCGCTTTATTTGCTGATGGTACGTGCATGTCTGTGCAGGAGGTTCGTTGGTCACAAAAAGAGATAGAAGAGCAGGCCTATGTGAGTCGGTACATCATTGATTGTTTCAAGAAAATTCGACTGCGAGAGTATATTGAAAATGGACCTAAAACAGTACTGGCAGGAAATCTAATGCACCTTAAAACAGAGTATTGGGTGGACACAACGAAGTACAACTATCCAGGTTTAATTTCTACGATGCTGGAGCTGTTGCACCCAACTTCTGCGGTATGTGGCACGCCTAAAGAGGCAGCTAAATCATGGATTCATGCCGTGGAAAAGCATGATCGTTCGTTGTATAGTGGATATTTGGGGCCTGTGAACGTGGATGAGGAGACGCATTTGTTTGTCAATTTGCGTACAGTTCGGTTAACTCCTTATAATGGTCTAATTAGAGCAACTTATTTTGCAGGATGTGGCATAACGGAGGAATCTATTCCGGAAAAAGAATGGCTAGAAACCGAGATGAAATGTCAAACACTTCAGCGGGTGCTAAGTGTCTAGTGTTTTCCCTTAAGTGCTTCTTCTTTCGTGATTTTACCGGTAATAATTACTTTAACCGTATCGATACGCGTATCCGTCACCGTAATGATTTGAAATTGGAACGGGCTCAATGTGATGACTTCGTTCTCTCCCGGGATGTCTTCATACACGCTTATGAGCATTCCCCCGAGCGTTTCATAATCTCCCTCAGGTAAATTCCAATCATATTTTTCATTCAGGTAATCGATTTCATGTCGGCCTGAAAGCAAATACGTGTGTTCATCGAGTACCTTTTCAATCCAGTCTTCGGAGTCATCATACTCATCTTGAATTTCACCAAAAATCTGTTCCATGACATCTTCCATACTTACTAAACCCGAAGTACTGCCAAATTCGTCTACCACCAAAGCAAGGGATTTTCGCTCCTTGGAAAATTTGATCATCAGGTCATTTGCGGGCATGGCTTCCGGAACAATGGGAATGGGTGTCAGGATTGCCAGTAGATCTTTTGGTTTCTTGAAAAGCTCTAAGGAATGGCAGTAGCCGATGACCTCTTCCAAGGATTCTTTATACACGAGTACTTTGGAGTGGCCACTTTCAATAAACACGTTGGTCAGCCCTTCAATCCCTTCGTCAAGTTCTATCGCTGTGATTTCAGTTCGTGGTATCATGCACTCGCGAACCTTTACTTGTTTAAATTCGAGGGCGTTGTGAAAAATCTTTGTGTCAACTTCATTTTCTTCCTCCGTCGATATTTTACGATTCAGATTTTGTAAGTAATGGTTTAGGTCGGTCAGTCCAAAAGCAGGTTTTTCTTCTGAATAGGGAAGGCGTAAAACGCGAGTAATAAACCATTTAGAAAGGCTTACGATGCTCCAGACCAGCGGAAACATGAGCGTATTGATGATCCAGATTGGAATGGCTAAGAATTCAAGAATGGCATCGGGATTGATCAAAAACACACTTTTTGGCGTGAATTCCGATGTTGTTAGGATGAGGATGGTGGCTAGAATAGAGGCCAACAAACGTGCGATGATTTCATTCTGAATGAATGGAATATTGTGCAAAATTAAATGGTGGAGAAACTCCTCCATGAAAATGCCATAAGCCACCAGAGTAAGTGTATTTCCAATCAACATAGTTCCAATAAATTGAGAGGGACTTTGATTGAAATTAGCAATGATTTTGGCGCTCAGAATATTTTGTTTCGACTTAAGTTCGAAATACAATTTGTTTGAGGAGACGAAGGCCATTTCGACGCCGGAAAAGAACGCAGAAAAAACCATAGAAACGATGATTCCAATGATTTGGCTACTTTGTATGGTATATTCGGGCTCCATTTTATTGGTCTTTTTTTGATTGTTCTTCTTCCTTTTTCAATCGCATATTTTTCGCAAATTGATAATAAAAAAGACAAGCTACGGCATACATTAACCACCCATAATGGTAAAATATTTCATTCCAAAAGTCACCTTGTATTTCTTTGGGAGTCGGACTATTCAAATCAATGATCCAAATAATTAGAAATCCGATGGCTCCTGAAAGGCTAAATATTTCTCTGCGGCTCATAGGTTAAGCAATATGTTTCTCTGTCCGACGAAATGTTGCGACAAATAATCCAATAAACATAAGAATCGATCCGACCCAAACCAAATTGATGTAAGGTTTTTCTAACGCTTTGATTATGATTAGATCTTGCTGAGTCGTATTTACCGCAAAGCTAAACTGCTGCGTTTTAGGATCAATCGCCGTAAATTTAATTTTAATTCCCGTTTCTTCACTCTCAAATGCCGGCATGGCTACCATGCCCCCCTTGATAATAAAGGTCGGTTTTAAATCAAACTGTTGGAAATTTTTTCCCAATACTTGGAAATTAGCCTGAACGGCCGCATCGGATTCGCTTAGTTCAACACCTTCTACTTGGGTTACGCGATTGACCTCTTTCAACACGGCTACGAAATCATTTAGAAAAAGGGTGTCGCCAACGGATACAGTCGAATTGATTGTTTGGCTCCATTGTTTTTCTTCACCTGCTTCGGCTGCTAAACGTGGATCCAAAGAAACATACGTATAGATATCATGGTTCCAAGCATGTTTAACATCCGGTGAAATGGCTGTTCCCATTTTTGGATTTACTTGCCAGCGTGGGAATAAAGAAACTGTTTTCCCTTCTGCATTTTTGAATTCCAGTTCGTAGTAATTATTTTCAGGTTCCACCGTGAGTGTATCTCCTTTTTTGGCAATGGACACGCCATCTTGAGTGACGTCGCGCAAGGCTACGGCATGGAAATCGCCCTCGATAATTTCAAAGTCTTTTTTGTTGTAATACCCAGGCTTCCCACGCAATGCAATTTTACGCCCTTTGTAGGTCACTAAATAATCTTGCATTTGGGCGCCCTGACCTAACCATAAGGGAAGATTTTCTTTGTTCTCTTTATTATTGTCCTTTGTAAATTCTTCGACTTTATTTGAGATTGCGAAACCAGAACGGTTGAGGGAAACTACCTTGGAATAACCAGATGAAAACAATACGCCGATTAGCATAATGGCTAAGCCCACGTGCGCCATCGCGCCACCAGAAAGAGAGAATTTTTGTTTGATTAAAAACAACAAAATACTGCCATTGGCAATGGTAGCGAATAAACTACTCCACAATAGGATAATATAAGAAACGGTGTAGATCTTGCCAATATTGACAAATAAAACAGTCAATAAACTGGCGATTAGTGTCGCATTCCAAAGAGGCTTCCATTTGGTAGACTCCTTAATTTTTCCCCACCAAACGTATTGTCCCACCGCGCTGAGTACAGCAACAGCTATAAAAATCCAAATTTGAATTTTACTGTAATGCTCCGCTTGGTCTGCCGGAAGCGCTAAATTTGATACTAGGCCAAATGCTTCCGCGATTTTGTTATACACGGGAATTGAAGTTGTAAATGTTAATTGAAACGCAGAAAGTCCTAAAATGGAGGCACCAATAAATATCCAAAATTCCTTCGAATACACGCCGATCTCCTTTTCATCTTTCGGCAAGTCTTTCCATCGATACCAAGCAAAACCAATTGAACCCACCAAGAATGTGAGCATGTAGACAAGTAGCTGGCCAGAAAGACCTAAATCCGTAAAGGAGTGAACGGATGCATTTCCAAGAACGCCTGAGCGATTTAAAAATGTCGAATATAAGACCAAAATAAAGGTCGATATAACAAGAATAATGGATGTTTTGAGCGCGGCACTTGAATTGCGATAAGCTACCATCGTATGTATCGCTCCGATCAAAATCAACCAAGGTACCAACGATGCATTTTCAACTGGATCCCAGTTCCAGTACCCACCAAAGTTCAAGGTTTCATATGCCCAATAGGCGCCCATTAAAATACCAATGCCAAGAATTCCGCCACAAGCTAATGCCCAAGGCAAAGCAGGCTTAATCCATTCTGTTAATTTGTTTTTCCAAAGCCCAGCGATCAAATAAGCGAATGGAATTAAGGTCATGGCGAAGCCTAAAAATAAAGTTGGCGGATGTATAACCATCCAGTAATTCTGCAATAATGGATTTAAGCCGCGACCATCTTTGGGAATAAAGTTTGGCTGCATGCTCCAAACAGGTAAATCAGGTTGTGCTTCACGCAATAACAAGAAAGGAGATGAGCCGATTTTTAAGTCGATGACCGGAATAATGACGCCGAGAATCATGGACGTTAAAAACGTTTGTACCAAGGCAAAAACAGTCATCACTGGACCTTCCCAGGTTGGGTTTTTGACCATTAATAAGAGCCCAAGTAAAGCTTGCCAAAAAATCCAAAGTAAGAAACTACCTTCTTGACCCTCCCAAAAACAGGAGATCATAAATTGTAGGGGTAGGGCACGCGAAGCATGCGAAAATGCGTAGTGGTACTCGTAATAATGATTGTAAATAATATGAAATAGACTGTAGGCCACCCCAATCACCGAAATGAAATGGATAAAGAACAAGGTTCGCGCAGTTTGTCTCCATTCGGTGTTAAGTGCATCCGTTTGGCTCGTCTTAAAATAAGCGAACGTTGCTAATAATGCTGTAACGAAGGAAACAATGATCAGGCCATGGCCTATTTGGCCAATACTTTCGTGTATCATATTTATTTTATTGCTTCATACGAAGCGGTTGAGTCGGCGGAAATTTTCCCTTCCTGATATTTGGATGGGCACTTTAATAATATTTTGTCACAATAAAAGATCTTGTCGGCTTTCATGCTTCCCACTAAAACGATTTTTTCCGATTTCTCGAAATCTTGTGGTTTAGGTGCCGCATAGACTACTTCGTTTTCTCTTCCCAAACTGTCCTGAACAATAAACTGCAGGCGGTTTGCATCTAAAGCCGGATTGAATTGAAGGCCTATGATATGACCTTGCGCATCTTTCTTCAGTTTACCTACTACGTGTACTTTTTGATTTGGGTCTTCTTGGCTTATACGTTCAGCCTCATCAAATCCTACATAGGTACTTGCATCACCGGTGGTAATTAAAATTATCCCAATCGCGATCGCGATAAGGAATAGTCCTACGATATGCGTTTTTTTCATTTTAGGCGGTTTTCTAAGTTGGTAATTTTACGATCCAAGCGAAACAAATACACAAATAAGCCAGCCAAGATGATGCTTACAACGGCAATGACCACATAAATTTTACCATCTGCACGAAATTGATCGGCCATTTCTATTTCAGCTTGCGCATTTGCGAGGAAGCTGGTTAAGATAAAAAGTAGACTAAATACGCTCGCTTTCATATGATTCGTTTTCTTCGATTAAGTTTTCAATGACTTTAATTCGGATGCGTAAGTTGGCAATCCAAAATCCCAACAACGTCCAACCGATAATTGCTGGATAAAACACCATGCGCATGCGATTGTCTAGGTCCATGGAGTTAAACCCTGGGTTCCCCCCATTTCCTGGGTGAAGTGAATCTGTCATACGCGGCAGAATCCAAATGAGTACCATAAACACGACAAAGGCAAAAATATTGTATACAGATGATATCCGAGCTTTTTGTTGGTCGTCAGGTAACGAGGAGCGCACCAATAAATATGCTAGGTAAATCAAGAGTCCTACTGCCACGGAGTTTAATTTAGGATCGTTTGTCCACCAATCGCCCCACGTAAATTTAGCCCAGAAGCTACCAGTCACTAGACCCAAAAGGGCAAAAATAAGGCCTGTTTCAACGTAGGCATACGATTTGGTATCAGCTTGCAAATCTCCTTTTCGGAGGTATTGAATAGAATGATACACGGAAGTGCCAAGAAGAAAAATCATGCTAAACCACATTGTTACGTGGAAGTAGAGATTTCGCACTGTTTCATTCAGGATGGGTTGACGTGGAACGCTTCCATTTAATCCCGCATAGATGGTGTAAAAAAGAAGTGCGATACACAGGAATTTCGAGAAGTTCTTTTTTAGTGTCTCCATATATAAGGGAATAGGATGCCTGATAAAACAACAACAATGGTATTTAAAGCGCCCAAAAGAGCTATTTCGTCCCAATTTTCTTGAATGGAAATTCCATCCATGGCACTTTTAGATATTTTTAACACCAGTAATAACAAAGGAATAATAATAGGGAAACTTAAAACGGCCATTAATGTTGCCGAATTTTCCGCTTGCGCTGCAATTCCAGCCATCAAGGAGAGCGTGGAGGCTAGGCCAATTGATCCTAAAATGATTGATAATAGGTACAGTGGCATGTTGCCAACGGGATTGCCCATCACCCAGGAATAAAATACGATGCCAACGAGCGAGACACTTATCATGATAAGTGAATTGTAAATAATCTTGGAATATATCACCGCTTCTGGGCTTACAAGCGTGTAATAAAAGAGATTTCGCTGGCTCGGTTCTTGCGTAAAACTTTTACCGATGGCATTGATTGCGATGAACAGTATGATGATCCAAAACAGAGTATTCCACGTGATGGGATTGATTGTGTGCTGTTTTGCCTTAAAGGAAAGGTAACATACGAAAATAGTAGAAGCCAAATAGAGTAGCAAGCCTTGAAGGGCATAGCGCTGACGCCATTCCATTTGCATTTCTTTTTTGACTAAAACAGGTATGTGACCAATCATTTTGATTAAAAAATCCTAAAGGACACGCAATTTACTACAGAAATTTTGCTTTCAGGTACAATCCGAACTAAAACTATTGCTTATCATTTTTTAGGTCAAAAATACTTAGTACATTTGACCTAATTTTGAATAATTCTAAATAAGTAGACTTGAATACGCGTAAGACTTTAGCTGAATTGAAAATAGGAGAGCGTGCTGAGATTATCGGTTTTACGGATGCGTTGCTGTCATTAAAGTTATTGGAAATGGGTTGTTTGCCTGGTTCGGAAATTGAGATGACGCATTTGGCTCCTTTCGGAGATCCGTTGGCCATCAAGGTTTCTGGCTACACGTTAAGCATGCGTAAGGATGAAGCGGCTACGATTCAAATTAATCTACTAAACAACTGATTTTGTCACAAAGGCCTAAAATAGCGTTAATTGGTAATCCCAATGCAGGAAAATCTTCATTGTTCAATAGCCTAACTGGTTTGCGGCAAAAGACGGGGAATTTTCCAGGTGTCACCATGGATAAGTTGACGGGCACATGGGAAATTGAGCCGGGCCAAGAGGTTGATATTTTAGACTTACCAGGTATTTACAGCATTTACCCTAAGTCGCTGGATGAGGAATTGGTCATTAATATTTTGGGGAATCCAGCCAATGAAGATTATCCTGATATGGCGATTGTCGTCGCTGATGCCTCTAATTTAAAACGTAATTTATTGCTTTTTTCGCAGGTGCGCGATTTGGGAATTCCCACGGTGCTTGCGTTGAATATGATCGATGTCGCTGAGACGGAGGGTTATGTCATTAACTCGATTAAGTTGGCCCGCGAACTCAACGTCGAAGTAGCAGAAATAAATGCCAAAAAAGGAATTGGTATAAATGGATTACGATTAGCCGTAGGGAAAACGTTAGCAAATCGCTATGCTTCCAATGATGCGTTACCATTGCCGGTGGATGAACTTATGCTCGAGGGGATTCAATTGAAGTTTGGCGAGGCGGATCCTTACCGTTCGTTGTTGTGGCTGATGGAGCATGATCGACTGAAAATGTTTTCACCGGATCAGCGAAAAGCATTTGATGCGATTCAAGATGAATTTCAATTCAAATCGGAGGAATATAAGACTTCTGAAACCGTCAAACGCTATGAAGCGTTGTCGGAAGTAGTCGAGCGTTGTGTAATAAATTTGAATCGCCAGTGGGATGCACCTCCGGTTAAAACATGGACGGACCGACTTGATTCTGTTTTTTTACATTCGATAGGTGGATATCTCTTTTTCTTCCTATTGCTTTTTGTCATGTTTCAAGCGGTCTTTACTTGGGCAGCTTACCCGATGGATGCTATTGATGCTGGGGTAGCTTATTTGAATGATTGGTTGAAAACAGTATTGCCAGCTTCCGCACTCACAGGTTTGTTGACTGATGGACTTGTTGCCGGTATTGGCGGTGTATTGATTTTTATACCGCAAATCGCATTCTTGTTTTTCTTCATTGCGATGTTGGAAGAAACGGGTTATATGTCTCGAGTGATGTTTATCATGGACAAGTTGATGCGTCGCTTTGGCCTAAATGGTAAATCTGTTGTGCCGTTAATTTCGGGTGTTGCGTGTGCAGTTCCGGCGATTATGAGTACGCGGTCGATTGGTTCATGGAAAGATCGGTTGATCACGATCATGGTGACGCCACTAATGTCTTGTTCTGCGCGCCTTCCTATCTATACGGTATTGATTTCGTTGGTCGTTCCTGAAAAGAGTACTTTGTTTGGTCTGTTTAATTTACAAGGCCTAGCCTTGTTTGGGATGTACTTATTAGGCTTTTTAATGGCTATTGTTTCAGCATGGGTCATGAAGCAAATTTTACAAGTGAAGGAGCGGAGCTATTTCATTATGGAATTGCCTACATATAAAGCTCCCCGGTTTAAGCACATGGCGATCTCGATTTTAAATTCAGTGAAAGCATTCGTTTTTGAAGCCGGAAAAATCATTGTAGCGATTTCAATTGTCCTTTGGGTACTAGCTAGCTATGGTCCAGGCGATAGCATGAGCCAAGTTGATGCGCAAGTAAGACAAGCTAATCCAACATTATCTGCTGCCGAATTATCCAATCGGATTGCTTCAGAGAAATTAGAAAATTCGTATGCAGGTCATTTTGGGCATTTTATTGAGCCTGTTATCAAGCCATTGGGTTATGATTGGAAAATAGGTATTGCGTTAATTACATCCTTTGCAGCACGTGAAGTGTTTGTGGGGACGATGTCTACCATCTACAGTTTAGGCGGCGAGGTCGATGATGAAAATGCTACGATTAAGAATCGGATGCGAGCGGAGATTAATCCGGAGACTGGTAAGCCACTCTATGATGCGGCGCTTGGGTTTTCGTTATTGATATTTTATGCCTTTGCCATGCAGTGCATGAGTACCTTAGCGACAACCTATCGTGAGACTAAATCATGGAAATATCCGGCGATACAGTTTTTCTACATGACGGCACTCGCCTACTTGACCGCCTTTATTACGTATCAAGTATTAGCTTAGAATTGGACTGGAATTGAAGTCGCTGCTAAGTTACTCGTGCTCTTAGCTAATAATTTACCTTCTGCGTTGTAAAGTTTAGCCTCCACGTTTGCGATTTTTTTACCTAGACGGTACACCTCTGAGACGGCTGTTACTTTTTCACCGGCTTTCGCCCCAAAAAGAAAGTCAACGTGTAAGTTGATGGTCACATATAGATGTTCAATCTTTAGCGTAATCAGTGTCATCCCCATGATTTCATCTAAGATGGTGGTGATGATTCCTCCGTGCATGACTTGTGCATGATTGCACTGGTCAGGTCGCACCTCAAATTCAGCAGTTATTGACCCTGCAGAGGCTTTTAGGAGCGTACCATCGAGGTAGGTAGCGATAGGGCTTGGGTTTCCATCCGCAATTTTTTTATTTAAATTTTGATTTAAATAGGAGAGAATTGAATCGTTAGGGATCATCTTAGGCAGTTGATTAAATAGTTAGGAACGGGTCCAAGTAGAAGTTCGTCCAAACATAGCTGAACCCACAAATCCTCGAATATCTAATTTTTGATTTTTGTCTTTTACCTTTAAAATACAATCATAGGTTTTACCAGAATTCGGGTCGTAAATTGTACCTGATTCCCAGCTTTCTCCTGTAAATGTAAAGTTTTGAAGGATGACGGCACCTACTAAATCGCGATTTCTGAGTTTAGGATCTGGGTTATTTGTATCTTTTTTTCCGGGAATCTTTCCCCAGGAAATTTTTCCAAAATAGCGGTCTCCCTGTTTGAATATCGTGATTTTGCCATCTCGCTGCTCTGAAATCCATTCTCCAAGAATTTGGTCTGAACTTCCATTAGCATGCCCGTTGAACGAAAAGAACAGGCCACAAATAAATAAGACTAAAAAGTGTTTCATGTTGACGCGTATAATTCCGACAAATATATGAGTATTTTGGGATTTGCCACAATGAGATGGAATGCTTATTTTTGTGCACTTTAGCCTTTTGGGCAATCAACAAACTAGCTAAAAGCAATCATAAAAACCTATGAATTACAATTTGAGTCAAATTCCTGAGCGTACCAGCAAGCCTAGACAAAAAGGGTTGACGATGGTAATGGACAAGGGCTTGAGCCTGCGTCAAGTTGAGGATTTTATTGAGATGGGCGGAGCCTATACCGATATAGTTAAACTAGGTTGGGCCACCTCCTATGTGACAAAAAATTTAAAAGAAAAATTAGCTATTTATAAGTCGGCCGGAATTCCTGTCTACTTTGGGGGTACACTTTTTGAGGCCTTTTATGTGCGTGGACAGTTTGACGAATACCGCCGGGTGCTCGATGAGTTCGGGATGGAATATGCTGAGATCTCTGATGGTTCTGTGGAGATGGAGTCTGAGGTCAAATGTGAGTTTATTCGTACGTTGTCCCAACAGGTGACTGTATTATCTGAGGTAGGTTCTAAGGATGAGGCTAAAATTATTCCTCCATATAAATGGATTAAGTTAATGCGCATGGAATTAGAGGCGGGTGCTTGGAAGGTAATCGGAGAAGCGCGTGAGGGTGGTAATGTCGGTTTATTTCGTGCATCAGGTGAAGTGCGTCAAGGCTTGGTAGAAGAGATTTTAACTGAAATTCCCGAGGAAAAAATTCTATGGGAAGCACCGCAGAAGTCACAGCAAGTTTGGTTTGTTAAGCTTGTTGGAGCCAATGTAAACATGGGAAATATTGCTCCCAATGAAGTTATCTCGCTAGAGACAATTCGTTTAGGATTGCGTGGCGATACATTTGATCATTTTTTGACTAAATAAGTCTTTCATTTACCGCAGAATTTGTCTGCGCTTTCGTATGATTCAATTATTACTTGATCTGCTAAAAGATCCGTTGACCTTTTTAAGTGAATTCATCGCTGCGAATGGGTCGTTAACCTACGCCCTATTATTCGCTATCGTATTTGTTGAGACGGGTTTAGTCGTTATGCCATTATTGCCTGGCGATTCCTTGCTTTTTTCGGTGGGATTATTGGCTGCGGCTAGTGGCCAGTTGAGTTTGACCACGGTTATTCCTTTGTTGATATTAGCCGCATTATTAGGGGACCAGGTGAATTATTTCGTTGGCCGTAATTTCAGCACATGGATAAAAAATCGCGAGCAAGTATTGTTTTTAAAGCGAGCTCATATTGAAAAAACTGAAGAATTTTATGCGAATTATGGCTCTAAAATGGTCATTTTAGCCCGTTTTGTTCCGATTGTGCGTACCGTTGCTCCATTTGTAGCTGGAGCTGGCAGAATGTCTTATCCTGTGTACTTGTTATATGGTTTCTTGGGAGCTTGCCTATGGGTTTTCAGTATTACATTGGCCGGTTATTATTTAGGTGATAACGAATGGGTTAAATCTAATTTTGAAAAAGTCGTTTTAGGTATTGTTGGCGTCTCCGTTTTACCCATCATCTTAGGGGTTATAAAGCAGCAATTTTCGAAGAAATAGCATGGCCATTACATCGCTTTTTGGGTTAATTGGTTATCCGCTGGGACATTCGTTTTCAAAGAAATATTTTACGGATAAATTTGAGGTTTTGGGCCTTTCGGAATCGCATGCGTACACGCAGTTTGAAATTCCGTCGATGCAAGATTTTCCACAAATTTTACGTGAAAATCCGAATCTCAAAGGTCTTAATGTAACGATTCCCTATAAGCAACAAGTCATTCCTTTTTTGGATGAAATAGATGCGGCGGCGGAACGTATTGGTGCGGTCAACACCATAAAATTTTTGCCGGATGGTCGTGTGAAAGGATTCAATTCAGACTATTTCGGATTTCAGCAAACCCTTACAGATTGGTCTGCTTTGCCTGCATTTAGAACGAAGTCGGCCTGCATATTAGGTCAAGGCGGTGCCGCTAAAGCAGTGATTGCGGCAATTGAGGATCTGGGGATTTCGGTGATCAAGGTGTCACGAACACCCATGGAGGATTCGGTTGATTATGATTCTTTAGGGGATTTACTTCCTGAAATTGGTTTGATTGTTAATACCACTCCATTGGGAATGCATCCCCAGGTAGCGGGTTTCCCGCCTATTCCGTACGATCAATTGACAAGACAACATTACTTATATGACATTGTCTACAATCCGCTTGAAACTAGTTTTTTACGCAAGGGGATAGCGCAAGGTGTGGGTGGTACCCATGCTGGGTTAGCCATGTTACATGGTCA
The DNA here is from genome assembly GCA_964618445.1 of uncultured Aquirufa sp. Classification (GTDB taxonomy): domain Bacteria; phylum Bacteroidota; class Bacteroidia; order Cytophagales; family Spirosomataceae; genus Aquirufa. Next base: position 16,339 of record CAZUAZ010000007.1, on the reverse strand, counting down.
AGCGGAAAAAGCTTGGGAGATTTGGAATACTTAATGTAAATACACGCCGCATTTCTGCGGATCGGAAATAATTACTTCAACATGCTCTGAAAGGGTCGTGGATAATTCATATCCAATGTAATCGGCGGCAATCGGGAATTTTCGATAATTTCGATCTACTAACACCCCCACTTGCAATTTTTTGACTGGAATACTCAGAAAGGGCGCTAAGCTGTAAGAAAAAGTTCTGCCGGTATTTAAGACGTCATCAACAACGATAACAACTTTATTCTCGAGAATGGCTAGGTCTGTGTCAAATTGAACAGGACTCTCGTAAGGCACGTCTTTGTTCAATTGAATAGAGACAGCTTTAGCTTTAATCGTGGATATTTCTTGTACATGTTGGCAAATCATTTCAGCTAAAGCGAAGCCTTGTCCCACGATTCCTGCGATAATGATTTCCTTTTCTTCGAAATTATTTTCGAAAATCTGGAAAGAGATTCGTCTGATTTTTTGCAGTAAGGCAGGACCGTCTAGTACTTGTTTTGCCGACATATTCTTTTGCTTTAAAACTAAATTAGCCAATTAAAATTACCCAAAATTATCCAATTTTCGTACCTTTGCCCTTTATTTAGCGTTTAAAATAATTTACTTATGGCTAAAATGTACGGTGGGCAGCAACGCGCTCAAATGCAAGCACCTTCCAATCCGCTGGCAATTAAAACCAAAAAATATGGATTGGAAAAAAATAAATACGTAGGTCTTTGCATGCGTCAATTGTTTTCGAATCAATGGAAATGGGCATTTATTCCTTTAGTGCTTATTGGGGTTAATGTATTCCTCAACCTCTCAGGAACCTATAAAAATTATTGGATTTATATCTTTTTAGCCATCGGGGTAATCGGATATATCTTGTTTTGGTTAATTCAATTTACGGGTATCACCCAGCTTGCGCAATACAAACAATTGTTTGATAAGTATCGCTACGAAATAGACAGTCGGCAAATCTTCATGAAAATTTCCGACAAGGAAGGTGGCATGTTGAAATGGGAAATGATTTTATCTGCCTATAAGGACAAAGAAGCCTATGTGTTAGAGATGGGTAAATATCAGTTTTTGTATCTTCCTTTCTCTATATTTTCGGACAATGACCGTAAGTTGATGGATAAGATTATGCGAGATAAGGGGTATATCGCATAATTATGGGACGTATACTGGCGATTGATTTTGGGTTGAAGCGCACGGGATTAGCCGTGACGGATGCACTACAAATTATCGCGAATGGCTTAGATACAGTACCGACGCATACTTTGCTTGATTACTTGGCCACTTATTTTGCGCATGAAGCGGTAGATAAAGTGATTATCGGGATGCCTAAAAATCTAGATAATTCTGATACAGATTCTACGCATGGGGTTCGGGTATTGATTAAGCATTTTAAGAAGAAATTTCCTGACATGCCTATCATAGAACATGATGAGCGATTCACCTCCCAGCTTGCGATGCAAGCGATGATTGCGGGTGGAATGTCTAAAAAAGACCGCCGTGTGAAGGGAACTGTGGATCGTGTTTCAGCGACTATTATTTTACAATCCTATATGGAGTCTCAAGGATAAAAAAAGCTTACCTCGAATGAAGGCCAGCTTTTTTTATTTCGTTACCACTTTGGCCAGTCTGTGATACAATGGAGTCCGGCTATTGGCTGTTTTGGGTTTGTATTTCCCAGTTATGATTGGGACGTACATAACTCGTCGGCGCGATTTTTCTCCAAAATTAGGCGAGACCTCCACGCGATGCCATAGGCGACCATCGTGGACTGTCAAATCACCTTGTTCAATTTCAAATGCAATTTCACGCGGGTCTGGTCGGTGATCAATGAATTGTTTTTTGCCAAAAAGTAATTTGAGCATTCCCTGATTTTGTGTACCGGGTATCACGCGTAGACCACCGTTCGAAGATGGACAGGTATCTAAATGAATACCTACATTGAGCATGGGAAGAATTTTTTGTCCTAAAAAAAGGTCTCGCGGGGAGTCGGTATGCCAACCCATTTGCGTGAATTTTGAATTTGGATGATTGACATAGTGATTAAACACTAAACCATCTTTTTCCTCCTCGCTGATTCTTCCTTCATAGGGCGCTAGTAATTCAATCAGTATGCTGAAACGCGGATCTTTTAAAAATTCAGCTAATACTGGACTGTACTTATTTGTAAAGCACATCCTTTGAATCATTTTGTTACCGGCAGGGTCTTGGCCAAATTTCAATGGGATGCCATTGACTTTCTCGATACCCTCGGCCAGCCATTTTTTTTCTATTTTTGCCAACTCATCTATGAATAATTGAGCTGTTTCAGATGTGATAAAATGCTTGAATTGGATAATACCATGTTTGTCGAAATATTCTTTTTGTTCTTGGGTTAATTGATCTCCCAAGGTAAACGTTTTCGATTCAAAAGTGGATGTTGATATCTTCATAAGCGTACTGCGTATGACTGCTGATCTTCTCTAGCGCTTAGATGTAATTAGTGGATAAATTTGTTCTGCAATTTACTTGAATGTTGTGCAATTTTCCAAAATCCTTTCTTTTTTCTGTTAAAAATCAGTTAATAGATTGTTTGCTGGTATGTTGATGGCATGTCTGCTCAAAGTAGTATTTATTTTGCAAGCATAAATTAATTTTTAGTCTAGACTAAAAATTATGTATATTGCGTGCATGCGTTATCTAATTTTGTGTTTATTGCTGTCGTTTTCGTTGTCAGGCCAACAGGAAGGTCGAATTGAAACAGATAGGCCTGATCAAACCGAGTGCCCGTATATTGTTCGAAAGGGATTTCTTCAGGCTGAAATGGGTTTCAATCGGAATGTTAACAGAGATGATGTTCAGTTTTTCTCTCCCACGACACTTTGGAAAGTTGGTATCGCACCTTGGGTAGAAATGCGTTTAACTAGCCTCGTTTACCTTCAAGATCAAAAAGTGCATGCTCAAGTTGAATCCACTGGGGCTAAATTTCATCTGTTTGAGGGGACCAAATGGATTCCTCGAAGTGCTGTCATCGTACAGTATCATGTAAATAACCAGAATAGGGACGCTAGTGAGCGAAATGACTCGCCCCACTCCTTGGGCGAGGTCGTCTTCACCATGCAAAATTCATTGGGCGGCCCCTTTGGAGTTGGCTATAACTTTGGATCAGAATTGCATTCAAATGGTGCGATGGAAGGGATCATTCGCATAGCACCGAACATGAACATTGGGGAAAATGGATATGCCTATGTTGAGTTTTTTGGTCGTTTGCCTAAATCGACTTTGACGGATACTTGGGTCGATGGAGGACTTGCTTATTATGTTTCTGATGATCTTAAATTAGATGTGTCGATTGGTAAAAGCTTGAATGAAAGCCAACTCTGGTATGCCGCACTAGGTCTCTCTTTCCGATTTAAACTTTTGTAATTTTAATCTGATTCGATTCTTCTCCATAACAATTTGTGTAAATTGCGCGGATGCGTCAGAATGCCAACTTATTTCTTTGTCTCCTTTTCATCCTGGGTGTACTCCATCCAGCTAGTGCACAGACGCGTGAAGGTTTGACAGTTCAAGTGGGTAGTAAATCAATCACCACGAGTGAGTATTTAGTAGTATTTTTTACATTACCCGTGTCAGAACAGCCACCCGTTTATCAGTTTCCGGAGATTGCCAGCTTCAAGAAATTAGGTGTTAGTCGGAGCAAATCCTCACTTTTTCAAAATGGTCAAGTCGTTCAGACGCAAACTTTTTCACAATATTATCAGCCGAATGGAACGGGTAGTTTCAATATTCCATCGCAGGAGGTTCAAGTAAATGGACAATTGATTCCATGGGATTCATTTACAGTCCAAGTGGCTGAGGGTACGGCCGACGAGTCCAAGGAGTCGGAAGAGCTCGTTATCCCAGAAGGAACGTTGACCAACACCAATGGGGCATTTTTTTTGGTCAGCACGAATTTGCGTACACCGTTTGTTGGCCAAGGCTTTACCCTTAAGATGTCATTTTATGTTCCGGAGAATAATGCAACTGAATTAGTTTTTGATCGGAATGATATGCAAATCCCAGAGCTGATTCAGCAAATGAGGCCTCGAAATTGTTGGGAAGAAAATTTTGGGTTACAGTCTGAACGCGTGTTGAAAGTGCAATTTCGGGGGAAAAAATATACCGAATATCGTTTCTTTCAGGCTAGTTATTTTTCGTTGGATAATCATGTAATTCGTATTCCATCCTTGAATTTTCGCGTTAAACAAGTAAGTCCAGGGAAAGGATTGGAACGCCAAATTCGTAGTGTATACTTTAAATCTTCACCCTTTAGTATCACCCCCAAATCATTACCTATCCATCCATTGGCTGGCAAAGTACCCGTCGGGAGTTTTAAGTTGGCCGAAGTCTTACCTCAAAAAGCGGTGAAAACGGGTCAACCGATTCAATATCAAGTAAGTGTGATAGGTGACGGGAATAGTATTCTTTGGGATTCGAAGGAAGTTGAATCAGATTATTTTGTTGAATTTTCACAAGTTTCTACTGAACGTTCTGTAGCACCTGTAGGGGATCAGATGATTGGTCAAAAAACGGATGTTTTTAAGATAGTACCTGAACAACCCGGTCAGATTTCGTTGGGTAAATATTTTAAGTGGATTTATTTTAACACAGATAAGGAGCGCTTTGATACATTGAAATCTCCGATTGTTTTGATTGTTAAGGGGCAGCCAATTGACAGATTTTTGCATACGGAAGATGAGTCTGGAGGTATTTACAATCAGATAGAAAAGAAAGATTCTTTGTCGGTTCTTTGGAATAGATGGATCAATTGGCGACAATTGGTTAATTTTGTGATTCTTTTGCTGATGATAACGTTGCTATTTCTTTTTGGGAAAGCAAAAAAATAAGGAAACATGGGGAGTATATACGGGAAAATATTTCAGATTAGCACCTTTGGTGAATCACATGGAGCAGCCGTGGGAGTAGTCATTCAAGGTTGCCCGGCCGGGATTAATTTTGACTTGGATTTTATTCAATCTGAGTTGGATCGCAGAAAGCCAGGTCAATCGCGTATTACCACGCAGCGCAAAGAAGCTGATTCGGTTGAGGTACTTTCAGGTGTTTTTGAAGGGAAAACGACTGGTACACCGATTGCCATG
>CAZUAZ010000007.1:0-11095 GCA_964618445.1 uncultured Aquirufa sp. | reverse complement strand
GCCTGTTGAACAATTGGATTTACGTGTAGCGGAGACGAATGCTGTTCGTTGCCCTGATACGCAATTGGCTGAAAAAATGTTCACTTACATTGATCAAATCCGCAAGGAAGGTGATTCCGTAGGAGGTGTTGTGTCAGCTTATATCACCGGTTGCCCGATAGGTTTGGGAGAGCCTGTGTTTGATAAGTTGCATGCTGAGCTAGGGAAAGCCATGTTGAGTATTAATGCGGTGAAAGGATTTGAATATGGAAGTGGATTTGATGGGGTTGCATTGCGGGGATCTCAGCATAATGATATCATTGAAAAGCAGGCTGATGGGTCTTTGCGAACGCTAACGAATCACTCAGGAGGAATCCAAGGAGGGATCTCAAATGGCGAGCCGATTTATTTCCGGGTTGGATTTAAGCCGGTCGCAACCATCATGCAGGATCAAGATAGCGTCAATGAGAAAGGCGAAAAAATCACGGTTTCGGGTAAGGGAAGACATGATCCTTGTGTTGTGCCACGGGCTGTGCCGATTGTAGAAGCCATGGCTGCTATTGTACTTTTAGATTTTTATTTGCGCAATCGTGTCATTCAAATGCCTGCTTAGCGTATGTTGAATGAAGACGCCTATTTTATGGGATTAGCGCTCCGACAAGCCGAAAGGGCTTTAGAGGAGGATGAAATACCGGTGGGGGCGATTGTGGTTTGTCAAGGTAAAATTGTAGCGAAGGCCTATAATCAAACGGAGATATTGACTGATGTCACCGCACATGCTGAAATGCTTGCCATAACCTCTGCCGCCCAAACGATTGGTGGTAAATATTTAAAGGATTGCACGCTGTATGTGACCTTGGAACCTTGCCTGATGTGCGCTGGAGCGCTTTATTGGTCGCAATTGGGCCGCTTGGTTTTTGGGGCTTATGAAGAAAAACGCGGATTTCAGGCTGTCGGAAGTACGGTGTTGCATCCGAAAACGGAGGTTGTAGGCGGACTTCTTGCGGAGGAATCCGAATCATTATTGAAAGAATTTTTTTCACGAAAGCGCTAAGCTTTCGAACAAAGTTGGAATTAGAATCGTTTAAAAATTATTCACATTAAATCATATCGATATGGCTTTTGAATTAGCACCTTTACCTTATGCAAATAATGCATTAGAACCTCATTTTGACGCATTGACCATGGAAATTCACCATGATCGTCATCACAATGCGTATGTAACGAACTTGAATGCGGCTGTAGCTGGAACGGAATTAGAAGGAAAGTCTTTGGAAGAATTGTTTACAAAGATTTCAAGCTTGTCTCCTGCGGTTCGCAATAACGGTGGTGGTCACTTTAATCATGATTTGTTTTGGAATATCTTATCGCCAAACGGTGGAGGAGCTCCTGTAGGAACCTTAGCAGCAGCAATTGATGCTAAATTTGGTTCATTTGACGCTTTCAAAGAAGAGTTTAAGAAGGCAGGTTTAACGCGTTTTGGATCAGGTTGGGCTTGGTTAGTTGCGCAAAAGGATGGCTCAGTTGCGGTTTCTTCTACACCTAATCAAGATAATCCGTTGATGGATGTGGCTGATGTAAAAGGTTTCCCAGTCATTGGATTAGATGTTTGGGAGCATGCATACTATTTGAAGTTCCAAAATAAGCGTCCAGATTATATTGATGCATTCTGGAGCGTGGTAGATTGGACGAAAGCTGAGGCACGTTACATCGCTGCTCAGAAATAATTTGTTTAGGCGGGGGCATGAAAATTCTCCCGCTTTTTTTGTTCTAAGGTTTGCAATGTTGAAAGCTTTCCGTATTTTTGCAGTCCTAAATGGCGGTTGTAGCTCAGTTGGTTAGAGTAGGCGTTTGTGGTGCGCTTGGTCGTGGGTTCGAGTCCCATCATCCGCCCGTTTATTTTGAAAGTCCTGGTTTAGATGCCGGGACTTTTTTTTATTTTTGGTCCTGGATAAACCCAAACAGTGTCTAATTGCCTAGGTAGACGAATCTATGCCATATTTTGGATGAATAGATACTGGATTAAAGTTTTGTGTATGGCTTAATGCAGTCGAAATACAAAAACCAAAAGGTTGGTAAAATTGAATTAGATTTATGAATCCAGTTTTTTTAAAACGATTTTTAATTGTCTTGTATGCATCCGGTTTGATTGGTATGCATATACCGGTTGTTTCAGCCACATTTATTTCGTTAGTTCCCTTAACCTTATGGTTTACAGGATTTATTTGTTTCTGGTATTTTCCAAAACCAAGCATCCAAGCGTACGTTTTGCTAGTGGCCATTGCCGTGGCGGCATGGATGCTTGAGGTGGCCGGTGTTCGAACGGGTCAGATTTTTGGTGAATACGCCTATGGGCGTACGCTTGGGTATCAAGTTATACATGTGCCGATTACGATTGGAATTAATTGGATTCTTTTGGTGATGGTTACTGGCGCGGTCGTAGCGGAATGGAATGTGGGTGGGAAAATTGGCCGAGCGGCATTGGGGGCAGGATTAATGACGGCTCTAGATGTTTTGATTGAACCTGTGGCCGTGCATTTCGATTTTTGGCAATGGAACAATAATCATATACCTGTTCAAAATTTTATTGCCTGGTGGGTAGCTAGTTTTTTCTTTCATTGGGTTTATATTTCCGCTGATTTACCGGCAAAATCTAGCTTGTTTCGGCTCATAGCGGCCTTGCAGTTTTTGTTCTTTTTGGGGCACTGGATATTTATGCAATTTAATTTATAACAATTTGCCCGTTGGTGTGTTTCCCTAACATACCGAATAGCTATGAACGTTTTTTCAATTAAAGATTTAGAGAATATAAGTGGAATAAAAGCCCATACATTACGTATTTGGGAGCAGCGGTATGGTATTCTAAAACCAGAGCGTACAGACACGAACATTCGTCACTATGGCGATCAAGAGCTTAAATTAGTGCTTAACATTGCGCTTCTTCAAGAAAAAGGTGGATTTAAAATTTCGGAGATCGCGAAGATGAGCGATGCAGAAATGGTGTCACACATTCTTCATCTATCCGAAACTTCTTTCAATCATGTGGATCACATGCAAGCTTTAACGCTTGCGATGATGGATTTAGATGAAGCACGTTTTCAACAATTGACTCGAAATATTGTTAATGCGCATGGCTTCGAGTATTATATGCTGGAGGTAATTTATCCGTTTATGCGCCGCCTAGGCACCTTGTGGCTTTCGGGGTCAGTGGGGCCTGCGCAAGAACACTTTATCAGTCATTTGATACGCCAAAAATTAATTGCGGCGATTGACCAGCAGGATTTAAGTTTGAAGCCAACGGCCAAGCGTGTTTTGTTGTATTTGCCGGAAGGTGAATTGCACGAAATCGGCCTGCTTTTTGCTAATTATGTCTTTCGTGCCAGAAAACACGCGGTTGTTTACTTAGGACAATCCCTACCTTATGACGAGTTATTGCTTGCTTATTCCATTCACAAGCCTGATTATATTTTTAGCGTATTTACCACAGAGCCAAGTGCCGACGATATTGATGCCTATATGGCACAAATGGCACAAGATATGCCCGACACTAGAATCATGTTGACAGGTTATTTGGTCCTACAACCAGATCGCAAACTACCTGAAGCGATTCATACCATACCAGACTTTCAAAGTCTAATCGATATTGCCAACGTTTAAGAAAAGCGTATATCTAAATTGGTGGCAGCTTCCACAAATTTCTTTACTTCCTGTTCCTGATCTTTTGGACAAATCATTAATGCATTGTCATGCTCGGCAACGATGAAATTGTTTAGGCCTTGGATGACGACCAACTTAGAAGATGGGGTTCGTATGATGCAATGTTGGGAATCATAGGTTAACACATTTCCCGTAATCACATTTTGATTCGCATCTTTTTCGTGGATTTCATACATGGATTTCCAAGTACCTAGGTCGGACCAACCGATATCCGCGAGGATAACTTTGACATCCTGCGCTTTCTCCATGATGCCATTGTCTACCGAGATACTTTTGCAAACGGCATATACCTTGCGGATAAAATCATTTTCCTCCGCAGTATAATATACAGATTCTCCCTCATCAAATTGCTCAGCTAACCTTGATAGGTTTTTCTCCAATTCGCGTTTGAACGTAGGGATGGTGAATACGAATATGCCTGCATTCCAGACATAGTCACCACTTTCCAAAAATGCTTGGGCTAACTCTAGGTGCGGTTTTTCAGTAAATGTTTTGACTGTTTTTGCTTCATGGTCACCCGTTTGAAATTGAATATATCCATATCCGGTATCTGGTCGGGTAGGTAAAATGCCTAATGTAACCAGTGAATTTCCCTGAGCGGTTTCAATAGCCAAGGAGATTTTGGTTCGGAATATTTCTTCCTTTAAAATGACGTGATCTGCAGGAGCAACGACTAGCGTAGCATTCGGATGTTTTTTGCCAATTTTATAGGCTGCATAAGCGATGCAAGGCGCGGTATTCCGACGTTGCGGCTCTTTTAAAATCTGATCAGATTTTAAGTAAGGCAGTTGCGTTTGGACCAAATCAGCAAACTCTTCAGAGGTCACGACATAGATATTTTCCTGCGGAATAATACCTGCATAGCGTTCAGCGGTTTGCTGTAACATAGTTTTCCCCACGCCAAGTACGTCATGAAATTGTTTAGGATTTGAGCTGCGGCTGATGGGCCAAAATCGGGTTCCGATACCCCCAGCCATGATGATTAGAAAATGCTCTTGCATAGATTATTTGCCTAAAAATTCGATTACGCGTTCTTTGGCATTCGTTCGAATGGGTGCGTAAAATAGATTAAGATCTGCTTGGTGCCAATTTTTAATTTTGACAAAGCTTCGGCCAAAAACATACGGTGTGTTTGTCCATAAAATTCCTTGGTGATTTTGGGCATCAGCAAAATGACGTACCCATTTAAATCCGTAGGAAACCCCTCCTGGATTAAGTTCTTTGGGGGCAAAATTTTCATCCAAAGTCCAGGTAAGTGGATTGGTTGAAACAAGATCTGTGGGCTCTCCCGGATGCCAAGGCGGTAAATACCCTTGTAAAAAAGTTGTCCAAGCGATGAAACAGCCTATTTGACGTGGACTCTCGCAAGGCGGGATAGAGGTAAATGTATTTTTGGGTGTTGCGATACCAATAATGTAAGCGGCAACTAATTGTTTTTGCAGTGCTTTGCCATCAAAGTACTCTTTCATCAGGCGGGTGGCATGTACTGTCCCTTGACTATGTCCGGCAATAATAATAGGTCTTCCCGCATTATAATGAGCAAGGTAATATTCAAATGCTTTTTTTACGTCTGAGTAGGCAAGGTCTAATGCCGCTGCTTTGTCCTCTTTAAACTCAGTTACGAATGCAAAATAGTGCGCTTGTCGGTACCGAGGTGCATATACTCTTCCTGCAGCATTAAAAATACTTGCTTGGTTTAGTATCGTAGTGCTATCAACGAGCCGATTGAGGTAAGTGTCTTGAACCGATGCGTTCCATTGATATTCATTTTTGGGCGCATAAGTTAGGATGGTCGGATGAATAAAGAATACATCAGCAGCTGCGCTGGCTTGTTCATCTTGTAAAGGAGACTTTTTGGGTAATTTGTCCGCTGCATCCACCCGTGTAGGCAAAGAAGCCCAATTACTTTCTAAGCTATAATCAACTTCTTCGGGTTTAGGGCTTTCATTCCAGCGAATGCTTAGTCGAGCAGGAACGGGTCTTGCACATGCAAAGCTTAGCCATAATAGGGCCAAAAATGCAACGAAATTGTATAGTTTGCGCATGCGGTGCTTAATAAAACGTGTAAAGCTACTAAGAATTCAATCCTTTCTGAAGTAAAATTAGTTTAACGGTAGGATGTTTATGTGACTATTTACAGGTTAAATAAAAATATAGTTTGAAAAACTAGTAATTTTTTAAGTTCATTCATTGGGCATATTCTTAAAAGTTTCTAGATTTGTGACAGCGTAGAAACCCTACACTAAATCGTTTCAACAAAATTAGACATTATGAAAAAACTTTTTACTTCAACGATGCCCCTATTTATGGTGCTTTTTCTTTTTGCTTTCGTAGCTGTTGCACAGACGAAAGTGGGCGGCAAAGTAACTGATCAGGGTTCAAAAGAGCCATTAATCGGGGTAAGTATCTCGGTAAAAGGCAAGGTGATCGGAACAATTTCTGACGCCAATGGAAACTTCTCATTGACAACTTCAACCCCAGCTCCGTTTACAATCCAAGTTTCGATGGTGGGTTATGAGCGTCAAGAAATTGCTATTACAGGCAATAAAACAGATTTGAAAATTAATTTGAAAGAGCAAGCATTAATGGGTCAAGACGTTGTAGTATCAGCTTCTCGTATCGAGGAGTCAGTGATGCAATCTCCCGTTTCAGTCGAAAAAATGGATATTCGTGCCATTCGTGAGACACCTTCTGCTTCATTTTATGATGCTTTACGTAATCTAAAAGGAGTTGAGGTAAGTACACAATCGGTAGGTTTCTCATCTATCAACATGCGTGGATTTAACTCGAACGGTAACGTTCGTGTGGTTCAATTGATTGATGGCATGGATAACCAAGCACCAGGTTTGAACTTCGCGGTAGGTAATATCGTAGGTATTTCTGAATTGGATTTGGAAGGTGTTGAGGTATTACCAGGAGCTGCTTCTGCTTTATACGGACCCAATGCCTTGAATGGTATCATTTTAATGAATTCAAAATCACCATTTTTATACCAAGGTTTAAGCGCTCAGGTAAAAGCGGGTGCGATGACTGCGTCGAATCGTACGCAAGTAACAACTCCTTATGGTGATGTGTCTTTCCGTTATGCGAAAGCAATCAATAACAAATGGGCTTATAAGGTTAACTTTAATATGTTGAGTGCTGAAGATTGGCAGTCAACGGATTACAGAGACCAAAGTTTATTAAACGGCCGTGGTTTAGGTAATGGAAATCACCGGACAAACGTAGGGTATAATGGTGTAAGTATTTTTGGTGATGAGACGAACGTAAATATGTTGTCTTCTCTATCGCCTTTATTAGGTGTACCTAACCATCCTTTGACAGCTGGAATTAACCAAATTTCGCGTGCTACAGGTGGGGCATTATCGCCATCTGCTATCTTAGGCTTTATTGCACCTAATGTAAACGTTTCTCGTATTGGTTATACCGAAGCTGATTTGGCATCCTATACAAACCGTAACATTAAGTTTAATGCGGCATTGCATTATCGTTTTAATGATAAGGTTGAGTTGATTATGCAAGGATCTTATGGTCAAGGAACTACTTTGTACACAGGAGCTGACCGTTATTCAATCAAGAACTTCTCGATGGGTCAATATAAAGCTGAATTGAAAGGTTCTAACTTCTTCGTTCGTGCGTACACGACTCAAGAGAATTCAGGTGATGCGTATGCAACAGGTACATTAGGCGCATTAGTTAATGAGGCAGCTAAGCCATCGACGGCTTGGTACCCAGAATACTTTGGTGCTTTTGCAGGTGCTGCCTTACAAAACTTTGGTACGGTATTGCAGACAACACTTGCTGCAACGGGTAACCCGAACACAGCCATTGGTTCTGCTATCGCTAGCACGCAAGCATTATTCCCAGCATACCACGCAAATGCGCGTGCGATTGCTGACAGAAATCGTTTAATCCCAGGTACTCCTGCATTTAATGCCGCTGTAGAAGATATTAAACAAAGGCCTTTACCAGCAGGTGCGAAGTTTACAGATAAATCTGCCTTGTACCACTTAGAGGGTATGTACAATTTGACAGAGAAACTTGGCAATAAGTTTGAAATGATTGTAGGTGCTAACTTCCGTCGGTATGCGTTGAATTCAGAAGGTACCTTGTTTGCATTGCAGGATAATGGAGACGAGTTTACTATCTCGGAATATGGTGCTTATGCTCAGTTTGCGAAAAAGTTGATTTCGGATAAGTTGAAGTTATCAGCTTCCTTACGTTACGATAAGAATGAAAATTTTGATGGTCAGTTTAGCCCACGTTTCTCGGGAGTATTTACAGAAGGTCGTTCAAATTTCCGTGCTTCTTACCAAACTGGTTTCCGTATCCCTACGACACAAGATCAGTACATCAACTTGCTTACGCCATCTGCGCGTTTGTTAGGAGGTTTGGCAGTTGTTCAAGATCGTTACAAGTTATCGGGTAACTCATTTACGTTGCCATCAGTGCTTGCAGGAAAGCCAGTTGCTTATACAGCTAAGCCTTGGAAGCCTGAGCAAGTTCGTACGTTGGAAATGGGTTACAAAGGTTTCCTTACGGATCGCTTGCTAGCTGATGTGTATGCGTATCGTTCAAGTTTTACCAATTTCTCTGCAGGGCAGGTAGTTGTTCAATTGCCTTCTCAGCATCAAGATCCTACCGTTCTTGGAAACAAGATTTTCTCTTTCCCATCGAATGTTGAAAGTGAGGTTGTTACCCAAGGTTGGGGTGTAAGCTTAGATTACCAATTAGGTAATAACTGGATGGCTGGAACAAACGTTTCATATAACGAGTTGAAGGATACAGGTGGACTACCTAATTTCCAAATTGCGTTCAATACGCCTAACTACCGTACAAACGTTTCCTTATCAAACCGTAATATCGGTGGTTCAGGTTGGGGAATGAGTGCTGTATGGAGATACCAAGAGAAGTTTGTGTGGCAGTCATCGATTGTTAATCAGGTATTGAACCAACAGCAATTAAGTGTAATTCCAGCATTCCACACGTTAGATGTGCAGGTAAGCAAGAAATTGTCTAGCATTAAATCAATTCTTAAAGTGGGAGGAACAAACTTAGGAGGTAGACTTTATCAAACTGGATGGGCGAACCCATTGGTTGGAAGCATGTACTATGTTAGCTTAACATTTGATGAATTATTGAATTAAGATTAATTCATATTTTCTTGAGGCTGCCCCGAAAAGGGCAGCCTCTTTTTTTGTACTTTAGTGGATTCATTTTTAGGAGAAGGCATGGATTTAACGGGTTTTTCACATATTGAGGTTTTGGGTGCGCGAGAGCACAATTTAAAGAATATAGATGTATCCATTCCGCGTAACCAGCTGGTGGTCGTGACGGGAATATCAGGTTCCGGAAAATCTTCGTTGGCATTTGATACCATTTACGCAGAGGGTCAGCGCCGCTATATGGAAAGTTTTTCTGCCTATGCCCGGTCCTTTTTAGGAAACATGGAGCGTCCTGATGTAGACAAGATTGAGGGGCTTTCACCTGTTATTTCAATTGAACAAAAAACCACGTCCAAAAATCCACGATCGACAGTAGGTACGACCACGGAGATTTACGACTTTTTGCGCTTGTTGTTTGCACGTGGTTCAGAGGCATTTTCGTATTTGAGCGGCCAAAAAATGGTCAAACAATCTGTTGACCAAATTATTACCACCCTAACTTCACAGTTTGATGGGTCTAAAATTGTTTTATTAGCTCCGGTAATTAAGGGTCGTAAGGGCCATTACCGCGAGCTTTTTGTGCAGATTGCGAAGTGGGGATATACCAAAGTGCGGGTGGATGGCGAGATTCTCGACATTGAGCCGAAAATGCAATTGGATCGATTTAAGGTACATGATATTGAGGTGGTGATTGATCGCTTGGTCGTGACAGATGATGAGCGGGTACGTTTATCACAAAGTTTGCAGACGGCTATGCAGGTGGGGAAAGGGCAGGTGTATGTACTGGATGGGGCTTCACATGTGCATTATTTTTCACAAACATTAATGGATCCTGAAACGGGTTTGTCTTACGATGAGCCTGCTCCCAATACGTTTTCATTTAATAGTCCGTATGGCGCTTGTCCATGCTGCAATGGCTTGGGGGTGATCGAGGAAATTACAGAGGATTCTGTGATACCAGATCGCAAGTTGAGTATTGTACGTGGAGCTATTGCACCGATAGGCGAGTACCGCGAGTTGTGGATTTTTAAGCAATTAGAAGTATTGTTAAAGCCTTTTCAAGTGGGTTTATCTACGCCCATTGAAAAATTCCCTGTAGAGGCGGTGGAAATGATGTTGTATGGGACGGATGAGCCAGTTCCTGTTCCTTCGAAAAAATATGTGGGGACGGAATGGAGTACGAAGTATGATGGAATAATCAATTTCTTGAAGCGTCAGCAGGAGAGTGGATCGGAGAAGACACAGGATTGGTTGAAGGATTTTTTGGTGATTAAGACGTGTCCTGATTGTGGAGGTTATCGCTTGAAAAAGGAGGCGCTTCATTTTAAAATAGATGGTAAGCACATCGGGGAGTTAGCCCAAATGGATGTGCTTGAATTAGCGCACTGGTTGGAGGGACTTGAGTTGCGTATTTCTGATCGTCAGCGTCAGATTGGTTCGGAGGTATTGAAGGAGATTCGCAAGCGCGTTGGGTTTTTGACACAAATTGGCTTGACCTATTTGACGCTTGATCGACCTATGAAGACTTTGTCAGGAGGCGAGTCGCAACGGATTCGTTTGGCTACCCAAATAGGCACACAGCTAGTGGGCGTGTTATACATCATGGACGAGCCATCCATTGGTCTACATCAGCGGGATAATGAGAAGTTGATCCAGGCGTTGAAGGATTTGCGCGATTTAGGAAATTCGGTTTTGGTTGTGGAGCACGACAAGGATATGATGTTGGAGTCTGACTATATTCTGGATATTGGTCCGGGTGCAGGCCGACATGGCGGTCATGTAGTCGGCTTCGGAAAACCGGTAGATTTCATCAAATTAGGTACGCCTACGGCTCAGTATCTAAATGGGGAATTATCGATTGACGTACCCAAGGCCCGTCGGCCTGGAAACGGCCATCACATCGAGTTGAAAGGTGCGACGGGGAACAACTTGAAAAATGTGTCGATATCCTTGCCTTTAGGGAAATTCATTTCGGTGACCGGGGTTTCTGGTTCAGGTAAATCAACCCTGATTCATGACACATTAGTGTTGAAACTAAAGCAGCATTTTGATCGGACAAAACGGGATGCCATGCCGTTTAAGTCGATGACGGGTCTGGAACATATTGATAAAATTATTGAAGTTGACCAGTCGCCCATCGGTCGCACTCCGCGCTCTAATCCGGCTACTTATACTAATATGTATACGGATATCCGGGCCTTGTATTGTGAATTACCGGAGTCGAAAATTCGGGG